>JBAGRP010000001.1:1563235-1875882 GCA_036924855.1 Nitrobacteraceae bacterium AZCC 2146
TGCCGCCTTCTGATAGGGGGTTTCGGGCTCAGGCATGCGTCCGTAACGGACGGAGGAACGTTTGAACATCAGCTTTCACCTTCGGAGAGATCGACGGACGCACCGCCACCCGCATGATCGGCGGAGCGAACGGAATGGGTTGCCGCGGAGGCACCGTGGCTCATGGTCTGCGCGCGCTTCATACGTGTTGCCCAGGCTGGCGGCCCACTGGCGGAAGGTGACCCACTGGAAGCTGCGCCCTGCCCTACTTCACCAGCACTCGACGCTGCTGCTCCCGCAGTACGACGGAGAGGGCTCGCGATATTTGAAGCGGCGGCGAAAACTGACGCACTGCCTCGGGCCGCGCCAGCTAGTGCTCCACCTGCAGCTCCCGCAGCGAGCCCGGCACCAGCCACGCCCGCGGCGACCACTCCACCCGCAGCGACACCGGTCCCGATTGCGGCGCCAGCACCGAGTTGCGGACCTCCGGAGACAATGCCGTTGGCGATACCGGGGCCGAAAATGCCGAGGCCCAACAGAGAAAGCGCCGCCAACACCATGGACATGGCACTTTCGATGGTCGGCTGATTGCCCCCGAATCCCGTCGTAAACTGAGAGAATAAAGTCGAGCCGATACCGACGATGACGGCGAGCACCAGAACCTTGACGCCCGACGAGATGACATTGCCGAGCACCCGTTCTGCGGCGAACGCCGTCTTGCCGAACAGGCCGAACGGGATCAGCACGAAGCCAGCCAGCGTGGTCAGCTTGAACTCGATCAGGGTGACAAAGAGCTGAATTGCCAAGATGAAGAAAGCCAGCAGCACCACAATCCAGGCGAACAACAGCACCACGATCTGCACGAAGTTCTCGAAAAAGCTGATGTATCCCATCAGGCCAGAGATCGAATCGAGGATCGGACGTCCGGCGTCGATCCCTACCTGTGCGACGCGACCAGGGCTCAGGAGATCCGAGGTGGACATGCCGGTACCGGACGCCTTGAGGCCAAGCCCGGCAAAACTCTCGAAGATAATGCGAGCCAGATTGTTCCAGTTACCGATCAGGTAGGCGAACACGCCGACGAACAGCGTCTTCTTCGCCAGTCGGGCAATGATGTCCTCGTCCGCTGCCCAGCTCCAGAATAGGGCCGCGAGAGTGATGTCGATTGCTGCAAGAGTTGTGGCGAGGAATGCCACCTCACCGCTGAGCAACCCGAAGCCTGAATCGATATAACTGGTGAAGACCGAGAGAAAGCTGTCGATGACGCCGGTACCGCCCATCAGCGTGCCTCGCCCTGTTGAGGTTCGACTTCGCGTGGCAAGACCCGGTCTTGGTTCTTCACCGGCGCAGCGGGCGCATTCAGAACCGGATCGATTGACGATTGCGGAGGTCTCTCTGCGCCAAAGAACCGACGACGGTTCTCGGCCCATACGCGCCGGCAGGTCTCGAGCGCAGCGGCTTCATCTGATGTGATCGTTCGGCAGCGTGCGAGCTCGTGGACAAGTCCCTGCGCGTCGCCGTGCTCAAGCGGTGCAGGAAGGACGGCCTGTTCGCTATGCCGGCTCCGCACGATCGTTAATGCGGCGATCAACACGACAAAGCTGACGGCTGCGATCCGCGCGAGCTGACGAGGTGTGAGGTGCGGTATCATTAGTGGAACATCTGAACAGTAGTGGGCTGGTAGCCGACGCCAGGTGTCAGGAAGCGACGGAGCTGCTCCCTGCCTTGGTCCTGTGCAGCGGTGCGTTGGGCCGTTTCCAAACTCTGTGCCCGACCTTGAGCGGCGACGGTCGCAGTCAGATCGGCAAGTTGCTGAGCCTGCAGGGCCATCAACTGGTTACCAGCTTGCGTCGCCTGTAGCGCACCGGTCGCCGACTGGCTCGACGTCACCAGCGCAGACGTCTGAGTGCGGTTGGTATCGAGATTGCCGACAACACCGGCTTGAACCTTGAGCGCGTCCTGAAGTGCGGCGACTGAAGTCTGCCAGCGGGACTGCGCGTTTGATATCAGCGCCTGGTTGGATACGGATGCCGATGCCGGCGCGTAAGTCGTGGAAAAGGCGTTGTTGATCTGCTGGACGTCGTAGGCGATCCGCTGGGCCTGGTTCAGAAGCTGTTGGGTGCGCTGGATTGACTGCTGAAGCTGCTGCAATGACGAAAACGGCAGGTTGGCGAGGTTTCGCGCCTGGTTGATCAGCATCTGGGCTTGATTCTGCAGCGACGTGATCTGGTTGTTGATCTGCTGCAGCGCCCGAGCGGCAGTAAGTACGTTCTGCGCGTAGTTGTTCGGGTCGAACACCACAACCTGCGCCGAAGAGGGGGTAGCCGCTGCGACGATGGAGATTGCGATGGCGCTCGCCGCCACGAGATGACGGATGCTCATGACAGTGATCCTCCAGCCGAGAGATTTGGGATGATGTCAGCAGCCCACCCGACGCCGCGGTGAGCGAGCCAGCCGGCAACGAAACTATCGCGGCCATGTTGGGCGAGGACCTTTTCGATCGCTGCGTGATCGGACTTGGACGAGGCGGCAGTAAAAGCCAGCGCGACCTTGCCGAGACCGAGTTCAAACAGTCGATTGCCGCGCCGCGATTGGCAGTAATAATCGCGTTTCGGCGTTGCCCGAGCGAGGATCTCGATCTGGCGGTCGTTCAAGCCGAAGCGGCGATAAATAGCGGTTATTTGGGGCTCGATCGCGCGCTCGTTCGGCAGGAACAGCCGCGTCGGACAACTCTCGATGATGGCCGGAGCGATGGCCGAACCATCGATGTCCGACAGGGATTGCGTAGCAAAAATGACCGACGCATTCTTCTTGCGCAGCGTCTTCAACCACTCGCGGAGCTGTCCCGCGAAGCCCTTGTCGTCGAGCGCAAGCCAGCCTTCATCGACGATCAGCAGGGTCGGCCGCCCGTCGAGGCGGCCCTCAATCCGGTGGAAGAGATAGGCGAGTACCGCGGGCGCTGCAGCGGTCCCAATCAGACCCTCGGTTTCGAACGCCTGGACTTCGGCCTCGCCCAACCGTTCGGCCTCGGCGTCGAGCAGGCGACCATAGGGACCGCCCAAGCAATAAGGTTGTAGCGCCCGCTTCAGTCCCTGTGATTGCAGCAAGACCGACAGACCGGTCAGCGTGCGCTCGGCGATTGGTGCAGAAGCCAGTGATGACAGCGCGGACCAGAGATGGTCTTTTGCTTCCGGCGTGATGCTGATCTTTTCCCGCTCGAGGATGTTTGCGATCCATTCCGCTGCCCAGCCGCGTTCCGCCGCATCGTCGATCAAGGCCAGGGGCTGGAGCGCGACCGGTTCGCTCGCATCATCGGACAATGCGCCGCCGAGATCGTGCCAATCGCCATTCATCGCGAGTGCCGCGGCGCGGATAGAACCGCCGAAGTCGAACGCAAATATCTGGCTTCCCGCATAGCGCCGAAATTGCATCGCCATTAGCGCCAGCAGTACCGATTTGCCGGCGCCGGTCGGTCCCACCACCAGCGTATGTCCGACATCGCCGACATGCAGCGAGAAGCGGAACGGGGTTGAACCTTCGGTCTTGCCGAATAACAGAGGCGGTCCATCGAAATGCTCGTCGCGCACAGGCCCGGCCCAAACCGCCGACAGCGGAATCATGTGGGCGAGATTGAGCGTCGAGACCGGGGGTTGGCGCACGTTGGCGTAGGCGTGTCCCGGAAGCGAGCCGAGCCAGGCTTCCACGGCGTTGACGCTCTCCGCCATACAGGTGAAGTCACGCCCCTGGATGACTTTCTCGACCAGCCGGAGCTTTTCGTCAGCAACCCGCGGGTCATCATCCCATACCGTTACTGTCGCGGTGATGAACGCCTGCCCGATCGCGTCTGATCCGAGCTCCTGCAGCGCGGCATCGGCGTCCATTGCTTTGTTATGGGCATCGGTGTCGACGAGCGCTGACGCTTCGTTAGTCATCACCTCCTTGAGGATTGCGGCGATCGATTTACGTTTGGCGAACCATTGGCGCCGAATCTTGACCAGCAGCCTGGTCGCGTCGGTCTTGTCGAGCATGATCGCGCGGGTCGACCACCGATAGGCGAAGGCCAGCCGATTGAGTTCGTCCAGAATCCCCGGCGTCGTGGCGGTCGGGAACCCGACTAGGGTGAGAACACGCAGATGCTTGTCACCGAGCGACGGCTCAAGACCTCCGGTCAACGGCTGGTCCGCCAGCAATGCATCGAGATACATCGGGATCTCGGGCACGCGAACGCGCTGGCGGTTGGTCGAGACGGTTGAATGGAGGTAGGTCAGCGTTTGCGTGTCATCGAGCCACCGGATCTCGGGCATGAAGCCCTCGACGAGTTGGAGAACGCGGTCGGTGCGATCGATAAAACCGCGCAAAACCTCGCGGGCATCCGCGCCTTCTTGGCGATCGCGTCCTTCGTAAAGAAAGCGCTCGGCCCGCGCGGCGTCTTCGGGTGGCGAGAGATAAAGGAAGGTGAGGAAATAGCTCGACTCGTAATGGGCACCCTCCTCTTCGAATTCCTCCCGGCGTTCGAGGTCAACCAATGCTGAAGCCACATCGGGAAATTGACTTTGCGGATATCGGCCGGCCGCATGACGCTGCGCCTCAACGAAGACCGCCCAGCCCGAACCCAGCCGTCGGAATGCGTTGTTCAAGCGGCCGGCGACCCCGACCAGTTCGGCCGGCACCGCGGAATCCAGATCCGGACCACGAAACTTCGCGGTGCGCTGGAACGAACCGTCTTTGTTGAGGACCACTCCCTCATCGACCATTGCCGCCCAGGGCAAGAAATCTGCAAGTTGCGTAGTTGCTCGGCGATATTCTGCGAGGTTCATCATCGGCTCACGCTCCCAGATAGCCGGCGATGCGAAGATGCCGGCGCACCACGTCGACAAATTGCGGGTCGCGCTTCGCTGCCCATACCGCCGCGGCCTGCCCAATCACTCCCAACAGGATTCCAGCGATCCACAGCCGCAGACCCAGACCGAGTGCTGCCGCCAGCGTGCCGTTGAGGATGGCGACCGCACGTGGCGCGCCGCCAAGCAGGATCGGTTCGGTCAGGGCGCGATGCACCGGCACACTGAAGCCAAGGATCGGTTCGGACCCTTCCATCACACCAGCACTCCGCCACCGAAGGAGAAGAACGACAGGAAGAAGGAGCTCGCCGCGAATGCGATCGACAGGCCGAACACGATCTGGATCAACCGCCGGAAACCGCCTGACGTATCGCCAAAGGCCAATGAGAGACCCGTGACGATAATGACGATCACGACGAGGATCTTGGCGACGGGCCCTTCGACCGATTGCAAGATTTGGTTTAGCGGCTGTTCCCACGGCATGTTCGAGCCCGCCGCCCAGGCAGGAATTGAACTCAGAGCGACGGCGCAGGTGATTGCCGTCGTTGCGACACAGCGATGGATACGACGAAGTTCTTGAGTCATGGTTGGTCTCCGGCAGCGTGAAGGACGTAATCGCCATCGGAGCCAAGCCCCTCGACGCGAGCGAGCTCAGCGAGACGCCGATTAGACCCGCGGCCAGCCAGTACGGCGATGAATTGAATGGTTTCGGCGATCAGAGCGCGGGGAACGGTGACGACGGCTTCCTGAATGAGCTGCTCCATCCTGCGGAGCGCACCCAGTGCAGAGCCCGCATGGATGGTGCCAACGCCACCCGGATGCCCGGTTCCCCAGGCTTTCAGCAGGTCGAGTGCTTCCGCGCCGCGCACCTCGCCGATCGGGATGCGATCCGGCCGCAACCGCAGCGAAGAGCGAACCAGATCGGAAAGCGAGGCAACGCCGTCCTTGGTACGCAGCGCAACAAGGTTCGGGGCCTTGCATTGGAGTTCGCGGGTGTCCTCGATCAGCACGACCCGATCGGTGGTCTTTGCGACTTCCGCCAGCAGCGCATTGGTGAGTGTGGTCTTGCCGGTCGAAGTGCCGCCGGCCACCAGGATATTGCGGCGATCGGCCACGGCCGTGCGCAATGTCTCGGCCTGCCCCGCGCGCATGATACCGGCAGCGACGTAGTTATCGAGTGTGAAGACCGCGACCGCAGGCTTGCGGATCGCAAAGGCCGGTGCCGCCACGACCGGCGGGAGCAAGCCTTCAAACCGCTCGCCGGTTTCGGGCAACTCGGCGGAAACACGCGGCGAACCTGGGTGCACCTCGGCACCAACATGGTGCGCGACGAGGCGCACGATACGTTCGCCATCGTTTGGCGACAAACGTTCGCCGGTATCGACAAGACCACCCGCCAGCCGATCGATCCAGAGCCGACCGTCGGGATTAAGCATGACCTCGACGACCTCAGGGTCTTCCAGGAACAGCGCGATGGCTGGACCAAGTGCGGTGCGCAGCATGCGCGCGCCACGCGAGGTCGCCTCTTGATTGAGATGGTGAATTGCCACTTGCGTCCCCAGCGTGGCGACCGCGAGTTACGGTCGTGATGTCGGGGATGATTAGAAGAGGCAGGATGGGCGACCGCGCAACAAGATCAGATCAGGCGTAGTGCTCTGGCGTAGAAAGGCAGGGCGACGGCGGGATCGCCTAGGAGGAACTATCTGTCCGGTCTGATCCACCATCCCTGTGAATCACGTCTTGCGATATTTCTTGGGCCAGGCTTTGCCCCTTGGCCAGCCGTCGCCCGAGCGCCTCGACAAAGCCCTCATAGCGCTCGCGGCCTTTGGCCTGGGCCGCTGGCTGTGCCGTATCCGGCAACGGTGGCGTGACCGTGAGCCAGAAACGCACGAAGAGGGCTAATGCTTCGTTCGAGATCGTGAGGTGGCGCTCCAACCGCTCGACCTGTCGCGTCAGGCGATCAAGCCTGCGGCCGAGTGCCGCCTCCATCCGCTCTGAATTATCCGGCGACAGGTACGAGGAGAGTGCCGTTTCGACGACGAGCGCCTGCGGCACGCGCTTGCGGTTGGCATAGTCGGCGAGTTGTCCCGCGAGATCCGGTGGCAGACGAAATGTATGCTTGGTTCGCATCGGGCAGTCCCTAGAGATCCATGCCGTCGCCTGGATCCATCGCGGCTTGACGGGCCAAACCACGAGCCTGCTGGCGAAGCGCGCGGGCGCGCGCTGCGTCGTCATCAGTATCGTCCTCTCCGAACACGAATTCCGGTTCTGCTTTTACCTGCTCCGGTACGACGTCCTCGTGTTGAGGGAGCTCGGGTTCACGGCGGATGCCGCTATTCGCGGGATCATCGATTTGCGTCTCTGCCGAGGAATTGACTTCCCGACCAGCGCTGACAGCTGGAAGCGGCAATAAACTCCAGTCATCGACCGAAGGAGCACCGCCTCGCTCACTCGCAGCCGGTGGCGCCAGCACGCGCTCGATCAATCGCGGATCTTCGAAATAGCGCGCCTTCTTTGCGCGGATCGGTGGGACGCCTGAGACCAGCACCAGTTCATCGTCGGGCGGCAGCTGCATCACCTCGCCGGGCGTAAGCAGCGGTCGCGCCGTCTCCTGTCGTGAGACCATCAAATGGCCGAGCCAAGGGCTGAGCCTATGGCCGGCGTAGTTCTTCATCGCCCGCATCTCGGTCGCAGTCCCGAGCGCATCGGAGACGCGTTTTGCGGTGCGTTCGTCATTGGTGGCAAAGGATACGCGCACATGGCAGTTGTCGAGAATGGCGTTGTTCGGCCCATATGCCTTTTCGATCTGGTTCAGCGATTGCGCAATCAGGAAGCTCTTGAGGCCATATCCGGCCATAAACGCCAGCGCCGACTCGAAGAAATCGAGTCTGCCGAGCGCCGGAAACTCGTCGAGCATCAGCAGCAACCGATGGCGGCGTCCTTTCGCGTGCAGATCTTCCGTCAGACGCCGGCCGATCTGATTGAGGATCAGACGCACAAGTGGCTTGGTCCGGCTAATGTCGGATGGCGGCACGACCAGGTAAAGGGTCGCAGGTCGGTCACCTTCAACCAAATCGCGGATACGCCAGTCGCAGCGGCGGGTCACTTTCGCCACGACGGGGTCGCGATAGAGCCCGAGGAACGACATCGCGGTTGAAAGCACTCCAGATCGCTCGTTCTCGCTCTTGTTGAGAAGTTCCCGCGCCGCCGAGGCGATAACCGGGTGCGGCCCGGCTTCGCCAAGATGCGCCGTCGTCATCATCGCCCGAAGTGTGGCCTCGATCGGCCGCTTCGGATCGGAGAGAAAGCCGGCAACACCCGCCAGCGTCTTGTCCGGTTCGGCATAGAGGACGTGGAGAATGGCGCCGACCAGCAAGGAATGGCTGGTTTTCTCCCAATGGTTCCGCCGTTCGAGCGATCCCTCAGGGTCCACCAGCACATCGGCGACGTTCTGGACGTCGCGCACTTCCCATTCCCCCCGTCTCACTTCCAGCAACGGATTGTACGCCGCCGAATTCGTGTTGGTCGGGTCGAACAGCAGCACGCGACCGTGTCGGGCGCGGAAGCCCGATGTCAGAGTCCAGTTCTCACCCTTGATGTCGTGCACGATGCAACTGCCCGGCCATGTCAGCAGGGTTGGCACCACCAAGCCTACACCCTTGCCGGACCGGGTCGGCGCGAAGCACAGCACATGTTCCGGGCCATCGTGGCGCAGGTAGTTGTGATCGAGCCGGCCGAGCACGACGCCATCAGGCGCGGCGAGGCCGGCGACATGGACCTCAGATGGAGTCGCCCAGCGGGCCGAGCCATACGTTGCGGCGATCTTCGCCTCGCGGGCCCGCCATACCGACATTCCGATGGCAGCTGCGATTGAGATGAAACCACCTGACGCGGCGATATAGGCGCCCTCGACGAAGACATGCGGCGCGTAGGCGTCGTAGGCGTACCACCACCAGAAGAAGGCCGGCGGGAGGTAGACCGGCACGCCCGGTAGGAGTTCGAACCATGGCAGTCCGAGTTGTGGTTGGTAGCCAAGCTTCCACGCCACCCATTGTGTCGCCGCCCACATGGCGATGAGCGCGATTGCGACGACAACGATGATCTGACCCCAAAGAATCTTGGTCGCGGACATACCGACGATCAAGAGATGGCACCCGCGAGAGACAAGAGTGGAAACGCGCAAGGCGTGCGTTGCGATGCAGTGGCGTACAATTCGGACGGTCGGGCATCAATCGCAGCCTACAATCCCAGTCCGCGTTTACGCCCAAAACTCCAATCGACGTTTCCACCCGGCGCCAATACACCGCTGACCTGCCGGCCAAGCTGCTGTTCCAATGCTGGACGCCACGGCACGAGCTGGAAACCGAGCCCATTGTCGATCATCGCAAAGCGGCCCGAACTCAGGGTAAGGCGTTGGCGGTAGACCCCGGCGACATGTTCACCCTCCACTGACGGGCGGTAGGCGAGTCCAGTCTCGGCGGAAAGCTTTGCCGCGGCGACGTTCAGATCCCGTTTCCGCAATGTATCCAGCAGATCTCGAGTGAAGATGACCCGCTGTCCCTGTCGACGAACGAGCCCTTCTTCGGCAAGATGATCGAGGCGGCGATCCATCGCCTCCCTCACCTCCGCGCCAAATCCGCTTCCGCTGAATGTGGCTTCCTTCGCAAGAAGCTGGCGATCGATCCAGGTCGCACCCGGCGCTGTGACTTGCGCCTCGATCGTCAGATCCGATCTCGTCGCAACCGACGAGCGTTTGCGCCCCTGGCCGTCCTCGTAGGCACGCATCTCGACCACCGCACCAGGTTTGGCGTCTCCGGTCACCTCCAGATCGGAAAAAACGAGGTGGTGCGTGCGCCCATCGACGCCGTCAATAACCGCATAGGCCGTGCCTCGCAGTTCGTCATGGAGCCCCCGAGCGACAAGTCGACCTTGCACTGGGTCGGCAGCTTGGTCACCATGCAAGGCGAACCCCGTCAAGTCGGGCTCACGTCCGGCACCTGTGACCGCGCGATGCATGGTTTTGATGATGTCCCCGCGGATTGAGAGATCTCGTAGCGTTCCCTCAATTCCAGGCTTCAACGTCCAGCATCCGGGAGCGACTTGCTCGGCCAGACCGAGTCGTTCGAGCCTGGCGGCTCGTCCAATCATCAACCTCCGAAGTTCGGGATCGCTGTCGGGGGCGCTTGGTCTGAGATCAGCCACACCGGCTCCATCATCCGCAGCGCCGCGGAGCACCCTGTCGAGCCCGGTCCAGCGCTCAGCCTCGACTTCCTTTTCCAACGCGGAACGAATTTCCAGCTCGGTTCGCGGACCTAATTCCAGCGTGACGCGCTCTTCAGCGCGGGCCCGGAACCCGCGGGTGATGTAGTCGCGGCTGATGACCAGATCTCTGCCATCATCAGCGCGGCCGCGCACAAGGACATGCACATGAGGATTGTCGGTGTTCCAATGATCCACCGCCACCCAGTCCAGCCTTGTATCGAGGTCACGTTCGGCATCGGCCATCAGTTCGCGAGTGAAGGTGCGGAGGTCAGCCATCTCGGTCGCGTCCTCAGCCGAAACCGTGAAACGGAAATGATGCCGATCATCCTCACACCGCTCCGCAAAGGCCTTGGTGTCGGCATCTTCCGTGGTCGCACCGAACATTCGCGCGTCGGCGCCATCGCGGGTGACGCCCTCACGTTTGAGATACGCGACGTGTTTCGAAAGTGGCGCCGAGCGAAATCGCTTGCCCTGATGGCGAACGATCCGAGCCATGACGACGACCCGCCGACCTGGCGAACGCGCAGCAAGCGCGAGCGCGGCACGCCGACCCCGCCCAAACGTCGAACTGCCCTTACTCCTGCCGCGCCCAAACTCCTTGCCTGTATGTCCGGCTTTCCTGGCGGCGCGCATGACCTGGCCGACGAAGCTCTTTGGACGTTTGGCGCCCCGGTTTCCGTGCCGGATGCGACCCGGCCGAACATTGATCTCGTCGTCTCGTACCGTCACGGCCGTCGACATCCGTAAAACGATGACCGATGGCGCTCGATGCGTTGAATTCGTTGAACTTTGCAATGTCGGCGCCAGCAGGCACCCCTGCCCCAATGCCCAAAACTCTCAATCCCACCAACCACATGCCCCGGACGAACGTCGGGGCTTTTATCTTGCCATCCGTGGCTCGTATCCCCCCATTCCAACTGCATCCAATCAGAACATGCGATGACCAACGACAGACTGCGATGAAGCACGATCTGGATCATTTCGATCGGACCTGGCTGGCGAGGTGCACGAACAGGTTGCTCGACTGCGGCACGAGCGCCGATAGATCGACAACGGCACGACCACTTGATCGACGGTCTGGCCGGACGTCGGGCGATGGCCGATCGACCGTTGAGATGCTCGCAATGCGCACAATGAACAGCGGTGAGCTAGCCAAAGTTGGCGACTTCGCCATGATAGCGATCTTTCCGCCGGTCTGTTTGCCTTCGATCGTCGCTGCGAGCCTCGCAACATATTCTTGGGTCTCATCCGGCAGCGGTCGATCCGTCGTGAGATGATTTTCATAGCGTCCAGGCCCTGCATTGTAGGCGGCGAGGAAACCCGGCGTACCAAATCGTTGGTACAGTTCGCGGATGTATGCGGCGCCCGCCAGAATATTGTCGCGCGGATCGTAGGGATCGGCACCAAGATCATATCGAGCACGCAAATCTGACCACGTCTGCGGCATGATCTGCATCAGCCCCATTGCGCCTTTTTGCGATCGCGCCCGCACTTCGCCAGCACTCTCGACGCGCATCACCGACCGTATCCAATGCTCCGGCACAACGAAGCGCTTGGACGCCTCGGTGATAAAAGCCGCGAAGGGATCGATGGACAAACCGATCGCTCGATGCGCGGCCGACGACGCTCGCTCGGCATGCGCCGCAACGCTTAACAGCACTGGGAATGCGAGAATCGCGACGATGCACGCCGTCGGCCCAAGAGATCGCAAGGCTGCCATCGTGCGCGCGGGCGTCAAGGGCGAAGCGCTATCCCGCCGGTCTAGCGCGCCGGCGGTCGCGAAGATGGTCGAGACGGAGGAATGGTGCTGCATTCGATCGAACAGGGGAATGGCAAATTCTTGGGTAAGGGCGATCACGATCACTCCTCTCTGGTCCACACAGGCAGTGCCTTGCCGATGACCGATGAATTGGGAACAACCCCAAAGTAGCGACCGTCCAGAGAGTCTTCCGATTGCCAGTTCATGAGAAAGAGCTCGTCCGCACCGATGGCGCGACATCCTTGCCAGACGGGCAAGGGACGGCCGCGGCTATCGCGTGCCAGTGCTTCTCCCATGTCGATCCCGTCGACGGAGACCGTGGGCCCGCTCCTGCAGACCGTCTGTCCCGGAAGTGCCAGCACGCGCTTGAGCATGGGAATGCCGATCGGCAGATAGCCGTTCAGATCGAGAAAGGTCGCAAGCGGCTCGGGCGGTCGGACGGCCACGAGTTCGGTGACGACAAGCCTGCCAACGGGCTGGACGTGATAGAGACCGATCGGAACGCTCTTCGAGGCGTTCCAAATGTAGGCTGGCGTCGCCTCCCCCATCGTCGACAGGACAAGCGCCACAGCTGTGAATGTCATCAGAATTGTCGCCGTCCGGCTTCTCATGGCACGATTCTCCGCCGACGCAACCATGCCTGATGGCGCCCGCGGGTGTACGGCCGCGGCGTCTCGTTCACGGACAAGCGGTTGTGCACGTGATGCCAATATTCCGGCGCGACGTCGGTCGGGTGGATGTCGAGTGCTTCGACGGCATCGATCAATTCCAGCACACGCTCGACTTTTGGCCAGCCGGTTAGCCGTAACAAAATGTCACCACCGGGCGTGACCCAAGGCACCGTTGAATAGCGCTGTCCGGGCGTTGCGGCGCGCAGAATGTCGATACGCGACATGACCGTACCGAAGTCGTTGGACGCCCATCGAACGAACGCAAAGACAGTGCCGGGCGCGAATGACAGGATACGCCGGCGCCGGTCGATGATCTGTTCCGCCACAGTGCGGCCGAACCGAATCCGATTCTCGATACGCTTTTCGAGCCACAAGAGTTCAACCGTCGTCAGGTCTTCCACGAAGGACCTCCATGTTGTTGAATGACGTTGAGGCTGGCCGAAGGCGGAGCTGCTTCCGTGCGCTTGCGGCATTGAAAGCAAGCGGCCGCGGTGGCGAGCCGTTGCAGGAATTCTAAGCGGAGACATTCGCGCGAGAGCCGTCGGATTGGCGTTGACGGCGCTATCGGCTGGGCATCGCCCATCTGCTTCGAACGGATGAGATCCGTTAGAGGGAATCCGAAGGATTCCCTGTTAGTAGAGTTACGCGGGCGAGAAAACGTTACGCGCCAGCACTTTAACTCCGATTCCGGTCCCCGATAGCACGAGGATCCGGTCCTTGATGGCACGAGTGTTGCGGTCCCCGATAGCACGACGGAATTCACAGGTTGTCCCCCGGGTGAGGTACGAGCCCGCGTTTTCGCAAGCGCTCTGCAAACGGATCGACCACGGTTGATGCAAAGTTCAATCGCTCTGCGCCGTTTGGGTCCTGCGTGATGACAAGTTTGTACCCTGGCAACGTCTGCCGACTGACGATCTGGCGCAGGTCATAAGCGAAGTGCTTGATTGCCGATAAGCTGCCGGACTTGGCGTGGAGATGCACGACATCGAAGCTCCAGCCGCCGTTCTGACGACCGCCATGCTTGCGCACGAGGCGGTAAAGCCAACGCTCTAGTCCGCCGGTGAGATCGAAATAGCCGCGGTCGATGGTCAGCACGAGCGCATCGTTCAGGACGCCTGTGTAGAACCAATCCGGCAAGATCAGCTCGATGCCCCTGGCGTGGCCGTGCGCATCGGCGGTCTCCTTCCACTCGTTAATCCAGGAGAAACGATGCCGCCGTCGTTCCGTCGGTTGTCGGATCGACGTCATCACCGTGGTCGACTGAAGTCGGTCGAGTGCAGCCTTGAGGCGATCGTAATCGCGCACGCTGGTGCCACGGCCGACGAAGGTCAGGATTTCGAATGGGGTGGCCGCCATCAATCGGGACGTTTTCAGACCGGCATCGCGGGCCTCAACGATTTGCGATGCGGCCCAGATCAGAACATCAGCATCCCAGATCGTCGCCATCCCATGTTCAGGCACAGCTTCGACACGGATCGTGACCGTGCCAGCGCGGAAATCGATCGGTACGATCCGCCTGGACTTCGCTAGAGAGAAGAACGGATAAGCCATCAGGTCTTGCGCGTCGCGCGCAGCCAAATCGCCTGGTAGCGCATGAAACAGATCGAGCTGATCGCGCTCCGAGCGGCGCCGAGCTTGGGCAGGGGATTTGCTGTCCGACATGGTTTAGCGCCGCTCTTTCCCTGCATAAGAAACGGGCGCATGGCGTTTCGCCGGCAGCACGGTGCCGGCGCCGGGATCGCTGGTTGACGTCTTGGTGCCGCGGTCCGCCCACGCCTTGAGGTCATCGATCGCGTAAACGACCCGACCACCGATCTTTCGGTAAGCCGGACCGGTACCGTAGGTTCGGTGCTTTTCCAGGGTGCGGCCGGAAAGGCTGAGGAATCGTGCGGCTTCGGCGGTGCGCAGGTATCGCGGCGGGAAGCCGGCGCTCGGATCGGACATCTGAAAAGCTCCGTGGTCGTCTGGAGCGCCAGCGAGGTCGGCGGCGCGTCGACGGGCACAATGGCGGAGCAGAGCCTCGAAGGGGGATGCCGAAGATAAGGGGGCCCACTTTCGGCACCCTCGCGAGAGCGGCTATTTCTTTGAAGATGGTGGACGCAGCAGCGCACGATATCCGCCACGCATCAGTGCGAAACCGCTTTGAACCAAGCGAATCGTTCGGTTGCGCAGGTCGTGCGTTCGCCAGTCGCGTTCGGAAATGCGCCTGGCGCCGAACAGGACTTCTGCAATTTCGCGATATGTGCTGCCGTCCATGCGCGCGTCGAGCGCGCGCAGGGCGAGCGCCAGTCGCCGGCGCCGGCTCTCGGAGAGCGCATGCAGCGACGCTCCTGGAGGCCTGCCATTAAGGGCTCGCCACAGGCGCCTGCCTGCATCCGCGCGGAATTCGAAATCGCGGTCAAGGGGAAGTTCGACCGCATAGGTTACTGCAACAACCGGCGCTTCCTTAAACCAAACGCGGTGCTCAACTCCACGCAGATTCAATACAACGTGCCACCCGTCAGGGCCCTGCCGCAACTGACTTTTATTCACGTCGCTGAGGTCCAGACTGACGTGCGAATGCGAGCCTACGAGTGACGCAGGCCGCACTGGGATCACCGTCGGCAGAACCTCCGGCGCCCAGAAGATGGTCTGTTCAAGGAAGGATTGATGGGGATCAGCTGCGAAAAGCCAACCCCCAACGATCGCGAAACTCCGCGCTTACGGCGAGATCGGCTGGCGAGGCACTCCGATAATCCTGTTGAAAACCGGGGTTACGGCGCAGGCATTCCCACGCGAATCCGGCTAATTCGGCTTCTTGAGCACGATTATAGTAGGCATCCGACGACCTCCAGTTGAACTCTGACATATGCTTGTCCCCATTGCGCTACGAGATTGCGGCGCGATGATCTTGGGGAGCAATGGTTGAAGCTAGTCCTCGATTCTGCATCACGTGATGCAGTTGATCGAACGCCGCATAAGAAGAGAGAGTTCTTCTAAAAAATCGTTTCAGAGATTAGGATTTGATGCGCCGCCCCGCAACAAGTGGCGATATCCATGCTCGGTCATCCATTTTGCGCGGGCCAGATGCGTGTCGAACGCGCGCCTCGCGCGATCCGGCTCATGCTGCGGATCAATATGTAGCACCAGCTTTGCCACTTCGCGCCATTCTGCACCCTCCGCGTCAGCATCAAGCATTCGCAGATAGGTTATAATGTGCTCCTCGTCGTACACCGTGAGAACGGAGTCCGCTGGCGCTAGGTCGGCAACGTCGGGATTTGAAGGCGGTCTCTTCATGCGTACGCCATAGAGCGAATGATTCTAGTTTCCTGTAAGCCATTTTTTTCCTGACAGACTTACTTTAGCCCCATTTTGATCAGGGCCACCAGCACGATTTGGCGTCCATCAACATCGGATCGTGAAATGATCGATCCACCTCCCCGTTCAACTGGAATAGCATATCCGGAGACGAATAGGAACGATCGTTCCTAGAACGATCGTTCCGGTTCGGGTTCCCATATCGCTATGGATCTCAAAGAGGTCATGGCGGTGAACATGCGTCGGAAACGCCACGATCTACAATTGACGCAAGAAGAGTTGGCCGAGCGCGCAGGTTTGAGCGCTCGTTACGTCGGCGCCATCGAACGCGGCGATGTATCGGCCAGCGTCACCGTGCTTGGACAAATTGCCGAAGCATTGGGTGCTGAACCGGGAGACTTGCTCAAGCGAACTAGCCGAGGGAGCAAATCGCAGGCCGCTTCAAGCCGGCCGTGAGCGCCCCGCCGATGAGCGGGGCGCTGTATTCGGCTCGACTTAGTCGCCGTTGGGCTTGCGGCTGCGGGACCAGATGAGGGTGAAGGTCTCGGCGTCTTCATCGTCGAAGAGGTTGGCGTAGATCGGGGCGGTGAAGCTCGGATCGTCGAGCTTGACCGAGAGATAATCGCGGCCCTCGCTGGAGCGCTTCGACCAGGCGGCACCGATCTCGGCGCGACCGACGTAGACCCGGTGGCTCGGAGCGTTCTCGTTGGTCCGGTCAGTCTCGGGGACGATGCGGACGCCTTTAGTCTGGAGGCTCAGGGTGACGATTTCGCCCTGGAATTCCTGGCCGGACTTCTTGAATGAACCGATGTTAGCCATGTCACTTCTCCTTGCTGTTTCCGAGCCCGCGACCACCGCGGCCTCGATGGCGATCTGAAAGCCGAAGGCGATCGACGCCGCACCCGTTTGGGCCGCAGCGCAGCGGAGGATGGCGGCGGTGAGACTTTCTTGTTTCGCGAGGAATGGGCGAAGCCCAGGGGAAGAAAGTCTCACCGCCGCCGTTGCGGTTCAGGCGATCGAGGCGCAGCCGGCCTTCGGCCAGATTTAGCCAATGAGAGGTTAGGTGCTCGCGTGCGCTGAACAGCATCTTGGAGACGTGCCAACGAACAATCGGCTCAAACAAGAAGCCCCGCATTCCCGGCGAAGGAAAAGGAAACCTGGCGTGCAGAAAGGCGGCCCCTTGTCTCCGAACCGAAAGAAGCCAGCGTACCCGCCAGCAACCTCGGGAGCAGTCTGCCGACGAGATCACCCGGCCCAATCGAAGCGTGAGAGAGGATCGCGATGTCGCGATCAACAACGACGCCCTGATATTAGCGTCATGCCAACCGAGAGATAACAGACACGCATAGTCACCGGCTCGCGGTCGTCGCCCCATTCGGTGGCTGAATAGGGCTAAGTGCAGCGCCCGGTGTAAGAGCGGGGTCGGTCTGCATCGACACATTCGCCCAAGCGATGCCCCCGACAGCGATTGCGCCAAGCACGGCGAACGACTCCCGCCACCATTCCGAGGGAATACCGAGGTGCGCAAGGGCAAGGGTCACACTATAGCCGGCGTGTGCCGCCGGGACCGCGAATAGTAGCCCAATGACCAGGCGCACGATCGGAGAGCGCGCGACGGAAAAAGCATACCGCCCGATCACGAATGTGAAACCGGCCGCAACGAAGCCAACAACTATGGCACCAAACGGACCTGCTCCGGCTTGAAATGAATAGATCCCCACAGTCATGCCGACGAAGAACGGCAATGCGTGGATTGCGAGCGCGAAGAGTGCCCAGCAGAAGATGCCAAGCCCGACGATATTGAGAAGAACGCCTATGACAAGCATGGTGATGGCCCCCTGAGAAAGGTTGCAAGGGTCGCGCCTTCCACCACCACCACGGCGCGTTCCAAGGAATAACCGATCCCATCGGTGTTTGGAATCCCTTACGGTCATGTTTCAGGCATGAACAAGCAATGCAGGAGAGCGGCCCGATCGCTGCCGCGATGGGGACCGAGATTGAACGGTGGCGCTGACGTGTCGCCGTGGCCGGCCTTCGAGACGGCAATCAGGAAGGCCGGTAATTCGATTGTCGTAGCTAGGCGGCGAGCTTGATCAGCCCGAGCTGCTGCAGCGCGGTGACGCCGTCGTCGAGCCCGATTTCCTCGGTGATCTTGCCGTCTTTCAGCTTGAGAACAGTCGTACCGGTAAAGCGCATTTTCCGACCGGTGTTCGCGGGCAAGGAGCCGGCCAGGAAATCGCCGAACGCGGGGCCGGTGTGCGTCCCGCCCCCTTGCCAGCGGCCGACCACATAGTCGCCCTCCGCGATTAGATCGGCCGCGCCCCAGAAATTGAGATCGGGAAAGGCCTTACGGAAATCCGTCATGAAAGCCTTGATGTCTTCCCGTCCCCGACGTGGCTCGTGCAGTGAGTACTGAAGGAGCATATCCGGCGCCGCGAGTTCGTCGACGATTCCGAGATCGCACGTCTCACCCCAGAACTTGGTGAACCAGCGGCCGACGATGGCCTTGTTTTCATCTTCTCTCGACATGTTGTTTCCTCTTTGCTTCGTCGTCTGAACTGACGATCGGATCGATCGATGCGATGGACTTTGGAGAAGAGACGTTCGGTCTGCCACCCGATTTCCGTCCTCTTCGCAAGGCGGCAAGGCGACCCTTTACGACCGAAGGAAACAACCGTCACAGCTGCGCAAGCGAGTTTGGTGCGTGCATTATATATTCGAGGTGAGAGGGGTGGCGCTTACGCGCCACTATTGCCGAATTTCCAGACGGGAATGCCGAGCTTCCGTGCCTTGTCAGCCAGGTTCTCCTGAATGCCGGTGCCGGGAAAGGCAATGACGCCGATCGGCAGCACATCGAGCATTTGATCGTTGCGCTTGAAGGGTGCTGCCTTGGCGTGTTTGGTCCAATCGGGTTTGAAGGCGATTTGCGGAACCTTGCGGTGGTCGGCCCAGCGGGCGGCGATACGTTCGGAACCCTTCGGTGAACCGCCGTGCAGCAGCACCATGTCCGGATGTTTGGCATGGACCTGGTCGAGCTTGTCCCAGATCAGGCGATGATCGTTGCAGTCGAGGCCGCCGGTGAAGGCGATCTTCGGCCCGGCGGGCATTAGCACCTCGGTCTCGGCCCGGCGTTTGGCGGCGAGGAAGTCGCGACTGTCGATGACAGCCGAGGTCAGGGCGCGATGGTTCACTATCGAGCCGCTGCGCGGATGCCAGTGCGATCCGGTCTGGCGTGCGAAGTGGTCGGCGGCCTGGTCGCGGAAGTATTCCATGCTGTTGCGCCGCTCGATAAGCGTCATGCCCTCGGCGGTGAGACGCTCCAGTTCGACCGAGCGGATTTCGGAGCCGTCCTGGTCACGTTGGCTGCGCTTCTGCGTCTGTTCGTTGTCGTCGAGTTCGCGTTCGATGCGTTCGTTGGCGCGGTGGAAGAGATTGACGGTCGACCAGAGCAGATCCTCGAGGTCGGGTTCGAGGCGGGTTTCGCTCAAGCTCGCGATGAGTGCGTCGAAGATGTCGGCGACGGCGGCCGCGACGATACGGGCTTCGGGTAGCGGCCTCGGGTCGGGTTCGTCCTGGAAGGGGCGGTAGCCGTGAAGCTGGAGTTCGGTAAGGACGTGATCGGTTGGGGACGTGGCGTATGGCTGCTCGTAGTCGGTCTCGTTGCGCTCGATCGTCATGGTGGTTTCCCTTTTGTCGGGTCGGTCGCGCTCATCGCGGCCTTCACGGCGACGAAAGGCGGCGGGCGGTCCGGACCTGCACCGCGGAGCGCAGCGAAGTGGCCGAAGCAAAGCGGAGGATGGCGGGAGCCGGCTATTTTGCTTCGCGATGTAAAGCGCCCTTTAGGGCGCGACGGAAAATAGTCGGCGGACGCCATTGCGTGGCCGGACCGCTTGCCGCAGGGTCGCCCTCTCAAGAAGGCCGTGAGCGCGGCTCTCTCCGGCAATGAGAAAGGCCTGGCGATCGACGGCGCACCGTCAGGGCGGAGTACCAGCCGCATCCCCTGTTCCGGTCCAGACGCTCGTACTCAAGAACCGGACGGCGTCTTCAGGGGCGAGTTGGATACGCAACGCTGCACGCAGCGCGTTGATGTCGAAGTTCCGCAGATCCTCATTGAAATCTCCATACTGCGGCGACAGCACGATCGCCTCAATCCCGGCCACCCGCGTTCGGTCGATCAAGGCTTTCATCGCGCCATCGCCGGCTGGATCGTCGTCACGGACGATATAGAGACGGCGTAGTGCCGCCGGGAACAGGATGGCTCCGAGATGCGCGGCCGAAAGTGCTGCGACCATCGTCATGAAGGGTATGACGCAGCGGAGCGACAGCATGGTCTCGATGCCCTCGCCTGCCGCCATCACGTCGCTTGCCGGACCGAAGCGGACCGCGTGCCCGAGAAGATAACCCATCGCCCTGCGTGGCGTGTCGACCGGCGCCTTGTCGCGCCCGGACGGATCGAGCCAGGTGCGGTGCGCCCCGGTGATTGCGCCTTTCAGATCGGTAACAGCCGCGATCATTGCGGGCCAGATTTCGGTTGGGGCGTCTGCCTCGGGACGGTAGTAGCAGTGCGGATGGAATCGCAGGCTGTCGATGCCATGCAGGTTGGTGATGCCGCGTTGCCGTAGATAGGTTTCCACGACCGTGCCGACAATTGGCTTCGACATGGCGAAGAGCCGCCGTACCGATTCCTGTGATCCGGTTGGTACTGGTGACAGATGCGGTCGATAGTCCGATTGGGGTTCGGATCGCGGCAGGCTCAGAAAGCGTCGCGCCTCCTCGGCGACATCGTGGAAGTCGACCAGGCCGCAACTTTCCTTGATAACGTCGAGCAGGTCGCCGTGCTCACCGGTTGCAGCGTCGGTCCATTTGCCGGCAGGGCGGCTGCCGGTGTCCACGCCTTTCAGGCGGACGAACATCGAGCGGCCGGGCGTGTTCCTGACGTCGCCGACCTGCCAGTAATTGCCGATGCGACGTCCGTTGGAGAGATAATGACGGCACACCGCCTCGGCTTCGCGCGCGAGGCGATGTGCCAGCTCAGCCGCATTGCGCCGCATGTCACGCCGCCGCCCGATCGGCGATGCGCGCAATCGGATAGCACTCCAAAACTTTGGCGAGGATCGCAGGACCGGTCGCATCGACCGGCACAAAGAAACGCAGCTTCCACGAAATGATCTCGCCGAACAGGCCGTAGGCGCGCAGCCGATCCCGCATCGTGTCGGTGAAGCCGATTAGCTCGATGCGGTTCGCGCCCATCACGCGGACGCGTCTGACCTGAAGACCCTCGGCGAGATCGAGAATCGTCTTGCCATCGATCAGCGTGGCGAAGGCGGCGTCTGGGGAAAGACTCGACGTCCCGGCTTCCAGCGCACTGGCGACCCACGTGGGTGAGACCTTGCGGCCAATGATACGCTCGCCGGTGTCGGTCTGCAGCCGATACACCCGTGCCGACTCGTTCGGCAGGCGCTTCCAGATCGGCAACAGTAAACCGGCAACGATGTGGATCTCGCTGTCGGTGAACTCCGGAACCCCGGCGACTTCGGCCTCCCAGGCCCGGGCGAAGGCATGGCGGTCGGCTTCCCGCCAATGGGTCTGTGGCATCATTGCCAGCGGTATGGTGGGATATTCCGTCGGGCGAATGAGGCGAACCCGGTGTTCGACCTCGCCATCGTCGAGCATGAGACTGCGGGCCGGGACCTGCACAGCGGCACGGCCCGACTGGCTGTTGACCAGAAGGACCGCGCGAGGATCGGACAGACGCTCCAGCGCTTCATCGAGTGTGACCGGACGGTTGCGCTCGCGCTGGGTGACTGTGAGCAGCCGGGTCTCGGCAGACGTGCCGGGATGAGTGTAGATCGTCTGCCGACCGGCCACGACGAAGCTCTCGGCCGTCAGCGTCTCCAGTCCAACATCATAAGTGCCGGATGCAATTGCGCCCTCGATCCGTGCGGTCAGCAACTGCTCGAACGCCGTGAACAGGATGTTCTGGAGATCGATGGTCAATGCCAGCAGGCGATTCAGGAATGTCGCGATCGGCGGCAGCTCATCCTTGATGCCGTTGGAGTCGGTGAGCTTCAGCCCGGTTGCGTCCTCGAACGCCCCTAGCGAACAATCCGTGACCTTGCCGGTAACCAGCAAAAGGTAGAGCTGACGCAGCGCGTCCCGTGCGTAGTGGCTCTCCAGATTATCCTCTGGCCTGAACAGGCCCTGCCCGCCGGTCTGGCGCTGGCCCTTGGTGATGGCGCCCAACGTGTCGAGACGGCGAGCGATGGTCGAGAGAAAGCGTTTCTCGGCCTTCACATTGGTGGCGATGGGCCTGAACAGAGGCGGTTGCGCCTGATTGGTGCGATTGGTGCGGCCGAGTCCCTGGATTGCGGCGTCGGCTTTCCATCCGGCTTCGAGTAGGTAGTGCACGCGCAGCCTTCGATTCTTCGCCGACAGCTCCGCGTGATAGGAACGCCCAGTACCACCGGCGTCGGAGAATACAAGGATGCGTTTGACGTCATCCATGAACGCCTGGGTTTCGCCGAGATTGGCGGAGCCGGCACGGTTCTCGACGGCCAATCGATCGACGCCATCATTCCCTAGCTTGCGGATGATCCTGCGCGAGCGGCCCGTCACCTCGGCCACGATGTCAGTGCCGAAGCGCTGCACGATCTGGTCGAGCGCACCGTGAACCGGCGTCAACGACGCCAGCTTCTCGATCAAGCGATCGCGACGCGCGACGGCATCCCGGCATTGCACCGGCTGCCCAGCTCGGAAGGCCGGGCGCGACAACAGATTACCTTCGCTATCGGTAACGGGCTCGTAGAGTTGGGTAGGGAAGCTGTGCGCGAGATAATCCAGCACATATTCGCGTGGCGTAATGTCGACCTGGACGTCACCCCATTCCTCGGTCGGGATTTCGGCAAGCCGACGTTCCATCAACGCCTCGCCGGTCGAGACGATCTGGATGACAGCGGCATGGCCGTCCCTCAAATCGCGCTCGATTGACGCGATTAGCGACGGCGTCTTCATAGCCGTGATGAGATGATTGAAGAAGCGCTGTTTCGCCGATTCGAACGCTGATCTGGCGGCGGACTTGGCCTGCGCGTTCAGCGTGCCGGTCGCGCCGGTGATGTTCGCCGCGCGCATGGCCGCGGTGAGATTGTTATGAATGATCGCGAAGGCGCCGGCATAGCTGTCATAGATGCGGATTTGCTCATCAGTGAGCTGATGCTCGATCATCTCATACTCGATGCCTTCGTACGACAGCGACCGCGCCGTGTAGAGACCGAGCGCCTTGAGGTCGCGCGCCAGCACCTCCATCGCCGCGACACCGCCCGCCTCGATTGCCTCGACGAACTCGCTGCGTGTCGCGAACGGAAAGTCTTCGCCGCCCCAGAGCCCGAGGCGCTGAGCGTAGGCGAGGTTATGAACTGTGGTGGCGCCGGTCGCCGAGACATAGACAATGCGCGCGTTCGGCAGCGCATGCTGAAGGCGAAGCCCCGCACGGCCCTGCTGCGACGCGGCCTGGTCGCCGCGTTCACCCTTGCCGCCTGCGGCATTCTGCATCGCGTGGCTCTCATCGAAAATGATGACACCATCAAAATCGGTGCCCAACCATTCCACGATCTGTTTGACCCGCGAAACCTTCTCGTCGCGCGCGTCGGATCGCAGCGTGGCGTAGGTGGTGAAAAGGACACCCTGCTCCAGACGGATCGGTGTGCCCTGGCGGAACCGCGACAACGGCGTGACCAGCAGCCGTTCCATGCCGAGCGCCGACCAGTCGCGCTGTGCGTCCTCGATTAGCTTGTCGGACTTGCTGATCCAAACCGCGCGGCGGCGGCCCTTCAGCCAGTTGTCGAGCAGGATGCCGGCGACCTGTCGGCCCTTGCCCGCGCCGGTGCCATCTCCCAAAAACCAGCCACGCCGAAATTGCACGACATTGTCCGCATCGTCGCGCGCCGCACAGACCAGGTCATAGGTCTCGTCCACGGTCCAAGATCCCGCAAGGAGCTGGCAATGCGCCTCGCCCGCATAAATGACGGACTCAAGCTGAGCGTCGGACAAGAGGCCGCCCATGATGACGTTTGTCGGAAGGTGCGGCCGATAGGAAGGGATCGGCGGCACGACGGACGCCATGGCGGCGGATTGCACCAGCTTCGTGGGATGTGGCTGAGAGCCGGGAATACGGATCGACTGCAATCCGTATTCTTCATAAAGCGCTACCGTGATCCGGCCTCCCTCAGCCGGTGTCCATGCGACGGTCTCATAGGCGAGCTCAACCGCTGCGGGATCCGATGTGGGAACCGAGATGCCGGATGGGCGCATGGCGTAGGCGCGGACCGTTCGCGGAATGGCCGGACGCGTGATCGGCGGGACGGCAACAGTCGTCGCGAACGGCAACCGTGATGGAACGTAGTCCGTAACCCAGCCAAGGAGT
This sequence comes from Nitrobacteraceae bacterium AZCC 2146, assembly GCA_036924855.1. Lineage (NCBI taxonomy): Bacteria > Pseudomonadati > Pseudomonadota > Alphaproteobacteria > Hyphomicrobiales > Nitrobacteraceae > Nitrobacteraceae bacterium AZCC 2146. The sequence goes on from JBAGRP010000001.1 coordinate 1,587,461, forward strand.
GTGGCTACGTCCGGCGTCACGCCAGGGGACGACGGAAATGCGGTCGCATCGTCCGCGGGCAACCGGTCAATCACGGTCAGGCGGGTCTCGATGGTGGTGCCGTGCTTGGCGAAGACCGCTCCAGCAACGGCGGCGCTGAAGACGATGCGCCCGCGTTCCTGCAACCGGACGAAGGCGTTGGTCCAGACCGGATTGTCCGGGGAACAACTCGCCCCGGTGATCGCGACCAGCCGGCCGCCTTCGGGCAGCCGCGCCAAGGCCGACGCAATGTGCCGCAAGGCAGCGTCCGCCATGCGGCGATCGGCGTTGGCGACGGCCGAAAATGGCGGGTTCATCAGCACCACGCTTGGCTTGACGCTGTTATCGAGGTGATCGTCGATGTGCGCGGCGTCGAAACGGGTGACGGCGATGCCGGGAAAGAGAAGTGAAAGAAGCCCTGCCCGAGTTTCGGCGAGTTCGTTGAGAACGAGGCGTGCGCCCGACAGCTCGGCCAGGAGGGCGAGCAGACCGGTACCGGCCGAAGGCTCGAGCACAACATCCGCCGGCGTGATGGCGGCGGCGGTGCTGGCCGCAAGCCCAAGCAGAATCGGTGTACTGAACTGCTGGAGCGCTTCGCTCTCCTCGGAACGGCGGGTGTGGGTGGGAAGAAGGTTGGCGATCTTTGCCAGCATCGGCAGCATCGCGGCCGGCGAAGCCGCACGCGCGCGCATGACCGGACCGAACTTCCGAAGGAACAGGACGGTGGCTGCTTCACAAGCGTCGTAGGCCGTCTTCCAGTCCCATCCGCCGTCGGCATCGGAGGCCCCGAAGGCGTTCTCCATTGCCGTGCGCAATATGGGCGCGTCGATGCGCTTACCGCGCTCGAGATGACTAAGAAGATCCAGCGCGGCCCTGGCCATCGCGCCGGCCTTCGTCACGGAGCTGGACGCAACGGAAAGCGGCGCGGCAGCGGCCACGGAGACGGAAGTCGGTGTCATAGGGAAACCTCGAAAGAGCTGGGGAAGGATTGAGCCGCGGGGCGCTCTCTCGACCGCGCCGGCTCAAACCCATCCCGGCCCGCGTCTCCCTCTTACGAGGACGCTGACTGACCGCCATGAAGATGCGGGCCGAGTTTCTCTGCACCGAGGAAGTGAATGAGACATCGCTTTCGTCTCATGACTCGGCGCGCTATCTTTCTGCCCATTGAGAATCGCAACGAAGTGACGAGATGAACGACCAAAAGCTCAAACGACGAGTCGTCACGCCAGCCGAACGAGAGGCGCTGAAAGTATTCGGGCAGGTCAAGACCGAGAAAGCAGTAAGTGAGCATGAAAAGGCACAAAAGGCGTTTCACGAGAATCGCGAACGCTTGAAGGCATTGCGATTGGCGCGGGAAGCCGCCGAAAAGGCAAAGGGAACATGACGCCCACGCTTTTTCTTTCGGTCTTTACGATCGAGATCGGCGCTAAGCCAACGGTGACGTTCGAAGCAAAAAGCCTCCATGAAGCAAACGAGATTTGCAACGCGCCGTGGCTACGTGAAGATTTCACGTCAGCACATTCCAACGGCGCACCGTTGTGGGATGGCAAAGCCCTGCTGAGAGCACGCATGGGCTACGCGGATGAGATCGCAACATTCGGCGATGCTTCCAAAGATGCTCAACCATCTGATGGAATGTTGATGGTCTATCTCGTCGAATTGGACGACAATGACAGCGCAGAGAATTCCGAACCCAGTTCATTTCCACAACAGCGTTGAGAAGCGACGGTACATGATTGGTGCGTGCTGGATCAGGGATGATCATGGAGTTGCTCGAAGAGAAAAAGCCCGGCACGGAATGCCGGGCTTGGGACGGAGCAAGGTAAGAAGGTGCGGGCTGGCCGGAGCGCCCGCACCTGGTAGATTATTCTGCCGCAATGATGTGCGGCCGTTCGTCGTCGGCCTCGGTGTCAGCTTCGTCCTCGCCGGCCGCGAGGAATTCCGGTAACGCCTCGGGATCTGCAGCGGGCTCTCCTACCGCGCCCACCTCATCGAGACGAAGTGGTTCAGGCAACCATCCGGTCCCCTCGAGCAGCCGCTCGGCCTCTCGGGCCATGTCGCCTTTCTTGAGGTGGTCGATGAGCTGCACCGATTGCTCGCCCTTGGCCTCGCGCACCGCTTCGAGAATGCGGGGCTTGGTGACGCGGCCGAGATAGTTATCGACGGTCGGCTTCCAGCCAGCTGCCACCAAGTCGAGTCCGACGGAACGAGCCAGGACATCGGCCTGGCCGAGCCGTTGGCGGACACTATGCACGGAGACACGGCCTTCATTATAGCGGTTGGCAGGCTCATGGAGCGCGTTGACCGCAGATGACGCGCAATGCGCGAACAGCGCGGCCTGCTCCTTCTCGTCAAATGCCGCGAGAGCGTCCCATAGGTCGCGTTCATCCTTGGGCAGGCGGGCTTTCCAGCCATCGTGCCTGATGTCGATGGCTTCCGCCGAAGCGCTCTCCTTCAGACCCGGCGCTTGCGCCGGGAATATGGGCGTGCGAATCGCGATCTCGAGGCAGCCGCTCGACGACGCGAAGCGATAGAACGTCGCCAGCGCGAAATTGTGCAGGACCGCCTGGAAGGCGACGGCCGGATCGTTTGCCAGCGCATTGCGCAACGCTAGTGTGCGATGTGCGGTCAGCTCGGTGACGAGCCGGTCCGGCAGCGGCTTGATCGTGTCGTCTTCGTCCTCATCAACAGATTCGACCGGCGAGCCGCCGACCGTGATGACGGCACGCTGGACCGGGCCATTGCTCGTTGATGCGTCGTCGGTCTCTCCGTCGTCCCGTACTTCGCTCTCGGGCTCGACGCCGGCGAGCGCTTCATCCTCCGGCCGCAGGTAACCACGGGCGATCGACAGCAAACCCTCGGCATCGATGCTGACGAAGACGCCGGCGCGGGCGATCTCTGCCGGATCGTAGACAAGCGATCGGGCTTCGAAGACTGACCGCGCCGCTTCGATTTCTCCGAGACGCTGATCGATCGCATCCGGCAGTTCGTCGGCGTCCTGGTAATCCGCCTCGATCTTGGCGTACTCGGCGTTGAGGGCGTCAAGCGTCGCCCGCTCCTCCCCTGTGAGATCAGCCGGTTCGCCCTCAATCTCGCGCAAGCCGTTGGTGTGGCCGTAGGGGAAATCGACCGCCACCGCGATCCACTTCCAGCCTTCGGCCGCGATCGTCCCGGCCTCGGCCTTCAGCTTCTCGGTGACGAGACGATCGAGTAGTGGTACATTCTGCAACCAGCCGCCGTCGTCGTGTTCGAACAGATCCCGCATGACAGTGCCGCCGGCCTGCTCGTAGACATCCAGCCCGATAAACTGGGGGCGACGATCGGAAGCGCGGACGGTGTTCTCCGTCAGCATCCGCCGGATCTGATACGGCTCGTCGTAGCCGGAGCTGCTGACATTGTCCCAGACCTGCTCCTGTCGCGCCTGGTCGGCCGTAACCGAGAACGCCATGAGTTGCTCAAGTGTCATGCCGTCGTCGGCATAAACCTCATGCAGCTTCGGGGACACCGACGCCAGACGCAGGCGCTGCTTGACGATCGCCGGCGAGACGAAGTGCCGCGCGGCGATGTCCTCTTCGCTCATGCCACCGTCGCGCAAACTTTGAAACGCGCGGAACTGATCGAGCGGATGCAGGCCGATCCGCTCGTCATTTTCGGCGAGGGAATCGTCCTCGGCGATGCCGCCATCCCGGACGACGCAGGGGACAGGTTGCGTCTTCGCCATACGCTTCTGCTTGACCAGCAGTTCGAGCGCGCGGTAGCGGCGTCCGCCCGCGGGCACCTCGAACATACCGGTCTCCTGGCCGTCGGCATCGACGACGGCACGAACGCTCAGGCTTTGTAGCAGCGTGCGCTGAGCGATGCTCTCTGCCAGTTGCTCGATCGAGACGCCAGCCTTCACGCGCCGGACGTTGGACTGGCTCAAGACCAGCTTGTTGAAGGGAATATCCCGGGAGGGACTGAGTTTAATCTTCTGAACGGCGCTTGCCATGTCGGATTCTCCACGACGGGCGGCCGAAAGACTCTCTCTCGACCTCCAACCCGTCACGAGCATCCAGCCCTCCTCTCGCTCTCCGATGCGCCGCGGCAGCGGAACGTCGAGAGAGCAAGCGGACGAATCACGCGGCCTCCTCATTTCCCGCGGCGCCGGAGTCGATTGCCTGCGTCAAGAAGCCGAGCAGGAGATCGGCGGCCTTCGATGCCGCGCTCGCGGAGCGTACGACCGCGCGATTATCCTCCCCCAGCACCTCCAGCCAGGAACCGATGTAGTCGGCGTGGCGCACGGTCGGCAAGATGCCGAGCGAGGCGCAGACGAATGCACCCGCCATCTCTGCAACCAGTTCCTCACGGGCGTAGGAGTTAGAGCCGAATGAACCCGAGTGATCGCGGTTAAGGCGGGATGCATGACCGGTCCAATGACCGAGCTCATGGAATGCGGTCCGGTGCCAATTGATCGGTTCGAAATAAGCCGCGGGCGGTGGCACCTGCACGAAATCGCCCGCCGGGTTGTAATAGGCGCGCGCACCGCCGATGCGAAAATCCGCACCGGTGGCGGCAATCAAAGCCTCCGCTCGGGGCTCAATCTGGCCTGGTGGCGGCGGGACGACCGAAGCGGCGACCTCCTCGGGCAAGCCATCGCACTGGTCGGTGTTGAAGACGGTAAAGCGCTTGAGAAACGGAATCGCGCCTGGCTCCTCGCCGGCTTCCGCGGCGCGCCGACGTTCGTCGTCCGGCGTGAAGCGATCGGCATAGACAACGGTCGTTCCCCGCTCGCCCTTCCTGACATGGCCGCCGAGCCCGAGTGCCTGGCGAAAGGTCAGCCAGCTCTGTCCGGAGAAGCCGTGCTCGATGACGGCGCCCCACAGGATCAACACGTTGATTCCGGAGTATCCGCGCTGCGTGGCAGCGTTGCGCGGCATCGCGAGGGGCGCCTTGATCGCCGCCGTCCCCCATGGCTGCACCCAGGGGATACGGCCGGCCTCCAGCTCGGCGATGATCTTGTCGGTGATTTCGTTGTAAAGGCTCGCGCGGCCGTTGCCGGCACGGGCCTGTGTGGGGTGTCTAGACATCGCGGTTCTCCGCGACGGGTGCCGGAAGCCTCTCTTCCGAGCCTCAACCCGTCACGGCAATCCGGTCCGCACTCTCACTCTCGATCGTGATGCTGCCGCGGTGTGTCCCGAGCGGTAGCTCTTGCCTCAGGGATGGAAGCCCGAAGGGTGAAGACCAGCGAAGCGGGGCTTCAGCGCAGCCAACAGCCCGGTCTTGGCGGGAGACGTCAGAGCGCCGCGCCCGGTCCCGGATCCACCGGGACTTCACCTTTGCCCGCGCAAGGGCGGAGCCCTAAGCACCCAAATAAAAAAGGGCGTCTGTGCCGCAGCGAAGCGAAGGCCAGTCGGCAGTCGCGAGACCGGTTAAAAAGGCACCCGCAGGAGGGTCAGCATAGCGCCGCCTCTTGGCGGGACCCGGGACCGAGTGCCTCCGGCGAGCGACACAGGATCGCGCGAGGGGATCGAAGCCGAAGGCCGAGACGCAGCTTTGCGGCTCGGTTTACGAGAGCCCGGTGCGGCAAAGCCGCGCGCGTCAGGGACCTGAAAGGCTGTTGCCATCAAGATTTCTATTTCAGTCCTTTGAACGCACTGTGCCGCAGATATCCTTCGGACGTTATGTCTCGATACTCGACTTCGGCCAAAAGCTTCGGCTCCACCCACGTCGCCTTGAGCCGCGGGGTTTTAACAAGCCTGGACTTCGGGCTCATAATCGCATCCAGCTTTTTGCGGATTTCCAACGACGATTTTCGGGTAAAGCCCGTGCCGACCTTGCCGACATAGACCAGGTCTTTGCCTTCCCGCCTGGCGAGGTGCAGCGCTGCTATTCCGGCGGGATCCTCAACAAAACCAACAATCGCGAAGTTGTCTCGAACAACGCACTTGATTTTCAACCAGGCTTCGCCCCTTTCGGAGCGATACGGCGCCTGGGCCTTTTTGGAGATGAGCCCTTCCATCTTTTGTTCACACAAATGCTTGAACATCTCGTTGCCATCGATCTCGAAATGCTCGCTGTAGAATATCGGGCTCGAGAGCTTTGTCTCATCAAAGAGACCCTTCAATACCCTTTTGCGCTCCACCTGCGGGCTCTTGCGCAAATCGAATCCTTCGAGATAGAGCAGATCAAACAGATAGTAGGAAAACCGATCCTGGCGTCCCTCGGCGAGGTCTGCCTGAAGCTCTGAAAAGTTCGGTCGGCCGTCGACGCTCACAACAATCTCGCCGTCAAAAATTGCGTGCTCGACAGGAATATCGAACGACGCAGCGATGCCCACAAAACGCGTTGTCCAATCCAGTCCGCTCCGCGTGTAGAGCGTAACCCTGCCTTTGTTCAAATGAGCCTGAATGCGGTAGCCGTCGAACTTCACTTCGTGCAGCCAGCCGTCGCCCGACGGTGCTCTGGTTCTCAGCGTGGCCAGCTGCGGCTTGATGAATCCCGGGATCTGCGCCGCAGCTTGGGCCCCCTCGATCGTCCTCGCGATGAACCGGGTTTGGGTTCGCTTTGCCATACGCCACCCACTCAAGCTCCGCCTCCGCCATCAGCGGCAAGACGGTGCAGTAAAAAAGGAAGTTCCAGAACCAACCACGTAATCCGTTAACTTAATATGGCAGGAATTCGCTCCTGCAAGAAGGTGTCTCAAAATCATCGAGGGGTCGCGCCCTGCAACGAGTGAGTGATCGGCGCGGCGACCAGCTATCACTTCGCGTCATATTTAGCTTGGAGCTCAGCCAGAAGATCCGGTAGCTGATTTTTGAACTCGTCCTCCTGCCTTCGGACATCCGCCGCGTCGAACCCCAACACTTCTGCGTGCAGATCGAGAGTTAGTGGAGCTTTCCCAAATTCGGTGGTTTCTACCACATGTCTATCCGCGATAAGAAAGCTGCTCGCGCGTGGCTCCATGCGCGCTCGCATCAATCTTACCTGGAGAGGGTCCCTCAGATGCCTCAGGAAATCTTCAGGAGTGGGAGTATCACTGGACCATTGCGAATAGATTCCGATGCGACGAAGTCCTTTGTTGCCTCCGGGCAGGTTGAACGGAATCTTGCGGTAAAGGTACCTTTCCTCAAAGAAACGGCCGAGGCTAGACCAATCAGTCACATAAACACCGCGGTCGGAGCCATCCATGGCATAGGGAAGACTGTACAGAACGCAGGGAACAATCTGAAAATCAAGCGGGTCTATGCCGCCGGCTTCGATTGCCATATCGGGGTAGTCCGTCAGACCCTTAACCTGCCGGAGGACCTGGTTGATGTAATCGGCACGATCCTGGTCAAAGTAGTAAGCTTGGATCGGATGCTGACCGGAGAGCGACCGGTTCTTACATTCAAAAACGAAGAGGAAACCGTCCCAAGGAACGAGAACGTCGATCTCATACGGCTCTCCTGATCGTGTTTTATCGATAGAAAATGCCTTGAACCCGCGCTCACGAAAGAATTCCAGAATCTGCCGCTCGAACGCCTTGCCTTTGCTCTCCAGTTTGTGGCCAAGCGAGTTCAAACGCGAGAGCACGATTTGGCCTGGGTCCGCGTCGATGGCCGCGGGGCCAATCAGAAGATGACCTCCGTCCGTGGTTCGGATCAACGGAGTATCGAATAGATCCAAGCTGTCAGAACTTAGCGTGGCGATCTGTGTCAGGGCCGTCGCAGCATCCGCAGACAGGCCGTAGAACTGAAGGCGCTCTTCCAGGCGGCCCGGTGGAAACACGAGCACGTGGCGTTCGAACGAGGTCATACCATTTTCGAATTCCTTGTGCGCCAGAATGCTTAGCGCCTCATATCCCCTTAACCACTCAATGAGTCTGAGGTCGCTAAAACGACGATTGTCGTTGAGTATATCGTCACCGATGATCATCGACAGATAGCCGTGCGCGTTGATCTCCTTTAATGAGAGTACCTGGTCAGGTGGCATCGCAGCCGCTTGGTCAGGCGGAGCAATTTTCGTCTGCGCCGACGTCTCGCTTTGAATTCTCGCGTAGTTCTGGAGTTGGGCGTCCTTGTGCCGTTCATTGGCAACCCAGTCGTAAACGGGACCAGCCGTAGGCACGTAGCGCCAGGCGATCGCATCAGCGGGCCAGTCCTTTGGAAATTCCGAGGGATCAACGTTGTCAAGCGATCCGGCCCCATATCGGAAACCCTGCTCCGTTGTTTCCCAGCGACGCCAGCTTGAAGCGAGCAGTTCGGTGGTCCCAATTTGAAAAATAAGGGCCTCATCAATGGCTGGCATGGGCCACGGCAACTCAAGCCTGCCGTCGTCCGCCAACCATCCCTCCTGGTGGCCAAGCATGAGGAGTGTCAATCGGAGCCCCTCCCCAAGCGCTGCCACTACGGCGTCGATTGAGAAGATGTTCCCTGCTCCGTCGACGGCGGTTGGATCATCCTGAAAACTGAAAACAGAGAGATTTTCTACCGCCTCCTGCGCCCGCTGCCGTATCTCCTCGGCTTGCACGGCCGTACGATGGAGAATCGCGGCAGTTCGGGTTTCTCCGCTCTCTGCATTAATTGAGGCTTGATTAAGCAGATCGAGAATTCCTCGATAGCCGTGCTCGACTTGCGCAAAGACGCTCCGCAGTCCGTCCACGCGATCGGCATCCGCGGGAGCCCAGTGCTCGGCCATGTGAGCTCGGAGGACGTCAAATAGCTTTTCTCGCCGTTTTTCGCGGCTCGGTGCTGGGTATTTGAAGAACAGATCGCCGCATCGCTGAAGAAGCCCGAACAATCGATCGAGCTCCCTTCCACCGAGTCCAGGCGGTATTGCGGCAACAAGTTCGGTGCCTGACAAGGTCTTCAATGCGGATCGAATCGCACCCTCGTTGAAGGTGAGGTCACCTTTGCGCTCGGCAGACATAAAATCCCTGATCTCTTAAAAATTAATGGGTAGCATTTTGCGATAGGATTTGGCTTCAACTATAGTCCTGTCGTCCCTTTTGTCACCGATACTCACGTAGATGCAGCGCGAACCGAAATGATTGCTTTGACCGGTTTGATCAGTGGTTCTGGCAAGGACCACATCAGCGCAGCCTGAAAGCGGGAAAAGTTGACGAGAGACTCAATGTTGCGGTTGCTGCTCCGACATCGCATGTGGCCTGATGCAGTCGTTAAGTAACCAGCCCCTGCAAGGTGGACTTGACGATTTCCTTTAGAGCTCGAGCGCGAGCTCCGGCTTTGCATTCACCCTGGCCTCTTGGTTAGTCGTAATCGAATAGATTGCACATTGTGTTCTTGCGATCTTCACCGCGTGTCGCGCGGATTGAACTTCGGCCAGTTCTCGAGCGTTTTCAATGCCGGCAAATTGGCCGGGCGCTCGGGATAATGAAACTCCGTGCCGCGCAGCCAGCGGCCCTTGAAGCGATTCCAAAACAGGATCGCGTCCATTTGCCAGGTGAACTCATAGACCTTCCAGACCCCGTCGTTTTGGATGGTCTCGCCGGTCGAATTGAAGGGCAGACTGTTGAGCTTGCACAGCGCGTTGATTTCACCCCAGTGGGCGCGAACGTATGTATCTTCCAGCGCGACATGATAGGGACGATCGGCTCGCCAGCGTGGCCCTCCCCCTCGCGGGTGAAAGCCCTGACGCTGCGTCATGAACTCGGGGATGCGGCTGATGGCCTTTCCGATCCGGCGCGCCTCTTCCGACGTGAGCTTGCTGGCGCCAAAGCTGTAACGTTGTGAATCGTCGCGGCAATACAGCCAAGCCACCGTCACGCCGTTGGCGTCCTGGACGGTGTAGCACTCTGAATTCTCCCGGATCAGGGTCCAGGGCGGCTTAAAACGGCGGGTTGACTCCATGAGAACAAAATAGGAACATAGGCGCCAGCCGGTCAACCTGGAACAACGTCATGTCCTCTGGTTCACAACCGAACACACAGGACGCGGACGGGTTGGAGGCTGCGGTCGATCAGGCCGTCGCGGCGTGCGGCGGCGACATGCGATCCACTCGCTGATTGTCGCGAATGAATATTTGGAATCTGAGGTGAGCGAATTGATGAAGGCCGTCTCTCACGCCTATGTGCGCGGGAGATTTCAGACCTATTCCGACTAGGAGCGAGCCATGGCGGAAGTGACCTACTTCGTGGCGCTGCCCTTCGTCGCTGCCGACGATGGCATTGCGGCCGGCGAACCGACCGAGTGCTTCAATCCCGTCGCGGTCGTCATGCGCGCGGATGCGTTATCGCGCAAGCCCGGACATGTGGGAGCCGTGGCATTCAGCCGAACGGGAGATCCCGCCACCGGCGATTTTGGCGATGCAAAGGTCATCAAAAAATTCGGCGAAGTGCCGGATGATTTAAGTACGTTGTAGAGGAGCGGAGGATGGCGGAAGACGAAGAAACGGCGACGGCGCGCTACATCGCCAGCAATATATCCACTCAACTGATGCTGAAAACGATGTTCGAGATCATCGCCACGATGGCGGACGATCCGGATGGATATCGCTCGGGCATGAGGACGAAGTTGCTTGAGCTGGCGGATACCATGCCGTTGGCCCCGATGGCGGCGGCGCGAGAAAGGAAGGTCCGTGCCTTTGTCAAAGAGACGGTCGGCAATCTCTTGATCAACCAGCGGCCCAACTAGTCTGCGGCCAATGGTCTGGGGCGTCACTTTGCTGCGCTCGTCAATGATTGCGGCGGCTCCCCCCACCCAAACTGTAATCGGCAGGTGTGCCACTTGCGACGGCTGAGCACTCACAACCGGCCTGAAAATTGCCCTATCAACGGATTGGGGAATACTAACCGGGTGCGACAGCGTACATAATTTGAGCCCCGTTCTGATTCCACCGCGTTTCAAGCGGGAAAACTCGCGAAGGGCGCCAGATGTGCGCTTCCGTCCCCCGCCCTAGCGTTTTACGATAGGGACGCCGATTTTACACGCTAGAATGCATCGCGTCTCTCCAGAAAGGTCTTTTTCCGGTTGTTTAGGATTACAGCACGAACGGTTCTTGAACTTGGGTCCGAACTCATAAGCTCGGACATCATCGCGTTCTATGAGCTGATCAAAAACGGATTCGACGCCAAGACAAAAACGGGCGTCGACATCCGCTTTGACATAGCCCTATCGAGACGCGCTTATCTGAAGCTTCAAGAGACCCTGTCGGAAGGCGGCCCGCTTTCGGATCTCAAGGCCCAGGCCGCCGAGGTCATTCTGACCACGGCGAGCCCGGATGCGCAGGCAGGATTCTCAAGCGCTATCCAAGCGGCCAGTTCCGTCGCGGATCTACGTAAGAGACTTGAAGCCGCACAACGCGTCTTCAACACGATTACGATCGCCGACACTGGCAGCGGAATGTCCTTCAAAGACCTCGATCAAAATTTCCTGGTGATCGGTACCGCCTCCCGGAAGAAGGAGGTGGAAGCCGCGCTCGCGGCGGGCGCAGTGACCAGCCCCTACCTCGGCGAAAAAGGCATCGGGCGACTTTCAGCCATGCGCCTTGGAGAAAAGCTCCGTGTCGAGACAACCAAGGCAGGCGAAACCCACTATAGCGTCCTTAACATCGACTGGACGGCGTTCAGCGACATCGACGCGATGCTGGACCAGATCAAGGTCGCACCCCAGCACGGCTCTAAGAAGGCCAATCCAGCGACGTCCGGAACGTCCGTCATCGTCTCCGATCTGACCGAGAACTGGACCGAAAGCCGCGTAAAGGAAATGGCGGATTACGATTTCGCACGCTTGAGCGATCCCTTCGCCGACGCAGGAAAGCGGCCGCGTATCGCCATCTACTGGAACGGAGAACGAATTTCGATTCCGATGATGCAGGCAGCGCTTCTCGACGCGGCGCACGCCCGGGTATCAGGAAAGTACGAGATCGTGAAGGGAAAACCCGTTCTAACGTGCACGGTCGAAGCGATCGATCTCGGCTACGAGCATCCCAGGGAGAAAGACACAGTCCGCCTCACGATCGAGGACCTCGAGGCCGCTATCGTGGGAAAGGACCGGGATATAGAAGACAGCGCCCTCGTCAGCGTCGGGCCGTTCTCGTTTGAGGCGCATTGGTTCAACCGACGTCGGCTGGGCAGGATCGACGGCTTGGGAGAGCAACGCGCGGTCCGCGATCTTCAGGAGCAGTGGTCGGGCATTCTCCTCTTCAGGGACCGTTTCCGCGTATTTCCGTACGGCGAAGACGAGGACGATTGGCTCGAGCTTGATCGAAAGGCCCTTCGCAGGTCTGGTTATACGCTGAACAAGACGCAGTTCATCGGCAGGGTCAACATCTCGCGGACCGGAAATCCCATGTTGGTCGACCAGACCAACCGCGAAGGATTGCGGGTGACGCCCGAACAGCAAGTTCTGCTTCAGGTGGTCCGGTACGCGGTTCAAGACCGGCTGGGACAATTTCTCAATTCGATGGAGCGACAATACAAGCATCAAAAGATTGATCTTGGCGATGCGCAAGCCAGGGTCGAACGGCTCGAAGACCGGGCGAAGACCGCAATCGGCAAACTGAGGAAGCTCACGCCGCCCGAGGGAGATCCCGCGATCGAAGACCTGCAGCAGACGCTGTTCGAATTCGCCGAGTTTGCGGCGAGCGCCAGGCAACGCATCGCCGAAGTCGAGCAGGAGAGCCGCCAACTGATCGAGATGGCCGGTGTCGGACTGATGGTCGAAGTGGTCGCACATGAACTGGCGCGCGCGTCGGAATCCGCCCTGAAGGCCCTTGAAAGCCTAAAGGGCAAGGAAGTGCCCGAAAAGCTGAGGGCTCAGTTCTCCACCCTGCAAGCCGAGATGAAGAGCATCAGCAAGCGGGTTCGGGTTCTCGATCCCTTGAGCATCTCGGGCCGCCAGCGCGCGGAGATCTTCGCGCTGGAAGAACTCGTTCGCGAGACGTGCGACGCGCACGAAGGCCAGTTCAAAAGGCACAACGTGAAGATCGAATACGATTTTCCGAAGAAGTCCGTACGCATACGCGCCGTCAAGGGCATGGTCGTCCAGATCCTGGAAAACCTGATCTCCAATTCGATCTATTGGCTTGATAGCCGTTCCGAACGAGAGCGGTCTTTCCGACCACTGATCAAGGTCGCCGTCGAATCCGGCCCCCCTACATTGACGTTCGAAGACAACGGTAGGGGAATAGCGCCGGAAAACAGGGACCAAATATTCAAGGCGTTCTTCTCACTGAAAGAAAGCCGCCGTCGACGCGGACTGGGATTGTTCATAGCTCGCGAAGCAGCCGAACATCACGGAGGAACCCTGATCCTTGACAACACGGCGGATCCAAAAACCGGCCGCTTTCATCGCTTCATCCTCGAGCTCCCAGAGGGCGTCGAGCAATGAGCCTCCAAGAGCTCCTCAACGAGCGAGGCGTAAGATCGGCGCTGATCGTCGACGATGCATGCGACGCCGTTCCCCGCGCGGTCGACGTTGGAACGGATCGGCCGGAGTGGACGATCTTCAACGACGATCTCACTGAGGAACAACAAGCACGGATCGAAGCGGAATACCCGGAAGCTGTCGGGCGGAGATTCGAAGAACTCGTAGCCGATGACGGATACGTGGCGACGGTTTGGAACCTGCGGGCCGAGCTCGGTGAAATCGCCCAGCCTGTTTTTGCGGATTACGTTACCGATCAAGAAAGCGACGAAAGATACGTCGAGCTCGTCAAACGAAAACTTGAAGCGCTGGGCCTCGCCTGCGTGACCGCCGGAAGGGACTTCGCGGAACCGGCAAAGAAAAGCGACCTCATCGTCATCGATCTCTTCTTCGGGAACGCGCAAGGCAACGAAGCGCTCAATATCTCGAAACGCCTTCTTCGCGAGGCGATCAAACCGCGGGCGGATAGCCCGCCCTTGGTCATCCTCATGTCCCGGAGCTCCCGGATAGAAGCCAAGAAGGACGAATTCCGAGACGACGTCGGCCTTGTTGATTCCGCATTTCGCATCATCATGAAAAGCGACCTGGACGAGAACAACCGCCTCGAACGGCAGCTTGAGAGACTGGCCGAGAACGCCATCGAGTCTCGCGACCTCGCCAGGTTCTTCAATGCCATCGAAATCGGCGTCAGCGGAGCAGCGGATAGGACGGTACGCCTCTTTCGGAAGCTCAAGCTCTCCGACATCGGGCAAATTCAGCAGCTTTTGCTCAGCGCGGAAGGCGAACCGACGGGGAGCTATCTTGTCGACGTCTTCGACCGGGTCCTACAGCACGAAATCGAAGCCGAGGCCGGTATCATCGACGCTGCCGAAAAACTAAACGAATTTAAGACGCTCAGGCATCCCACGCCTTACGTCGCGGGATCGTCCGAGCTTCAGGAGCTGGTTCAGCGTCTCTTGACGCAGAATCAGAACAGACTTCGCCTGCCCGGCTCGATCGATGCGGTTGTAGCCTTCGGCGACATATTGCGCCTGCGCGAAGGCACGGACGCCGAGCGGGTGAAAGGCGCGCTTCTCGTCGATCTGGGAAGCGACAAGGTCGCGCTCGTCCTTACGCCCGCCTGCGACCTGCAACGGAAAGGAGCACCACGCATCTTGCTCCTGATAGGCGAAATCAAGGAGCTTGCGCCTAAGGACTGGTCTTACAGCGGCGATGCCCGTACCGCAGCGATCCGCCTCGACGGCGAGCTACGATGGATCAAGTGGAATCTCAAGAACATAGACACCGTTTCGCAGACTGCGCTCGAAGCAGCTCTGAAGGCCGGTGACATCCGGACTGTCGCCAGACTACGCGACGCACACGCCATCGAACTGCAGCAGCGCGTCCTGGCGGGATTGGGGCGCGTCGGCCTGGTCGCTCCAATGCCCGCCACTTTCCCCGTCGAGGTCGAACTTCTCTACGCCAATGCAGAGGGTCGCCTTGTCCCGCTTCCGGTAGCTGCCCTGTCCGACGGAGCGGTCTGCTTCGTGGGCCGTGACGACGATGGAAAACAGAATACGCGACTAGTGATGACGGAGGGCGGCTGCGACGGAATCATTGAGGCGGTGGCCGGCTTGGACGAAAATCAGGTGGCGCCGGTAGCAAGAACCGCATTCGACCACATCCGGGCTACATCCGATCTGCGCAAACTGCTCTCTTCGGGGATCGACCTCAATAATGTCGGTTCGACGAATTGGAAGCTCATTCCCTCGGAAACAGGTGCGGACAAGGGCGTAAGGTCGATGGGTATTGTTGCCTGGAATTATTCAATACCGGACGAGCCGCTTAAGCGGGATTTTCTCAACAAAACCGGCGTTGCGTTGCTCATCAAGGACATCAAGACTGGCGAGACCCCCGGTCTGGAAGCAGTCGTCAGATCAGGACTTGTAGCGCAGCCGGTCGAACCGGCGGCAGAAGCGATTGATGCAGCTCCCGGCCCGGCCGTACCCGCCGGTTAAAGAAGAAGGCAGAACGATTTGATGTACTTGGACAATCAAGCCACCACGCCGACCGACCCCCGGGTGCTTCGAAGCATGATCGGACTCCTCGAGGCGGACGCGGTCGGCAATCCCCACTCCGAGCACTTCGCCGGACGACGCGCCGCTGCGGCAGTGGAGCACGCGCGCGGTCAGGTAGCCGATCTCATCGGCGTGCGCGCCGAAGAGATCGTATTTACCTCGGGAGCGACCGAAGCCAACAATATAGCCATTCAAGGAATCGCTAATGCCGCCGCCCGACGGGGCAATCACGTCATCACGTGTTCGACCGAGCACAAGTGCGTCCTCGAATGTATCCAATACCTCGGAGACAAGGGCTTCAAGGTGGATGTCCTGCCGGTCGGACAGAACGGAATGCTCGATTTGGGTCTTCTGAGGGATAGAATCACCGACAGTACCGCGCTCGTCTCGATCATGGCCGCGAACAACGAGATCGGCGTGCTGCAGCCGATTTCGCAGATTGCCGATATCTGCAGATCACGGGACGTGGTCTTCCACACCGACGCGGCTCAGGCCGCAGGCAAGATTCCGTTCGACGCTGCCGCGATGGGAATCGACTTGGTCAGCCTGTCGGGACACAAGCTCTATGCTCCCATCGGTATCGGCGCTCTCTTCGTGTCGGAGGACAGTCCCGTCAAACCGGAACCGCTCTTCAAAGGTGGCGGACAGGAGCGCGGGCTTCGTTCTGGAACAGTCGCGGCGCACCTCGCGGTAGCGATGGGGGCGGCAGCGGAAATAGCCAAGAAGGAATTGTCGAGGGACGCCGCAAGCGCGGCGTCCCTCCGACAGCTTTTCCTCGACATCGTCGCAACGAGGATCCCATCCTCGGTCGTCAACGCGGTGGATGCTCCGCGGCTGCCGGGAAATCTCAGCCTCACGTTTCCTGGAATCGACGCCGATCACCTCGTCGGCGCCCTTCAACCCCACCTCGCGGTTTCTACGAACGCCGCATGTTCCTCCGGAGTGATTGAGCCATCGCACGTCCTACTCGCGCTCGGATTGACCGACAGTCAGGCCAAGAGCACGATCCGCGTGGGATTCGGCAGGTTCAACACGCCGCAGGAGGCCGAATCGGCTGCCGAGCTTCTCTGCTCCACGGTGGAAAAGATCGGTGGAAAGGGTGTGGAGAACGGCGTCGCCGCGTAGTCAGAACAGGCTAATTTCCCCCTGTATCCAAAATTTGCGAGGATTGCGGCTTTCCGCTCCGTAGCGTAACGGTTGAACTGGACGCCTCGTCCAGTAGGATGCCGAGATGCTCAGAGGACCAATTACCGCCGAAAAGTTCAAGGGCCAGTTTTCCGGTCACGAGACCTTCACGCTGCGCCACCTTTGGTTGCGCAAGGCGTTCGATGAGGTCGAAAATGGTGCGGCGCGCACCATCTTTAGCAACCCCGATGCAATCATCCGCTTCGGCGTCGGTAAGAACATGGCCCTTGCCATCAGGCATTGGGCGTTGGCCTGCGGAATTATCGAGGAAGACGGCAACCGCGTAAAGGCGACCGAACTCGGACACCGGCTCTTCGGCGGAGACAACGCGTGGGATCCGTTCATGGAGCGTCCGGCGACGGCGTGGTTGATGCAGTGGTTGGTGGCCGGCGACCCGAAGATGACCACCACCTGGTATTGGGCTTTCAATCATGTGTCCTCGCAGACTTTCGACCACGAAGCGCTCGCGCGCGCGATCCTCGACTACTGCCGCGAGCGGCAGTGGACGCGTGTCGCTGAAAAGACGGTCAGCCGGGACGTCGAATGCTTCGTGCGCAGCTATGTCATGCGCAGCGAACGAAACACCGGCGAGGATGCGCTTGAACCGGTCTTGGCCGAACTCGGCTTGATCCGACAGGTGGCAGGACGGCTTTATGAATTCCGGCGCGGGCCGAAGCCCACCCTTCCCGACGGCGTCTTCGCCTATGCCTTAAACGCCTTCTGGAGCAGATACGCCCCCGGGGCCAATACCCTCTCCGTCGAAGCCATCGCCTACGAGCCCGGATCGCCGGGGCGGGTCTTCAAGTTGGACGAGAATTCGGTCGTGGAGCGCCTCACGGCCATGGAAGACCTTACGCGGGGCAAGATCGTTTGGTCCGACACAGCCGGCGTCAAGCAGGTCCTCCGCCTCAAGCCAATTTCGGATCCCCTTTCGTTGCTCGCGCGCGCGTACCGCGCCGACAGCGACAAACGTCGAGCCGCGTGATGCTTTCCGACCACGTCAAGATCGCACGCAGATTCCAGCGCTCCATCAGGTTGGACTCCGACCTCGGAAAGGTCGACGCCCTTCAGGGCTTTGTCTGCCAGCGCTCCGCTGCCGAGGGTCTGGTCAGCATGGCCGCACAGATCTCCCAGACGCGCCAGCGAGCGTTCACGTGGACCGGCCCCTATGGAGGGGGCAAATCAAGTCTCGCAATTGCGCTTGCGGGACTGCTCGGACCCAAGGGACCCGTGCGCAAGGCGGCGATGGAGGCGCTCGGGGAAAAAACAGCCCAGCGCATCCTCAACAACCTGCACGCGGGCTCGGCCGGATGGCTTGTGGTACCGGTTGTCGGCCGTCGAAGTGATGCTGTCGCCGACATCGCCGCCGCTCTGGAGGCCTCCCGCCGGCGGCCCGGAAGACCTCGCGGCGACGTGACCTCCGGCCGAGATCTGATTGATCGTCTGAACCAAGAAGGGGAAAGCCGTCCGCGCGAGGGCGTGATGCTCATCATCGACGAGATGGGCAAGTTCCTGGAAAGCGCCGCAACAAGCGGCGGTGATATCTATTTCTTCCAAGAACTCGCAGAGGCAGCGGCACGTTCAGGCGGCCGATTGGTCATAGTCGGAATCCTTCATCAGGCTTTTGAGCAGTATGCGAGCCGGCTCGGACGCGAGACGCGTGACGAATGGGCGAAAATACAGGGCCGCTTCACGGACATCCCGCTCATCGCGGGCGTGGAAGAGGTCATCGATCTGCTGGGTCATGCGATCACCAGCCAAACGCGCCACCCCTCCACTTCCGGAGACGCCGAAGCGGTAGCCAATTCTATCCGGGGCCGTCGCCCGGGAAGTGCAAAGGACCTCGGTCACCGGCTCGACAGATGTTGGCCGCTACACCCCGTTACGGCAGCCGTCCTGGGCCCGATGTCACGTCGAAGGTTCGGCCAGAACGAGCGAAGCATATTCGGATTTCTCTCCTCCGCGGAGCCCGCCGGCTTTCAAGAGTTCATCCGCAATACGTCCGACGGTTCGAAACTGCTGTTCGGTCCGGACCGGTTCTGGGATTACCTCAGGGTAAACCTCGAACCGGCGATCCTCGCGTCGAACGACAGTCACCGCTGGGCGCAGGCCGTCGATGCGGTAGAGCGTTGCGAGGCGCGAGGGAACGCTCTGCACGTCAGGCTCGCCAAGTCGATCGCGCTTGTGGACATGTTCCGCAACGGATCAGGGCTCGCCGCCGACCGCATCACCGTCGGCACGTGCGTGGCCGACGCCAGCAAGACCGACGTGGATGCGGCCCTCAAAGATCTGGAACGCTGGTCCGTTGCCGTTTACCGGAAACACCTCGGCGCCTGGGCTAGTTACGCCGGCAGTGACTTCGATATCGACGGAGCTGTCACGACAGCGATGGGCCAATCTGCGGAGTTGGACCTTAAGCGGCTCGCGAAACTGGCCGGATTGCAACCCGTTCTGGCAAAGCGCCACTACCACAAAAGCGGGACGCTTCGATGGTTTCGGACCGAACTCGTTCAGTTGGCCGACGTGGAGCGCGCCGCCGCAAGCCGTGCCGGCGATGCGGATGGTCATTTCCTCCTTGCGCTCCAAAGCGGAGAAGAAAGCCGAAAGGAAATGATCGCCGCCTGCCGCGAGATCTCGGCCAAACCCAGCAACGAGCTTACGGTTATCGGCGTCCCCGGCAACTCAGGCAGGATCCGCGGGCTCGGCCGGGAGCTCGTCGCGCTGGAACTGGTCAGAAGCAGCAGACCGGAACTCGACGGCGATGGCGTCGCGCGACGCGAGATCAGCGCACGAATGGCTGCGGTCTCCGCCGACCTCGAGGAGGAATTCCGTGTCGCTTTCACTGATGCCGATTGGTTCGTCTCCGGCGAACCGGTCAAACTGCCGAACGGCGCCTCGCTTTCGCAACTAGCATCGAACCTTGCCGATCTCCGCTTTAGCGACGCCCCGAAGATCCAAAGCGAACTGATCAACAGGCAACGTCCCTCGACCAACACGCAGGCCGGCGTACGCGATCTCATGAAGGCGATGGTCGCTTCGCCGGAGAAAGAGTTCGTCGGCATCGAAGGCTTTCCTGTCGAACGGGGGTTGTACAGTACGGTCCTCGCGGCGCCCGGCCTACATCGCGATCTCGGCGACGGTCGTTTTGGATTCGGCAAACCTTCATCCCGATCGGCGATCGGCAAGACTTTCAAGGCGGTCTGGGATGCAGCCGACGCCCTGTTTTCCAGCGACCGAAACGCGGTCACGCTCGCTCGCCTGTACGAGCTGTGGCAGGCACCTCCATTCGGCCTGCGCCTCGGCTTGATGCCGATCCTCGCCTTCGCCTTCATTATGGCAAACCGCCACCGGTTCGCGATCTACGTAGAGGGAAAATTTCAGGCCGACATCTCGGACTACATGGTCGACATCCTTCTGCAGGATGGAGCGTTGATCTCGCTGAGACGAGTCGACGTGGACGCCTTCCGCGGCGCCGTGCTCGAAGGCGTAGCTTCTGCAATCGAGAGCGCCACGGGACAGAAATGCCCTACCGAGGCGCTGGAACTCGCGCGGCAACTAGTCCGGCTGGTCCGGGACCTTCCCCCATGGACGCGGAAGACCTTGGCTCTCTCGCCGGTCACCATCGATGTCCGGCGCGTCCTGATGCATGCCGACGATCCGCACAAGGCCCTCTTCGTCGACTTGCCGGCAATCTTCGGCGAAGGGGACGCCAAGGCGGTTGCCGACGGCATCGAGCAATCGCTGCGTGAGCTCGCCTCGGCGTATCCGAACATGTTGAATGAGCTCGCCCGAAAGATGCTCGATGCCCTGGGGCACTCCCACGGCTCCGATCTTGCCGAGATCCGCCAACGTGCACATACCGTCATGGACCTTACGGGCGATTTCCTGGTCGATGCCTTCGCGACGCACCTCTCGACGTACAAGGGACAAACAGCCGAACTAGAAGCCATCTTCGGACTCGGCGGTCGTCCCACGCGCGACTGGTCCGATCGCGACCCGGATCAAACAGCGCTCACCATCGCCGAATTCGCACTCAAATTCCGCCGTGCCGAAGTTCTGGCACGAGTGAAGGGCCGCCATCCTACGCGCGAAGCAATGGCCGTAGTAATCGGTACCGGCGAAGCAGGCCGCGAAGTCGTCGAGGAGTTCGAGGTCGCCGACCACGAGCGGCCAAGTGTAACCGCCCTCGCCCACATCCTGTCGCAAGCGATGCTGGATTCCGGCGCCAACCGGGGTGTCGTTTTGGCCGCCCTCGCCGAGGCCGGTTTCCATGCACTTAGCGATCGAAGTTCAGCACTCAGGAAGGCCGGATGATGGAACGTCATGTGCTCGGCATTTCCGGAGGACGCGATAGCGCGGCGTTGGCCGTCTATATGCGCCAGACGCGCCCGGAGCTGCAGCTAGAATATTTCTTCACCGACACCGGGAAAGAACTTCCCGAGGTGTACGATTTTCTCGGGCGGCTCGAGGGCTTTCTCGGGAAGCCCATAGCGCGACTTAATCCCGACCGCGATTTCGATTTCTGGCTTCGGGAATACAACAACTTCCTGCCTTCACCTCGTACCCGCTGGTGCACCCGCCAGCTCAAACTCAGGCCGTTCGAGGATTGGATCCGGCCGGACCTCGAGGCCGGCGTCAAGATCTACAGCTACGTCGCCATCCGTGCCGACGAGAACCACCGCGAAGGATTGACGGCCACGCATCCCAATCTTCAAGTCGTACTACCGCTGCGCGAGCGCGGTATCGACAAGAGCGGCGTCATCGAGCTTCTGGAAGGAGCCGGCATCGGCCTGCCGCTATACTACCGCTGGCGTTCACGCAGCGGCTGTACGTTCTGTTTCTTCCAGCAGAAGATCGAGTGGGTCAATCTGATGCGCGAGCACCCGGATGCCTTCGAAGAAGCCAAGCGCTATGAGAAGAACGCCCTGGAACACGGCTCGCCGTTTACCTGGAGCGACCGGGAATCCCTTGATCAGCTCGCAATGCCCGAGCGGGTCGCACAGATCGAATCCGATTTCAAACTGCGCCAGGAAAGGCTCAAGGCTCGCCGGCGGCCGAACGCCCTGCGGCCCGACGAGGATCCCGCCCTGGAGGACCTTCTCGACGACGGCGCGGGTTGCCTCGTATGTCACAAGTGAGGTCGCGCCATGTCTATCGAAGAACCAACGAAGCCTGAGCCGCCAAAGTCCGGTATCACGATCAACGAGATCTATAAGGAACAGTATGCTCACTTCCGGGGGATGAACGACATCCTGTACAAAATTCCACCCCTGTTCACAGTCGTCATCGGTGGACTTTGGTATTTCGCCGTTCAGAACCTCGCGAGCGACAAGTGGATCGCACGCCTTGTGTTTGCGTTCGCAGCGATCGCCAGCATTTGTTTCGTGAACGTGATGCAACGCTTTCGTCTGGCATTCAACGGATACATCAGCAACCTGAACAAGATGGACGGCGAGATGCGCGTAACGACGCAGGGAGCCACGCGCTTCTCGACGATCCGGACCGTACAGATTCTTCTCTGGTCTGCGGCCGCCGTTTCGGTACTCGGTATCGTCTATTCCTTCTGCAAGTGAGCCGCTATTCGGCTGCCAGACCGGCGATCGGCCGATCTCCATAGATGATCGCATCCACAGCCCGTTCGATGTCGGCATCGGATAGGAACGGCGCTTGCGCAAAGACAACGCCGGCTTCGCCGGTGAGACGCGCAGCGAGATGTCCCAATCCCAGCAAAGATTCCGCGCCCTTGATCCCGAGTGCGATTTCCGACGTGCCCACGCTGGCCACCTTCAAGATCAAGCGGTTGCCTAGGTTGTCGCGCAACTGCATCGGCATCACGTTGGCGTCTGGCCGCTGCGCGGCGAAGATAAGGTGTATGCCGGCCGCCCTCGCCTTCACGCCAAGCCTTTGTACGGTCGTCGCGACGGCATCCTTGTATGTTTCCGTCAGCATCCACTCTGCGAACTCGTCGTGCACGAGGAATAGAAGCGGAAGCCGCTCCGGAGCATGTTTGGCAGCATTGAACGAACGGAGGTCGCGGGCACCGCTGGCACGGAAAAGTTCGTACCTTCGCTCCATCTCGTCTATCAGACTTTCAAGTTCAGTCTGAGCGCGGCCCTGATCGATGACGATGCCCCCAATGATGTGAGGCAATCGCTCGATCGCGGCATAGTCGACACCCATCTTCGGATCGATGAGAATGATTTGAGCCAGCGAACTGGGATTGGTGGCTGCGATGTCTAGGATAATCGCCTGGATGAGAACCGACTTGCCGCTTCCCGTCGCGCCGGCGACGAGCGTGTGCGGATCATGCGATTGCGCCCCGCCGAAGGCGGTGCCGAGATTCAAGTATAGGATCTCGCCATCCAATTCCCTCAAGCCGAGCACGAAAGAGGTGTTCTGTCCCGCCGCGTTCCGGTTCAATTCGCGTCTTCCCCAGACCTCCCATAACGAGACGATCTGCCTCTGCTGACGTGCGACTGCGACCACAATCTCGCCAGGAAGCGGCGACACCGCAACTAGGCGCAGACCGTGCGTCGTCAGCAATGCGGATTCCCGATTTTGAATGTCCTCCATTCTCAGCCGGTCAGATCCGAAGAACCGGATCAGCGCTGCATTGGGAGTTAACCGCGTCCCGGCGATCTTGGCCTGCAGGCCGTAACCCAAAAGCGCAGTGCGAAGTTTTTGGGCTGTTGCATCCAGCCACGCCTGGTCAGCCAGCGTCGTCGATGATTGCTCGCGTGTATGGCTTTCGATAAGTGACAGAATGTCCATCGGCCCCTGAGAAACTACCTTGTCTTCCAAGACCGCTTCGTCGGGGGACGGCGGGGTCGCGATGCTGGACGCGGGTGCGATGGCGCCCGCTGGTTTCGTGCCGCCCGGCTGTCCGCCGATGGATGGCGCGCCGACAGACCGGCTGTCGGGTGCAGGGCCTGTAGGAGGCTGGGGCTTCACATCCGGATCGGGCGTCGACGCGGTGCTCGCAATCGTCTTGTTCGTCCAACTCACGCGCGGAGCCGGCTCGCGAAACTTCTCGTTCGTCCACGGCTGATCCGCACCCAGAGCTTGCCGGGCGACGCTCAAGGGCGATCGTGCTTCATAGGCGTTAACGAGCTTTCGTAGGTCTTCGCGACCGAAGATCTCCTGAATTCCGTTGGGCACGTCTGGAATGAGCTCCTGCTCGCCCGCGACGGTGGAGTCTGTTGGTCCGTGGACAAAGACGTGGGAGTAACCGCGCAAGTCAATTGGGATAGCGCCCTTTCGCATCCCGTCCCGCACGGCTTCCAGTGCCAACGACTGTCCCAACGCAGTCGTCCCGTCCAGCAAAAGATCCGAAATCCTTGACAGCCAGAGATCACGATCCAGCCGTCCGGGATCCCCGAAAAGGGCATCCTCGATGCGTTGTACTGTCTGTCGCAGTTGCTGTTTTGAACTCCTGCGTGCGTCCGCGGACGTCTCAGCCGAGACGTATTTCGCTTCCGTGACGACGGCGCGCAAAGTCGGCCTGCCGTCCGCGCCTGTTCCCACGCTCAGTGCGAGGATATCGGCAATGCCCTGCTCGCGCTGGCCGAGCCATTCTGCATAGTCATCGAGGAGAAACCACGCGACCGACGCCTGCGTGCCGAATTCCTCTGCGACAAGTGCTCGGCTCAGGACGAGCCCGATGAGTTCGCCTGCCGACACGCCGCGACGCGCGGCGCGAAGCACGATGTCGCCGGAGATTCCGCAGGCGTCGTCGATCATGCGCTGCGCCAGCACCGAAAGCTGGTCCTCCGAGCAGCCGAGGCTCAATTCGTTCAACCGGCGCTTGACTAGGACGTGGAGGAGCCTGAGCTCCGACGTCGAGGAGACGATCATGTTGCGGCCATGGGTCCGCTGCCGCCTGTAGCGGATCACGCTGATGCCCTGCGCCATGAGCTGCCGCTTGTCCAGCAGGTCGTCGTAGGTCGCGACCCATTCCGCGAGGCCGTGAACCTCGTCGAACATTGCTTTCAGGTTCTGTTCCTGGAACGAGATCTCGCGCGCCGGAACCATATGTTCGTTCGCCGGACCGCTGCGCTGCCGCACTACGGCGGCAACGGCGTCGAGATATGCCCAGCCGGCGGCCGGCTGGCGCGGACAGACCAGGTAGCTCGTAGCCTTGAGTTCGTCCTCGGCGGTGACGCGCCGATATGACCAGCGCGCGGGCACATGATCGAGAATGTCCGGAAGCGTTGCCGGCGCGGGAATCGAAAACCACTCCTGCTTGGCCTGACGCGACACCACGTCGTGCAGGAACGCGACGTCCACCGAGTGCTTTTCGGCGGCGGCCCCGCCCCCGTCGAGCATGACGCCGATCCGGAGCTTCGACATGAAGTTTCGGGAAGTCTCGCTGACGACGAGCGTGTCGGGATCGCCTTCCGGGCGCTCCAGCAGTTCTCCGTACACCTTGCTCAGCTTCTTGCGGTCTCGATGGCGGACGAGCACGTTGCAGTGCATCTCGTCCTCGTCGTGGACCGATCCGAGCGCATTGACGGTCGCGATCGGAAGTCCGGCCGCATCGCAATTGTAAAGCATGATGCTCAGGTTCGACCGCTCGTGCGGCTGAAGGTCGAGATAGCGCTCGAGCAGCGCCCTGATCTGCCGGGCCGCCTCGGCGGGATCGACGTCGGTGGACGACTCCGAGGGATCCCGGATCGGACGCTCAAGCAGGCTGTAGTCGTTGAGAGTGCCGGTCTCGGTGACGAGAACCGGCTCGGCGCCCTGATGCGCGATGGCGATTTCCGGATAATACGCGTGGGCGAGTTCGTCCCGCAGATCGGCGAAGAACAGCCGCGGATCCCCGAAAATCACGTCGTCGGCGTTGAGAAGGTGTGCGGTCAGGCCCGCTACGCAGCGGGCCTTCACCGACATTGCAGCGAGACGCAGCGGATGCCACGGGGCGACAATCGCTGAGGGCGCTCCGCCGGTCACCGGGACGCAGCCGAGCGCAAGAACAGGTTCCCAGAGCTCGCGCCGGTTCAGGTCGCCGGCGGCGTGCTGCGCGAGCGTGCGGAGCAGGTCGCCGTAGCTTTCCGACTGCTCTAGCAGATATCCGGATGCCAGACCGTCGGTCCTGAGGCCTTTAATCGCGGCCGAATAGGCTTCGGAGAACGCCTTCCAAGCGGTTTCGATTGCGGCCAATCCGGCCGCTGTTAAGCGGCCGGCGGCGAGGGCCGCCTTCAGGTTCTTGGGAAATGATTTACTGACGTCGTCGCCGCCGTCCAGTCTGGGAATGAGGCTTCCGGAATCCTGGCGGAACGCGGGCTGCAGCGTCGATACGTCGCTCAACGAAATCGACTGCAATCCGCCCTTGCGGCTGACGGGTTGCCGGGAGACGGTGGAGCGGACCAGCGGCCGGCGGGCCAGGCGCTCGAGGTCGTCGCGCAGCTCTAGACCGATGGCGTCGGGGCGCCCCATCCAGATCAGTTGCACCGTCGTCCGGTCGGCGCCGATCTTCAGCGTGATGTCGAGCCGTATCTGCAGGCTGGTGCGGGACGTCGAGACGTTCCGCTTGTAGCCCTTCCGTTTCGATGCGGCTTCGAGAAGGGCCTGGTACTCGAAGAGGTGCGAAGTATCCCACTTCACCTTGTCGCCCATCAGGGCCGGGAGCCCGCGGTAGCGGACCGCGAAGGACGTCGCCACGTCGCCGTTCAGTTCGAGCCACTGGTTCTTGGTGCGCTTGCCGGTCCGTATCTCGAGGGACCGGTTGGCCTGAAGCGCACCGGCTTGCCCGTAGAGACGTTCAAGGGCGCGCAACAGGCCCTCCAGGAAATCCGTGCATTCGATCGGCCGGCCGAAGACGAAGCGCTCCCACTTTGCGCGGAGCGAGCGGTCCTTTCCGATGTCATCGCGGTGCGCCTCGAAGAAGTCGCGGTCGTCGTCGCGGGGTTCTTTCCTCGATGTCGCCTCGCTCAGATAGAGCTTCTCGACGTCGCTCAGGCGGTCGGGCATCTCGAATTCAAAGAACTCGCTTGTCTCCTGGAAAAGATGGACCTTTCGTTGCCTCAAGCCGGAGAAGACGAGCAGAATGTTGTCGACTTCCCATTCAAATTCCGCCAGCGCGGCGGATTCATCACCCCAGCTCGGCGGTGATCTGACGAACGCTTCGATCGCCGGATGGGCGTGGACCGGAATGTCCTCGCGGACATTGGCGAATTGCGACCGCAGTTCCTCGGATTCGATGATCTGGCGGGGCGGACGCTGCTTGACGAGAAGCGGACGACGGTCGGAGATCAGCTTGTCGAAATTCTTCTTCCACCGCGAGGTGGAGGTCAGGCCCTTCTGCTGGCCCGCTAGGAAGTATCCGGAGTGCCGGGGCAGATGCAGCGCCGGCAGAGCCCATCCCAGCGCTTCGAGGATCGGCTTCGATTCGTCCGCTACGGCAATGCGGGTAAGTTCGACGTAGTTGGACACCTGGTGCAAGGTCCAATCGTCGGAGGCCGCCAACCCGCGCAAGGCGGCTTCCCAGATCGACTTGTGCTCTTCGGGCAGGCCGATCCCCGCGCTGGCGGCCTGGACCCACAGCTTCGGCTCTTCCGTCAACTGTTTGGCGCCCAGCAGCGTAACGTCCTGCAGTGAGGCCCCCTGGTCGTCGTCGGTATTGGCGAGCAGCAGCGCGGGCAGATCCCACTCTGCATGCCGCAACGCCACCGTCCGTTCGTCCGTCGTCACCTCGGCCGGAACGTCGAAGCCCGCCACCAGATTGCGCGGGACCCGGATGGCTATCTTAGCGGCGGTGTCCTTGTCGGCGAGCACCGCCTTCACGATCGCAGCGACCTGCTGTCCCGTGAGCTGATCCAGCATGAACCGCGCGATGCCCTCGGAATCGACGAGCGCCTTCAGCCGTTCGCGGAGCGACGCGGCGCCTACCGCCCCCAGTATTTCCAGTCCGTTCACTGCAGAACCTTCCTTTTGAACGGGCTCTCGACGTAGGCGCAGGAGTCCGAAAGACGCTTGAGCAGGCCCAGGCTCGCGAGCCGGTCTTCGAGGCGCCGGGCGTTGTCGGAGAAATCCTCCTGGTCTGCGGCTCCTGTCGAAATGAATTCCCGGCCCTGGTGGTCGCCGACGACGATGCCGTAGCGGTCGTACAGGAGAGCGAGGAAATCCTTAAATTCCATCCGGACGTCGACGCAGCACACCACAAGCGTCTTCAGCAGCCGGTCCGTCGGCGCGTACCGCACGCGGCGGCTCGCCCGGCGCGAGGACAGGCCGATCAGCCGCGCCCAGGTGCCGTGGATCTTGCCGACGTGCTGCTTGTGACGCGTGATCGCCCGCTCGACAAGCATGTCGAGCACGTCAGCCGGTTTTCCGCGCACCTCGTCGGTCTCGATGAAATCGTCCGGCAGGTCGAAATGCGTGGTCAGCAGGTCGAGCGTGTTGGTGACCGGCTCGCCGGATTCCACCGCCTTCTGCCATTCCGGGGTGTCGCAGATCTTCCGTATGAAGCGCTCGATCGCCTCCTGCGGAAGGGCGTTGTTCCGCTGGAACGAGTCGGCGGACAGATCCCTGACCACGGACCGCTTCGGCGACACGATTTCGCAGACAAGGGTCGTGCGCTCGGTGCGGCCGAGCACCTCGGATGCGCGCTGGAGCTGGTACAGCAAGAGATGCAGGCCGGTCATCACCACGAGATGCGGGATCGCGTCGTAGATCGGGATCTCCAGGTTGAGGATGGACAGCCAGTCCTCGGCCAGCCTGTCGAATATCTGGTGGGTCTTGCAGGGCAGGTAGGCGCCGGCGCGATCGTTGCGGGCGAGCTGGATGTCGCCCTGCAGCGCCTTCACGAGTCCGTCGTACGGCGCCTTCACGGCGAACAGCCTGTTCACGAGCCGCTCCCGGAGTTCGTCCACGCGCGCACTGCGGCAGAGCATCAGGTAGAGGACTTCGCCGGTCCGCGCGAAGAAGCGACGGTCCGTCGAGACGCTCGAACCGCCTCCCTGGATGCTCGCGTCCTCGTAGAGCGCGTTCGTTCCGAACGGGAAGACGAACTTCGAACTCCAACGCTTGTTGCTTCCGCCCTCGATGGCCGAACTCTGCAGGAAGAACACGATCGACGCGAAGTCCTGGAAGCTCTCGAAGCGGTCCCGCAGGTATGTGAAGTCAGGTTTGTCCAGGCCTCCGGCATTCTCCTGCATGAGTTGCAGCCATGTCGACCACATCGCGTCGTCGGACTGGTCGGTGGCGAGCACGGTGGCGATGTGCGGATTGTTGAACAGCAGGTTGCGGAGACGGAGCTGCTGTTGCGGCCTGTATGACAGGCCGTTCAGCGTTGCTTCGCGCAGGGCGCGGCCCTCGATGTGCTCCGCGTGCAGGACGCAGAGGAATTCTAGCATGGTGAGCCACGGGGTCTGCTCGTCGTAGAGCCGGTGGCCCCAGATCGCCTCGTCCACCCACATTTGCGGGCCGGTGCTGTCGTCCTGGCTGGTGGGCCGCGGGAGGATTTCCATGGTTCAGATCCTGACCACGACGCGCCGCTGGCCTGCCCTGCCGTCGCTGCCGAGCTCGATGAAGCGCAGCATCAATTCGCCGTCCGCCGGGGCGTCGTCCTCGTCGATCTCGCGGCGGCGTTCCGTGGCGCTCAAGAGCTTCGCCTTGAACGCAAGCAGGTCTTCGTGGCACTCGAGCGAGAAGCTGCTCGGGAGCGCACCTTCGGCGACCCGTCCGAGAAACTCGAAACGGGTCGGCGTCAACGGGAGCACGATGGCTCCCGGATCGTCGCCGCGCGACACCCTCACCCGCAGCGACACTCCGTCCTTTGCCGCGGAAATGAGGGAGACCTCCTCGCCCTGCTGGCGGGGAACGGACACCATCTCATCGAGCAGCGGGCTCGTCTTGGACTGGGAGTGGCTGCCCGACGTCGCGAGCACCAGTTCGTCCTGGTTCTGGACCAGCATTCCTGTGAACACCCGGTTGAGCCCTCTCATGATCTGCGGCATCACGCCCCGGGGGGCGGGTTCGCCCGCCTTGAGGCGCCTCGTCATGTCGAGGTAGGTGCCGCCGTAGCGGAAGACGGTCAGGTCCCAGAGCTCGAAATGGCTTTCGTGGTTTTCGGGCAGCGTGAAGAAAAGCCGCTGCCGCTGCGACCTCAGCATGGGAAGGAATTCGTCCCGCGCGCCGGCGTCGGCTCCTTCGAGGTAGGCGCGCTGCGCCTGGGAATATGCCGGCGTACCGCCGTAGACGGGATCTGCCAGCACGAGGGCGCGGTAGGTTTCGTGGAGGTCGGGATCGTCCGCGCCGTACACCAGCAGGTCGTCGACCCTGTTGCTGGTTTCGGACCCGATCCCGAATGAGTTGAGCTTCCGGAACAGGTCGGTCTTCTCGGCGCGTCGGGCCGAAAGGTTTTCGCCGAAAACGTTGCGGTAGATGCTCGCGAGATGGAGGCTCTGCTGCGCGACGATCTCGGGGACCTGCCCGCAGGACATTAGCCCGTCCCTCGCCTTGGGATGGCCGAGCAGGATGTTCGTGACGAGGGCGAGCAACTGACGGACGGGAAAGTGGACGCCGTTCTGTTCGCTCAGTTCGACCAGGGCAGTCAATCGCTTCTGGAAGACCGCGCCGTCGGAGGCGTCCTGCAGCCGGCGCCTGTTTTCGACGATGGGACATGCGTCGGCGCCGCCATACAGGTGACAGGCGGCGCATTCGCTCCAGCCGGCGTGGGACATCATCTTGTCGATGATCAGGCCGATCATTTCGGACGCCGGGGCCTGGCTGAGGTCCCTGAGGTGCAGCCTGACCGACGGATCGGGGTTGATGCCGGTGACGAGCAGGCTTTCGACAGACCTGGTCATCGACACCAGCCGCTCGGTTTGCGGCGCCGCCTTGAGCTTTTCCAGGAGTTGGCCGTGGTTCGCCGCGACCAGGTAGACGCGCGGCGGGTCCGCCTCGACCACGTCGGCGGCCATGCGCTCCAGGATTTCCGAGCTCTCTTCGGCCCTCAGTTCGCTAAGGTCCTTGATGATTACGAGTTCGCGGGTATCCACCGGGAGCGTTTGGACCTTCTCGCCGCGATTCCAATCGGCCGCAGTGCCGCCCAAGGCCATCCAGACCTCACGGCAATGATAGGTTTTGCCGTCACCCGCCGTCCCAGTGAGGATTTCGGTCTGGGGATTGTCGGACCGGAAATTGGCCACGATGTTGTCGAGGAATTGGGCGGGAAGCACCAGGGGGTCGATCTTCAGACGGCGAAGGGCCCGCTGTATCGTTTCGTCATACATGTTGTCGTTGGTAGGAATCGGGCCGTAATTTCGAAGAAACCTGATCCAACGACTTTCCGGCGCTGCGGCCATCTCGGCTTCCCCCTCAGACGCGCTTCCGCACCCAAGGCAGGTCGGCCAGCTCGCTTTTCCACATCATAAACGTGTGCGCCCTCGCGACCTATCGTAAAGAGGTATGATGCGAAGGGGAAGGTTCGTCAGGCCAACTCCCCCAACTTTTCAGGACGTTAGGCAATTTTTTGGCCCAAATTGGCCTTCGCAGACCCTCGCACCAGACGCTTCAGAGCCTGAGCGCGAGGTCGATGAACTCGCCTTAGGGAGAGAAGGCTAGTCGGAATCCGCAGCGCGCGCGGCAATTCAGGGACCGCGCGTCGACGTCGGCGCCCGCATGCGCGGGATGTGGCGGTAAGCAACGCTAACTATCGGAGCACCCGTCCTTTGTGCGTCTCCACCTTCGCCGGATGCTGGATTGCGCTGTAGGGCTTCGACAGCGGAGTACCATACCCCAGGGAGGGCCCTTGGATTGTCCACCGGCCATAGGTGTCGTGTGGGCCATTCCAGCCTTTGTCAAGCAGCGTCCCGAGCTTCTTCCCGTATGCGCGCATCACTTTGCTGTAGCCATCCCACAGGTGATCGAATAGGCGGCCTTCTTCCTTTGTCTCTTCAACCGTAAGGGCGCACGGGTAGCGAAACCAGGAATCCAGGCCGGCCTCAAATGCCTCGAGGACGTGGATGTAACTTTTCTTGTAAGGGATTTGCTTCGATAACTTCTGCAACCCGGTCAGTTTGTGCGATCTGAGCTTACCAGAGAGACGACCGTTAGATATCCATGCAGGATTTTCATAGACAAGGAAGGCCTTAATCGCATTTTCGAGCGCGAATCCACCGAGCAGGAAAACCGATTTGTCGATTGCTCTCGTTTGCTGCAGGATTTCGCGGTTCGCGTTGACCTTGGTGATGATGGCCGAACGGCTGCGGCCTTCATAGATCTCCGTGGCCTGTTCGTGCAGATTGTCCGCCATCATTAGCCAGGAATGGGGGTTAGCGAAATCCTCAACAAACCGTTTGTTTTCGCCCGCCATAATCCTCGCCCCGATATTTCCCGATCGTTTCATTCTTGCTCCGGTAGCTTCATGAGGTCATGCCACGCCTACAATGACGTAAGGCGCGACCGGGAGCGAGGCCGGACTCGTTACGGCGCGGATCACAATGCAAGACGCGGCAGCACATCCTCTAATTGGTAGTACGCTCCCATCAACCAAATCCCACCTTCCGACAGAGACGGGACGACATCGACATGCCGCGCTGAAACTTGTGCCCGTAGTGTGCTCGTCAAAGCATCGGGCTGCTTAGCGGGAATGAAGACGCAAAACGACGACCAGGTACGTTCTGCGGTGAGTCCTCGATGTTGAAGATCGTTTGCTTCGACCCATTTGCCCTCAACTTTTGCGAATTGCCGCCGCACGATATCGAACTTCACCCCAACCCCGCTGAAGATATTTCCAAGAACCGCTTCTCGTGTTCGCATTTGCGAATCTCAGGACATCTATTTTTACCGTTGACACCGCCGGGAAGATAGCGGTCGGGCAAGGAGCCGCGCGGGGCGAAACCGCGCAAGCTCGCGACCCTTGGCGGCAGCGACGATCTCAGGAATCAGTATTTGCTCGCCATTGTGACCGATTGTGCGATCGGACCGATCGGCCCCTTTTCTGCCGATGCGAAGGCCGCGTTGAATGGGCGATAAGTCACCTATTCTGGGGCCACATGCGAGATCGCCATCGAGCACCTCACAGTAAGAAACCTCGCGTTGAGGTGAGTATTGAGGTTTTAGAAAAGTGCCTCGACAGGCTGGCGCTGGTGATTGACCGCGCTGGCAAACGTGGGGCTGTGTACCTGCCGATATACGAGCGCATTGAAGCTGAACTGGACGCACTCAGAGCCAAGGAGGAGCGCATGGAGCGCGCGCGCCAACGTCTCAAATGATTGCCGGGTCGAACGGAAAGACGATCTTCATCATTTCTTCCTGATACAGTTTCAGCGAACCACCGGACCCGTATTTGGGCCTGTCGACGCTGTGTCCCATGAGGATGTTGCGAAGCTCGTCGTCTATCCTAGCCTCCTTCATGCGATCCTCGAAGGTGTGGCGGAGCGAATAGATGACGTGCTCCTTCGTCGGGAACAGTTTGTTCTCTCGGAAGAACTTCCCCGCCGCACTTGAGAAATTATTCTCATTCTCCTTGTAGCTCGGGAATCCATTCGGGAATTTCTTCATCACTTCGAGCGCAACGCCGACGAGCGGAATGCGTCGAATCGACGACACGGTCTTGATCTCACGCGGGTCTTCAGGGTCAAACCTCGGTTCGACTAGAATGTGCGGAACGACGTCGCCGAGCTTGATGACCTCCTTATGCAGATTGCAAATCTCGCCGCCGCGCGCGCCCGTCTCGCTGAGCACCAACACGATGCCGCGAGCTTCAGGGTTCATGCCGGCGAGCGCGCCCGGCTTCAGTATCTTGTCACGCACCCACTCGATGGGGAAAGGCGGGCGCGACCGCTTGAACTTTTCACTAAAGGTGAGGCCATTGAATGGGTTTTGCCTATCGATGTCTCCGATGTGCTTGAAGTATTCTTCATAGAGAATCCTCATGTCGCCCATGCGGCGCTTGCCCAAGGATACAGATTTCTTTTTGCCGCCGTCTGTCGGGGCGAGGCGCTTGACCCAATGCTGATAGAATTGCCGAGCGTGATCTCGCATGATATCGATCATCGCCAGATCACCGACCACGGCGATGAATGAACTCACGGCGAGCTTCTTGACCTTCTTCCATTGTTCCCTTTGCTTCTCGCTTTTCCCGGCAAGTTCGGCCGCCCTGATCTCGTTGCAGAAGATGTCGAACACCTCCGACACCTTGACCTTTGGCTGCTCAATGCCGCCGAGTACGGCGGTCTCCACCGCTACTGGCGTACGGAGGTCGCTGATGGACGAAATTCTTCGGAGTAAGTCATCGAGCGGAAGGTTCGCGACCTCGTTGGCGGGCTTGTATGTGAACCCCAGTGCCTCGGCGCGGGCTCGCGCCACCTGATAGGCGGCGAGCGCCTTCGCGGTGTCGCCATCGGTGAGTAGCGCCCCCCAATATTCGCGATCCGCCTGTTCAAGGAGATCGCGCTTCGCGCGCGCCTCGGCGAGATCGTCTGTTTTGAGCGAGTGCCGGATAAACGGCGCACGGTCGTCCAAGTGCTCGACTGACCTCGGAACGCGTCTCCAGTAATAGTAGAGCCCATCGCGCAGGAGCAAAAAGCGATCCTGCTTCCGTTGCCGTACCACCGCCACTTCCCCGGCCTGTATCACAAAATGTTTCCCGTTTTGTATCACAAATTCCGGCAAAATCAAGTGCGTGGCGGAGGTGAGTTTTCAGCTTTTCTTTATTTTTCAGATAGTTAGGAGTGATGATTGAGGTGATTTTTTGGTGCGCTCGGAGGGACTCGAACCCCCACCCTGTTACGGACTGCCACCTCAAGGCAGCGCGTCTACCAATTCCGCCACGAGCGCTAAAGAAACCGGCTGGCTTGCGCCAAGCCGGATCAACCGGCGCCGATGTAACAAATCAATGATGGGGGGACAAGGCCTGCCGGCCTCTCCGCGCAACCTATCTGTGGTCGGCGGTCCGCGGCAACATTTGCTTGACTTCGACCGCGATGCGGTTGCGGTTCACCATCACCATGCCAGAGGCGACCGGCAGGTTGTTGGCGAGGATTTTGACCTCGTCCTGCTCGGTGGCATCCAGCTCGATGATGGCGCCACGGCTGAGCCGCATCACCTGATGCACCGGCATCGACGTGGTCCCGAGGACCACCATGATATCGACCGTAATTTTATCAAGGGTTGGCACAGGGCACCCGCAGTCACACATGCAAGATTGCAGTAGGTTCGACATCACCACCTTATGGTTAGCCAATGGTTAATGACCGCCAAACCCTCGATTTGAAGCCATTTTCGCAACGCCAGGATGGCCCCGCCGTGGAATGGCGGGTCTCCGACGCCCCGATTCCCTACCCCGAGGCCGTGGCCGTGATGGAATCGCGGGCCGGAGCGATCGCGGACCGCCAGGCCCCGGAACTGGTCTGGCTGCTGGAGCATCCGCCGCTCTATACCTCCGGCACCTCGGGCAAGGCCGGCGACCTGCTGGAGGCCCGGTTCCCGTTGTTCGAGACCGGCCGCGGCGGCCAGATCACCTATCACGGCCCCGGCCAGCGCGTGGCCTATGTGATGCTCGACCTCAAGGAGCGCCGGCCCGACGTGCGGGCTTATGTCGCCGGGCTGGAAGAATGGATCATCCGCACCCTGGCCGCCTTCAACGTCAAGGGCGAGCGGCGCGAAGACCGGGTCGGCGTCTGGGTCGCCCGTCCCGACAAGGGCGTGGGTTTTGAGGACAAGATCGCCGCCATCGGCGTGCGATTGCGCCGCTGGGTCTCGTTCCACGGCATTTCCGTCAACGTGGAACCCGACCTCAGCCATTTTTCGGCGATCGTGCCCTGCGGCGTGGTCGATCCCCGTTACGGCGTCACCAGCCTGGTCGATCTCGGCCTGCCCGTGACCATGGCCGATGTCGATGTCGCGCTCCGGCAGGCCTTTGCCGAGGTGTTTGGCGCGGAGCAACGGTTGCCGGAAACAGCCTGAGGCCGCGTCAGAGCGTCGGGAGCACCGAGAAGCTCTCGCCGGCCTCGCGCAGGTTCAGCGCGTCCGCGTTGACCGCATGCACATCGACCGCCTCGACCCGCGCCGCCGTTGGCCCGCGCCGGCAGAGCGTGATCATTTGCTCGACAATATCCACCGGCCCCGCGAACAGCGCCTCGACGCTGCCATCGCGGCGGTTGCGCACCCAGCCATGGAGGCCGAGCGCCTTCGCGGTATCCTCCACCCAGGCGCGATAGCCGACGCCCTGCACGCGGCCGCGGATTGTCACCTGCCGGATCGCCTCGATCATCTATTTCTTCAGCCCGAGAAAATCGGCGCTGCGCTGCTTCACGAGAGCGGCGCGCGTCACCCAATCCATCAAATCCGACGTGGCGAGGCCCGGCAAGTCCCGGGGCGAGGCACCTTCGCGGATCGCCTTCAGGGTCGCGAACACCGCCTGCGTCGCCGCGGCGATCGGCGCGTGGCCCTGCACCGCGATGCGGACGCGCTGGTTGGCGAGAAAATCCCAGTCGGTCATCTCCTCGGTCGCTCCGCCCAGCACGATCGGCAGCATGGTCGCGGCAGCGATCGCTTCGAGATCGGCCCGCGTCTTGACGCCGGTGAACATCAGCGCATCGACACCCAGGGCTTCATAGGCCCGCGCCCGCACGATCGCATCATCGACCGACGTGATCGATGCCGCGCCGGTGCGGCCGACGATGACCAAAGCGGAATCCCTGCGCGCATCCAGAGCCGCCTTGACCTTGCCGATCCCTTCGTCGTGTGAAATCAGCTGCGGTTTTGCTTCGCCGAATGCGGACGGCAGCAGCGTATCTTCGATGGTCAGGCCGGCGGCGCCCGCCATTTCCAGCTCCTGCACGGTGCGGCGGACATTCATCGCATTGCCATAGCCATGATCGGCATCGACCAGCACCGGCAATGCCGCCGCGCGCGACATCCGCCGCATCTGCTCGGCGAGTTCGCTCAATGTGATCAGGGCAATGTCGGGATCGCCGAGCACCGCGAGCGAGGCCGCCGAGCCGCCGAACATGCCGACCTCGAAGCCGACGTCATCGGCGATGCGCACCGAAATCGCGTCATAGACCGAACCCGGCCGCAGGCATTGCGATCCCGACAGGATCGCGCGCAGCGCTTCGCGGCGGGTGCGAAACGTCATCAGGCGAATTCGAGGATCAGCGCGTCCACCGCCAGCGTTGCGCCGGCCGTGGCGTGGATCTTCTTGACCACGCCGTCGCGTTCGGCGCGCAGCACGTTCTGCATCTTCATCGCCTCCACCACCGCCAGCGTTTCGCCGGCCTTGACGTCCTGGCCTTCGGTAACGGCGATAGATACCACCAGACCCGGCATCGGGCACAGCAGCTTCTTGCCGGTGTCGGCCTTGATGCCCACCGGCATCAAGCGCGCGGCAGCCGCTTCGGTCTCGGTAAAGACGTTGACCGCAACTTCAAAACCCTGATGCGCGAGCCGGATGCCGTTGGCGGTCAGGCGCACCTGCATCGCCACAATGTGGCCGTCGATGGCGCCTTCCCAGACCGGGGTGCCCGGCGTCCAGGGCGACACCAGCTGATGCGGATTGCCGACGCTGCCGTCGGCGGCAACGAAGCGGACCGAAACGCCGTCGCCTTCACGGGCGACGTCGAGCGCGACCTCGTCACGCTCCAGCCACACCGCGCGGCGGCCGGCGCGGGTCACCGCACGGCCGGTCAGCTGGCCGGAAATCTGCCGCTTGCGCTCGCCAATGACGTGGTCGATCGCGGCGGCCACCGCGGCGATGCGGCGCGCGATTTCGCCGTCCGGCGGACGCGCAGCAAAGCCTTTCGGGAATTCCTCGGCGATGAAGCCGGTGGAGAGATTGCCCTCGCGCCAGCGCGGATGATTCATCAGCGCGGAGAGGAACGGAATGTTGTGGCGGATGCCGTCGATGTAGAACGCATCGAGCGCATGGGCCTGCGCCTGGATGGCGGCAGCGCGCGACGGCGCATGCGTCACCAGCTTGGCGATCATCGGATCGTAATAGATCGAGATCTCGCCTCCCTCCTGCACGCCGGTGTCGTTGCGCACGGTGATGCCATCGACGCTGCTTTCCGCCGGCGGACGATATTTCACCAGGCGCCCGATCGACGGCAGGAAATTGCGGAATGGATCCTCGGCATAAACGCGGGACTCCACGGCCCAGCCGGTCAGCGTGACGTCCTTCTGTGCCAGCGCCAGCTTCTCGCCGGCGGCAACGCGGATCATCTGCTCGACCAGATCGACGCCGGTGATCAGTTCGGTGACGGGATGCTCGACCTGCAGCCGCGTGTTCATCTCGAGGAAGTAAAAGCTCTTGTCCTGCGCGGCGACGAATTCCACCGTGCCGGCGGAGTCGTAATTCACCGCCTTGGCCAATGCCACGGCCTGCTCGCCCATCTTGCGGCGGGTGGTCTCGTCGAGCAGCGGGCTCGGGGCTTCCTCGATCACCTTCTGATTGCGGCGCTGGATCGAGCATTCGCGCTCGCCGAGATAGATGACGTTGCCGTGCTTGTCGCCGAGCACCTGGATTTCGATGTGGCGGGGATCGACGATGAATTTTTCGATGAAGACGCGGTCGTCGCCGAACGACGACTTCGCTTCCGCCTTGGCGAGGTTGAATCCTTCCGCAACTTCCGAGGTCGAATAGGCGATGCGCATGCCCTTGCCACCGCCGCCGGCGGAAGCCTTGATCATCACGGGATAGCCGATCTCATCGGCGATCTTGACCGCATGCTTTTCGTCTTCGATCACGCCGAGATGGCCGGGCACGGTGGAGACCTTGGCCTTCGCGGCCGCCTTCTTGGATTCGATCTTGTCGCCCATCGCAGCGATGGCGCCGGGATTGGGACCGATGAAGACAATGCCCGCCGCCTGTAGCGCGCGCGGAAACGATTCGCGCTCCGACAGGAAGCCGTAGCCGGGATGCACCGCCTCGGCGCCGGTCTTCTTGCAGGCCTCGACGATCTTCTCGATCAGCAGATAGCTTTCCGAGGCCGCCGGCGGCCCGATCAGGACGGCCTCATCGGCCATCTCGACATGCAGCGCGTCGCGGTCCGCTTCGGAATACACGGCGACCGTCTGGATGCCCATGCGGCGGGCCGATTTGATGACCCGGCAGGCGATCTCGCCGCGATTGGCGATCAAAATACGTTTGAACATGAGCTATTTACTTACAATCTTGGGGCGGGGTCCGGCCGAGCGGGCCGGCGGCGCAATCTGGCATGCGGAGGCGGTTGTAACAATTCTGTCGCCAAGAAAAACTACAGAAGGCCCATGGGCCGGGAGGCCCGAATTCGCTCGAAATGGGGATTTTCATGCGCTGCGCCATCGCAATCTTGTCTGTTGGGCTGACCGCTCTATCTGCCGCCACGGCTTTCGCCCAAAACAGCCCTCCCCGCAACCTGATTTTGTTCGTTCCGGACGGCCTGCGGGCCCTCAAGGTCACCCCGGAAACCGCGCCGGCCATGGCCGCGCTGCGCGACAAGGGCGTCAATTTCAGGAATTCGCACTCGCTGTTCCCGACCTTCACCATGGCCAACGCCTCGGGCATGTCCACCGGGCACTATCTCGGCGACACCGGAACCTTCAGCAATTCGATCTACACGGGTCATCCCACGCCGGTGCAGAACGGCAGCGTGATCCCGTTCATCGAGCACGACCAGGTGCTCGGCGACCTCGACGAGCAATTCAACGGCGATTACCTCAACGAAGAGACCCTGCTGAAAGCCGCGCGCGGCGCCGGCT
This sequence comes from Nitrobacteraceae bacterium AZCC 2146, assembly GCA_036924855.1. NCBI lineage: Bacteria > Pseudomonadati > Pseudomonadota > Alphaproteobacteria > Hyphomicrobiales > Nitrobacteraceae > Nitrobacteraceae bacterium AZCC 2146. The sequence continues at coordinate 1,626,747 of JBAGRP010000001.1, forward strand.
TCAGCACCGCTGCGCTCGGCAAGGTCGGCCCGACGCTGTTGTTCGACCACACCGAGCGCACCGGCACCAAGAGCATCATCCTCGACGACCAGACCGGCGCGGTCGACAAGGACGGCAAGCTGATCGGCATTCCCCTCTCCGACGAAATCAAGGCCGCCCTCACCGCCGCCAGCATGCCGCTGGCGACGCCAGGGCGTGGCGACAACGGCAAGGCCGGCGACGCCAAGACGCCCGGCACCGTGGTTGCCAATATCGCGCAGCAGGGCTATCTCGCCGACGTCGCCACCAAGGTGGTGCTGCCGATGTTCAAGGCGCGCAACAAGCCGTTCGTGCTGGTGTTCTGGGCCCGCGATCCCGACGGCAGCCAGCACAACACCGGCGACAGCCTCAACACCATCACGCCCGGCATCAACGGCCCGACCTCGATGGCCGCCATCAAGAACACCGACAACAACCTCGCGCAATTGCGCAAGGCGCTGGACGATCTCGGCCTCGCTGCCACCACCAACATCATCGTCTCCGCCGACCACGGCTTCTCGACGATCTCCAAGGAGAGCAAGACCAGCACCACGATCAAAGGCACCTACCCCGACACGCCCGCCGGCTTCCTGCCGCTCGGCTTCTTCGCCATCGATCTTTCGAAGGCGCTCGACCTGCCGCTGTTCGATCCCAACAGCAAGAACGCCGCCGTCGGCGACAACGACTATCCGAAGGCCGGCAACGCCCTGCTCGGCAAGGACCCGACCAAGCCGGAGCTGATCGTCGCCACCAATGGCGGCTCCAACCTGATCTATCTGCCGACCAGGGATAAGGCGCTGGCGGCACGCACCGTGAAGGCGCTGCTGGCGCAGGACTATGTCAGCGGCATCTTCGTCGAGGATGCGCTCGGCAAGTTTCCCGGCGCGCTGCCGCTATCGTCGATCAATCTCACCGGCAAGGCCATCACGCCGCACCCGGCCATCGTCGTCAGCTTCCGCTCCTATTCCGCAGGCTGCGACCAGCCGACGGCCTGTTCGGTGGAGGTCGCCGACACCATCCTGCGTCAGGGCCAGGGCATGCATGGTAGCTTCGGCCGCGGCGACACCATGAACTTCATGGCCGCGATCGGACCGGACTTCAAAGCCGGCTACGTCGATGCATTGCCAGTCAGCAACGCCGACGTCGGCATCACCGCCGCCAAACTGCTCGGCCTCACCCGCAAGGCCAATGGCAACCTGATCGGCCGCGTCATGACCGAAGCGATGCCGAACGGCGCCACGCCCAAGGCGGTCTCCGACACCATGAGCTCGAAGCCCGACGCCCAGGGCCTGCGCACCGTGCTGCAATTCCAGCGCGTGCTGAAGCAGCGTTACTTCGACGTCGCGGGCTTCCCCGGCCGTACCGTCGGGCTCGACGCGAAGAAGTGACAACAAAAAACGGCGGGGAAATCCCCCGCCGCCTGCAAACTCTGGCGTGTTCGGCCGGCTTACATGCCGATGTCGAACACGTTGGGCAGCGTGGCCAGCGGCAGCGTCGCGGCGCCGACGATGGTGGCGACCAAGGTCATCAAGGTGCGATTGCTGACGCGCTTGCCGCGCATCATGCTGGCGATCCATTCCAGCACTTCGATGTTGACGCCGACGGCGCGGGTCGGCGCCCAGCTCTCGATCGCGGTATCCGGCGACAGCGCCACAGTGCGCGACGGCACAGGAAGCCCGGACGCGGAGGCGGCGTGATGCACGACGGCCTTGGCAAACAGATCGTCGAAACGGCCGCCATCGCTGCGCTCGGCTGCGGCATCGTTGATGGCGAACAAGGCTTCGGCCTCGGCGCGGCTGACGGGCTGGCTTTCGACACCGGCGGCGGTGAGGATGCGCGCGCACCAGGCGGCGTCGTCGGCATCAAGCGCGCGGGAAAAATGGATACGACCTTTGGTGGTCGGGCCTTCGCCGGTGATCACCCCGTCCCGCACGATGGCGAGGGCCTGTGCCGCGGCGCGGCGGTCGACGATCTCGGAGGTTTCGATGGCGCCGACCAGGTCGGCAACGGCTGCGGAGGACATTTTAAGCTCTTCTCTTTTCGTCTTTTTCGTTCTGAACCCCAGCATTTCCATGTGGGACTTAACGGTCAGTTAACAGATCATTTTGCGAGTCGTCAGTTTTCGAACAGTTGCAGATTTGTCGCGGCGTTCCGCGTTGGGGTTCACCGATGTCGCAATGCGGTCGGGCGGGATTGGGCCGGACAAACGGCAACTTCGCGGCATCAGGCACTTGCGCGTTACTGAGTTCATTTTGCCGCAGGCGCGCGCCACAAAAGAAGATGCTAGAAGTTCTCCAGACCGGAGAAATATCTTATCCTTTTGCGAAGGCGGTTCCCCTCCGCGCCCCCGCCGCCTATAGTAAAATTTCAGAATTCATCTGTAACTTGAACGACATGAGGTCGAGACATGACACTCCAGATTGGCGCCGTGGCCCCGGATTTCGAGGCTGAAACCACCGCCGGGCGGATCAAATTCCATGACTGGATCGGCGACAGCTGGGCGCTTTTGTTCTCGCATCCGAAGGATTTCACCCCGGTCTGCACCACTGAACTCGGCGCATTGGCAAAACTGCAGCCGGAGTTCGACAAACGTGGCATCAAGCTGATCGGGCTCAGTGTTGATCCGGTAACCAAGCATTCGCTTTGGGTGGAAGACATCCGCGAGACCCAGGGTTATGCCCCGACCTTCCCGATGATCGGCGACACCGACCTCAACGTCTCCAAGCTCTATGACATGCTGCCGGCCAGCGTCTCCGGCGATGCCAATTCCCGCACCGCCGCCGACAACGCCACCGTGCGCAACGTGTTCGTCATCGGCCCGGACAAGAAGATCAAGCTGGTGCTGGTCTATCCGATGACCACCGGCCGCAATTTTGCGGAAATCCTGCGCGTGATCGATTCCGTGCAGATGACCGCGAAGCATCGCGTCGCAACTCCCGCCGACTGGCAGCAGGGCGAGGACGTGATCATTGCGGGTTCGGTGACCGACGACGAGGCCAAGACGATCTACCCCGACGGCTGGAAGTCGCCGAAGCCGTATATCCGGATCGTGCCGCAGCCGAAGTAACGGCCGCACACTTGAGACGACGAAGGGGCGCTTCGCTGCTGCGAGGCGCCCCTTTTCGTTGAGATAAAGATCAGATCGTTGGCGCCAGCCAGTTGGCGATCAGCAGGCCCAGGGTGGACGACACCGCGTCCCCCGGGCGATGTCGACGACCGCCATCGCCCAGGTCCAGTGCTTCAACAGCGACAGCGAGGTCAGCTCGAACGTCGCGTAGCAGAACCGGCCGAACAGCGCGCCGTACAGCAGCGTCGATGGCCAGGTCGCATCGGGCGAGCCGCTGACGAAGATCAGGATGCCGGCCACATAGAGCGGATAGAACGGGATCGCCGGATGCCAAGCGTATCTCACCGAACATGTCGCCGACCTGTTCGGCAAAAGCTATCCGGCGCCGATCATCGAACACAAGGTCGGTCGCGAACGCGCACTCAAAGCGTATGCAACGACACGAAACGGTTGACTGCGCGTCGCATGATGCTTCATCCCAACAGCGAATCGGACTATCGTCAGAGAATCAATAACCTTTGGGGGATAAGATGAAAGACGACACACCGATTTTGGAGCAGGCGACAGACGCTCTCAGCAGCGCCGTCGATGCGACCAAAGAAGCCACCACCTCCGTGGTGAAGAAGGTCAAGAAGGCCGCCAAGAAAGTCGCAAAGAAAGTGACGCCGGCAAAGAAGTCCACCAAGAAATCTTCGGCCAAGAAATCTTCGGCGAAGAAAACCAAGAAAGCGAAATCTAAAGTGAAAAAAGCAGTGAAGAAGACCGTCAAGAAGGCTTCCAAGGCCGCCAAGACCACGAAGAAGGCCGCCAAGAAGACCGTGAAGAAGGTCGCCAAGAAGACCAAGAAAGCTGCGCCGAAGAAGGCCAAGAAGGCCGCCAAGAAGTCCAAGAAGTAAGCATCACAGCTTCGCTGTGAAGTGAAAGCCTCCGGGTCCAAGCCCGGAGGCTTTTTCTTGTGTGCTCAGGCTTGTCGTGAGCTCAGGCGTGGGCGCGGTTGACCAGAAACACCGCGGCGCCACAGGCCGCCATGCCGACGAAGGCGGTGGCATCGAGCTTCTCGCCGAACAGCAGATAGGCCATCAGCGCGGTCACCGCCGGCACCAGATAGAACAGGCTCGCCACCTGGCTCGACGCCCGCCGGCGCAGCAGCCAGTACAACAAGCCGACGGTGCCGATCGACAGCACCACCGCGAGCCAGGTCACCGACAAGATGAATTCGGCGGTCCAGTGGATGACGTTGGTCTCGAAGCACCAGGCGCCGATGCCGAGCAGCAGCAGCGCCGAGATCTGCTGCACCAGGATGCCGGCGCGCCAGTCGATGCCGCCGCAGAATCGTTTCTGGTAGAGCGTGCCCAGCGTGATGCTGAGCAGCGACGCGCCGGAGGCCAGCCAGCCCCAACAGGCGTCGCCGGATATCGGCCGGTTGTGCAGGATCAGCGCCACGCCGGCGAGGCCGAGCAGCAGCCCGCCCCATTGCAGCGGCGTGACACGCTCGCCAAGCCAGCGGCTCGCCAGCGTCGAGGTCAGGATCGGCTGCAGGCCGGGGATCAGCGCCGACAATCCCACCGGCACCGAATGCGCCACCGCCATCACAGTGCCGGCGAGATAGAAGCCCTGCACCAGAATGCCGGCGATAATGCTGTGACCGATGCCGGCGCGATCCGGCCATTTCGGCCGGACGATGGCGACGACGACAGCCATGATCGACACCGCCAGCGCCATCCGAACCGTCAGATAGGTCAGCGGCTCGGCGCCCCCGAGCACGTATTTGGTGCCGATGAATCCAGTGCTCCACAGCACGACGAAAATCACCGGCGCCGTGCGCGCCGCAAGGGCTTGAAAATCACGATTCATTTGCTGCCCTCAGTGCCCGATCATGTGCTAAGCGGCAACGACGAATTGCGCGGGGCAGCTCGCTGCACAGCACGTAACCGACACCACACGTGAGGAATCTTATGGACGTTCGCGCCGCCGTTGCTGTCGCTGCCGGCAAGCCGCTGGAAATCACTACCGTTCAACTCGAAGGCCCGCGCGATGGCGAGGTGCTGGTCGAGATCAAGGCCACCGGCGTCTGCCACACCGACGAATTCACGCTGTCCGGCGCCGACCCCGAAGGCCTGTTTCCCGCCATTCTCGGCCATGAAGGCGCCGGCGTCGTCGTCGATACCGGGCCGCGGAGTCACGTCGGTGAAGAAAGGCGATCACGTCATTCCGCTATACACGCCGGAATGCCGGCAGTGCCCGTCCTGCCTGTCGCGCAAGACCAATCTGTGTACCGCGATCCGCTCGACCCAGGGTCAGGGCCTGATGCCCGACGGCACCTCGCGCTTCTCGATGGGCGGCAAGCCGATCCATCACTACATGGGCACGTCGACCTTCGCCAATTACACTGTGCTGCCGGAAATCGCGGTGGCGAAAATCCGCGAGGACGCGCCGTTCGACAAGGTCTGCTACATCGGCTGCGGCGTCACCACCGGCATCGGCGCGGTCATCAACACCGCGAAAGTCGAGCAAGGCGCCAAGGCGATCGTGTTCGGGCTCGGCGGCATCGGCCTCAACGTGCTGCAGGGCCTGCGCCTCGCCGGCGCCGACATGATCATCGGCGTCGACCTCAACGATGACCGCAAGGCCTGGGGCGAGCGCTTCGGCATGACGCATTTCGTCAATCCGAAGGATCTCGGCAAGGACCTCGTCCCGCATCTCGTCAACATGACCAAGAGTGGCGCGGACCAGATCGGCGGCGCCGATTACACTTTTGATTGCACCGGCAATGTCACGGTGATGCGGCAGGCGCTGGAAGCCTGCCATCGCGGCTGGGGCCAGTCGATCGTGATCGGCGTGGCGCCCGCCGGCGCGGAGATTTCAACGCGGCCGTTCCAGTTGGTGACCGGACGGATCTGGAAAGGCTCGGCGTTCGGCGGCGCGCGCGGCCGCACCGACGTGCCGAAGATCGTCGACTGGTACATGGACGGCAAGATCCAGATCGACCCGATGATCACCCATGTGATGCCGCTCAGCGACATCAACAAGGCATTTGAGCTGATGAAGACCGGTCAGTCGATCCGCGGCGTGGTGACGTTCTAGGGAGTGCTCCCGATGCAGCTACGGTTCGTTACCGTCGATGTTTTCACATCGGACCAGTTCAGCGGCAACCCGCTGGGCGTGGTGCTGAATGCCGAGGGGTTGACGGCAGAGCAGATGCAGTCGATCGCGGCGGAGTTCAATCTGTCGGAGACGACCTTCGTGCGACCGCCGAAAGACCCCGCGCATACCGCCGAGGTTCGGATCTTCACGCCCAAGGGCGAGATGCCGTTTGCCGGCCATCCCAATGTCGGCACTGCTTTCGTGCTGGCGCGGGCCGGCGAAAGCTATGGCCGCCCCATCACCGGCGCTCGCGTGATCTTCGAGGAAAAGGCCGGCCTGGTGCCGATCGACATTCTCAGGGATGGCGCGACGGTGACAGGCGCGAAGCTCGCTTCGCCGCAGCGGCTCAGCATAGGCGCGGAGATTCCTGCGGAGTTGATTGCCGCATCCTGCGGGGTTGCCCTCGATCAGATCGAGATCAAAAATCACCGGCCGATCATTGCCTCCTGCGGCGCGGCGTTCATTCTCGCCGAGCTGAAATCCAATGCCGCCCTGAAGACGGCGATCCCGCATGCCGATGTGTTTCGCCGTGACGTCGCCAAATATCCGGTGACCAGCATCCTGCTCTATACGCAAGTCGACGAGCCCTCGATCGACATTCGCGCGCGGATGTTCGCCCCTCAGCACAACATTCCCGAAGATCCGGCCACCGGCAGCGCCAATGTCGCGCTGATCGGCCTGCTGGCGCAGTTGCGCAAGGAAGCCGACCTGTCGCTGTGGAAGACCATCGCGCAAGGCGTCGAGATGGGCCGCGCCAGCCTGCTCTATGCCGAAGCCACCAAGCAGGACGGCGTGGTCACCGCCACCTACATCGGCGGCCGCTGCGTGCCGGTGATGACGGGCACGATCGAACTCATTCCATAAAGTTGCGCGACCCGGATGCTCCGCAGCATCGTAGTTCGTGGGGTGAGCACGATGTGTATCGTAGCCTGGATGAAGCGAAGCGCCATCCGGGATTCACGCCACGACACTCTCTCCTTCGTCATTCCGGGACGCGCCTTGGTCGGCGACAGCCGACCAAGGCGCGGGCCCGGAATCCATAACCACGACCGTCGAGAATATGGATTCCGGGCTCGTGCATTCAGCGCCGGATGGCGCCGAATGCACGCCCCGGAATGACAGGCGTGGGGATCATCGTGGGGTGCCGAAGAAAAAATTCACATCTACCCGTTGACCTGCTCAGGCTCTAAAAATCTTCCGGACAGGGATCGACGATGCGCCAGAGGTCGAGGCCGTTCTTGATCTTCTTCATCTCGGGCGTCAGGCCGCCGTTGCGGCTGATCCATTCCTTCACCGGCTGCGGGTAATAGGCCATCAGATCCGAGGTGCCTTCGTAGCTGGTGACCTTGATGCCGAAGGTGAAGGCCTTGTCGTAATAGGCCTGGTGGAAGCCGAGGCTGGCGCGCGGGGTCACGCAGATCTTGTTCATCGGCACGATGCCGAACACCATGGTGCAGGCGGAATTGCAGATGCCGTCGATGATGACGCGTTCCTTGCGGTCGCGGATGCGCTCGTACTTGGCCTTGTATTCGGTGACATAGCCACCGTGATCGCGGGTGATGTGCAGATCGGCGCGTGCCGGCGCCACGGACAACAACAGCAGCGTCAGGATGGGCAGCAGCGAAAGGCGCATGGAGCGATCGGAACCGGTAAGGGGCTGTCAGGCCGCAGGCGTCAACCTGCGGCCCGACTCTGGCCGGACTGTGTTGGCATTCCGTTAAGCATCGGCTTTGAGCGAAAAAAAGGCAGAACCGGCCTCCCCCGCCGGCTCAGCCGTTGAGAAACATCCGGTAGACCGGGTTGCTGGTCTCGTCCTCAAAGGGATAGCCGAGCGAGGTCAGCCGCTCCGCCAGCCGCGGCCGGTCGGCTTCGGGGACCTGGATTCCGACCAGCACCCGGCCGTAATCGGCGCCGTGGTTGCGGTAGTGGAACAGCGTGATGTTCCACTGCGGCCCCATCTGGTCGAGGAATTTCAGCAGCGCGCCCGGCCGCTCCGGGAATTCGAAGCGCAGGATCACCTCGTCGCGCAGCGCCGGCGGTGCACGCCCGCCAACCATATAGCGGATGTGCAGCTTGGCGGTCTCGTCAGCGCTGATATCGAGCACCTTGTAGCCGAGCCGCTCGAGCTGCCCGATCAGCTCGCTTTTCTCGTGCCGGGCGCCGCCGAGCTTGAGACCGACGAAGACGTTGGCTTCCTTCGCATCGGCATAGCGATAGTTGAACTCGGTGATGGTGTGGTTGCCGATGGTCTCGATGAAGCGGCGATAGCTGCCTGGCTGTTCGGGGATGGTGACGCCGAGCAGGATCTCGCGGGCCTCGCCGACCTCGGCGCGCTCGGCGACGTGGCGCAGCCGGTCGAAATTCATGTTGGCGCCGCTGTTGATGGCGATCAGCGCGCCGGTTCGCACCGGATTGTTCGCCGCATAGGTCTTCAGGCCCGCCAAAGCCAGCGCACCCGCGGGCTCGGCGATCACCCGCATGTCCTCGAAGATGTCCTTGATGGCGGCGCACATCTCGTCGGTGTCGGCGACGATGATATCGTCGAGCAATTTGCGGCACAGTCGAAACGTCTCGACGCCGGCCTGGCGCACCGCGACGCCGTCGGCGAACAGCCCGACGCGGTCGAGCACGACGCGCTCGCCGGCTGCGATCGCCGCCTTCATCGAGGCTGCGTCCGCCGGCTCGACGCCGATCACCTTGGTCTCGGGCCGCAGGAATTTGACGAACGACGCAACACCGGCCGCAAGCCCGCCGCCGCCGATCGGCACGAACACCGCCTCGATCGGATCGGGGTGCTGCTGCAAGAGCTCCATGCCGATGGTGCCCTGCCCCGCGATCACATCGGGATCGTCATAGGGATGCACGAAGGTCAGGCCGCGCTCGGCCTCAAGCTGCCGCGCATGCGCCGAAGCCTCATCAAACGTGTCGCCGAACAGGATGGCGTTGCCGCCCCAGTAGCGGACCGCATCGACCTTGATCGGCGGCGTGGTGATGGGCATCACGATGGTGGCCTGGATGCCCAATCGCTGCGCCGACAGCGCCACACCCTGGGCGTGATTGCCGGCCGAGGCGCAGATCACGCCGGCGGCACGCTGCTGCGCCGAGAGCTGCGAAATCTTGTTGTAGGCGCCACGAATCTTGAACGAGAAAATCGGCTGCAGGTCCTCGCGCTTCAGCAGTACCGCGCTGCCAAGCCGCGCGCTGAGCCGCACCATCGGATCCAGCGGCGTCTGCACCGCGACGTCATAGACCCGGGTGTCGAGAATTTTTCGGATGTAGTCCGTCACAATGGATCCTTAAACGCGCTTGCCAGCAGCGGCCCCGGCATTTTGCCAGACGCGGGAATGGTGCACTCGGAGCGATTCGAACGCCCGACCCTCGGAATCGAAATCCGATGCTCTATCCAGCTGAGCTACGAGTGCGACGGCGGCACCATAGCGGCGAAAGCCGCAAAAGCCAGCCCCGGAAATAGACACGCCCGGCATTTCTGCCGGGCGTTGAGATGCGCAAATGGGCGCTGGTCGCCGTTGCGCGGCCACCGTCAGCGCTCAGGCGACGGCGCGCTGCTTCACGCCGTAACGAGCCGCCGGAACGGTGCGCGACAGGCCTGGCAGCAGCGTCTGCCTCGCTGCCTCGAAGGCGGTCCAGTCGGCCAGATTGGGCAGCGACGGGATGGTGACGAGTTCGCCCTGGTCGAACCCGGCCAGCGCGGCATCGACCATGTCGTCCGCCGACATCACGATGGCCGCCGGCAGATGCTCCACCGGCATGCCGGCGATGCCCCAGAATTCGGTCGCGGTGGCGCCGGGCAGCACGGCCTGGATGCGGACGCCCTTGGCGGCCAGTTCGTGATGCAGCGACTGGCTGAAGGCCAGCACGAAAGCCTTGCTGCCGCCGTAGACGCCATTGAGCATTTCCGGCGCCACCGCCACGATCGAGGCGATGTTGATGATGGTGCCGCTGCCCCGCGCGACGAAAGCCGGCGCCGCCGCATAGGTCAGCCGGGTCAGCACGCCGACATTGAGCGCGATCATGTCGTCCATCTTGCCGATGTCGGCCTGAAGCAGCGGCGCGGTCGCGCCGACGCCGGCATTGTTGACCAGCATGGTGATACCGGCGTCGTCGCGCAGCTTCGCCTCGACCTTGGCGACGCCGGCCTTGCCAGTGAGGTCGGCCACCATCGTCTCGACCGAGCGCCCGGTCGCCTTGGTCAGCCGTTTGGCGAGCGCGTCGAGCCGGTCGCCGTTGCGCGCGACCAGGATCAGGTCGTAGCCGCGATGCGCGAGGCGATCGGCGTAGATCGCGCCGATTCCCGTTGATGCGCCCGTGATCAGGGCGGTGCCCTTGCGGTGTTCGTTGCTCACGATGTCTCTCCTTGGGGTGTTCGGGTTCCAATGGAGGGAGTCTAGGGCGCCTTGCCCGCGTCTCAAATGTCAGATATGCAACCTATTATGCCATGGAGGCCGTCATGCAGCGTATCGCATTCGTCGTCGTCCCGAACTTCCAGGTCATGAGCACGGCCGCGCTGGCGGCGTTCGAATTCGCCAACCTGACCGCCGGCGAACCGATCTACGATGTCAGCGTGCTGTCGGAGACCGGCGGGCCGATCCACAGTTCGCTCGGCATGACGATGGACACCCGGCCATTTGACGATGCGAGCTATGACACCGTGATCGTCGGCGGCGGCAACGAGATCGTCAGAGCTTCGCCCGCGCTGATCGCCTTTATCCGCAATTCCCTCACCACCTCGCGCCGGGTCGCGGCGATCTGCATGGGCGCCTTCGCGCTGGCCGACGCCGGCGTGCTCGACGGCCGCCGCGTCACCACCCACTGGCTCCACGCCCGCGACATGCAGGCGCGCTTTCCCAAGATCCAGATGGACGAAGACAAGATCTTCATCATCGACGGGCCGATCTGGACCTCCGCCGGAGCGACCGCGGGAATCGATCTCGCGCTCGGCATGGTCGAGAAGGATCTCGGTGCCGACGTCGCCCGCAGCGTCGCGAAAAAGCTCGTCGTCTCGCATCGGCGCGCCGGCGGCCAGTCGCAGCACTCCGCTCTGCTCGAGATGGACGCGAAATCCGACCGCATTCAAAATGCTCTGGTTTACGCGCGGAAAAATCTGCGAGCGCCGTTGTCGGTCGAAGAACTCGCCAAAGCGGCCAATCTCAGCCCGCGGCAGTTCAGCCGCGCGTTTCGCGCCGAGACCGGTCAGCCGCCGGCCAAGGCGGTGGAGAACCTGCGCGTCGAGGCGGCGCGGTTGATGATGGAGCAGAGCCGGCATCCGATCGATTTCATCGCCACCGAAACCGGCTTCGCCGATCGCGAGCGGATGCGCCGCGCCTTCCTGCGCGCCTTCGGTCAGCCGCCGCAGGTGATCCGCCGCAACGCCCGCAACGACGCCGCGGTCTGAGGCGACGGTCGGGTTCCGGGCGGAACCATCGCGGTGCGAGGATTTTTCTCCGCTTCACATCTTCGCGCGCGACGAAAGTCGCTCTTGCTGCAATGCAACCGAATGCCATATTGCGCGTTATCGCCTCGCAACGGAGGTCGCCAATGCCTTACGCGCTGTTTTCCAACGCCGTCAAAGTCAGCAAGGCCTTCCCGACCAAGTCGGAAGTCTGGCAGCACGCCGCCGACAGTGGTCTCGTGATCGAAGTCGGCTCTCGGGAAGAAGATCCGCCGCGCCGGATTCTCGACATGGGCTACGCGATCCATGAATGCGCGCCGGATCAGGCGGATACATCAAAGGCGCCGGGCATGAGCGAACATGAGATCGCGCAGCTGATCGCCGCCTGCAGCGTCAATCCGCCGTCCGCAGCCGCCGCATCGTGAATTCAATCTCGCCGCCGGGCAATTCGCGCCAGCGTTCGACTTCGCTCATATAGGCCTGCTTCGGAAACCGATCGAGAAACGCCCGTGCCGTTGTACGGGCGTTGTCGCGTGGAAGCGTGAAGCTCTCGCGCACGAAACCGTCGTCCGCCTTCCGCCGGTCGCGGCGCTCGGCCATTCTATCCGCGATATCGCGCGGCGTTCTCGGCATCGCTGCTACTCCCAACAAAGCGATACCGAATAGATTGCCATGGATTGACCGCGGATCAAGCCCGCGCAGCTTCGCCAAAAAAGAAAGGACGCGCCGATCGCTCGGCGCGCCCTTCCCTGTTCTCGCTGAACCAGGCGCCGAGGCGGCGCCCTTGCCAAACTCAAGAGTGAGTCTAGCGGGCGGCCTCAGCGAGGTGACAGCGCTTGGAAATAGACACTGGACCACCTCCTTTCATTGTTCGTGAAGCCAATAGTATAGGAACGGATTCGCGCGCTGTTAAGGGGCATGGACGCCGTGAGCCATGCAATCCCGGCACGGCGCGCGCGAGCCAGCCGCGGTTGTGAAGCGCGGTGGGCCTGTGCATGATTGACGTCCCCTGTCGCGGCATCGTTCCGCTTCACACGAACGATGCCGCGGCACAGGAGGTAAAATCATTCGATGGGTGGACGCGACCAGCGCGGGTTTGACCCACCCCTCCCTTCAGGCGCCCCTCTTGATGCTTAGACCTCCCGACGTCCAGCCCAGGCGGCTGATGACGCGCCGCGGTTCCATTGTCTTCCAGATCGCGACGCTCGGCGCCATCACCTGCGCGTCGAGCGCGCCAACGCCGCTGTACCGGATCTACCAGGAGCACTGGGGCTTTTCGCCGGTCATGGTGACGATGGTATTCGCCGTCTACGCGTTGAGCCTGCTGCTGTCGCTGCTCACGGTCGGATCGCTGTCGGACTATGTCGGACGCCGGCCGGTGATATTTGCCGCACTGATCCTGAATGCGTTGGCGATGGCCTTCTTCATCGAGGCCGATTCCGTTGGCATGTTGATCGCCGCGCGCACCATCCAGGGCTTTGCCACCGGCATGGCGGCGAGCACGATTGGTGCTGCGATCCTCGACACCCACCGCGCCCATGGATCGCTGATGAACAGCGTCACGCCGGTGACAGGCACCGCGACCGGCGCACTGATATCGAGCATACTGGTGACCTACGCGCCGATGCCGACGCAACTCGTCTATATCCTTTTGCTGGCGGCCTTCGCGGTGCAGGCGCTGCTGGTGTGGTGGATGCCGGAAACCGCCAAGCCGCGGCCGGGCGCGCTGGCGTCGTTGCGGCCGATCGTGATCGTGCCGCCGCATGCACGGCAGGCGCTGATCCTGGTATCGCCCGGGAATATCGCGCTGTGGGCGCTGTGCGGATTCTATCTGTCGCTGATGCCGTCGCTGCTGCGGATCGTCACCGGCTCGACCTCGCCGCTGCTCGGCGGCCTCGCCGTCTCGGTCCTCACCTATAGCGGCGCGTTGTCGATGCTGCTGGTGCGACCGTGGCCCGGCACCACGATCCTGACCCGCAGCATGTCCGGCCTGATCCTCGGCGTCGTCATCACGCTCGGCGGCGTTTACGCACAGAGCATCCCGCTGTTGCTGATCGGAACCGTGATTTCAGGCGTCGGCTTCGGTGCGGGTTTTTTCGGCAGCATCCGAACCGTGGTACCGCTGGCGCAGCCGCAGGAGCGCGCCGGCCTGCTCTCGGTGATCTTCATCGTCTGCTATCTCGCCTTCAGCCTGCCGACCATTGTCGCCGGCCTGTTCGTACCGACGCTCGGTCTGCCGCTGACGCTGTATATCTACGGCGCGACCGTGATCGTGCTCGCAGCGATCTCGCTGATCGCCACACTCGCCTCGATGCGCCGCGCCGACTAAATCGCTACGTCATGCTGCCCGGCATGAAGCAGCGGATCGTGATCCCGCCAGCGCCCTGCATCGGCCATACCATGGTACGGCCGACGCGGTTCGGCACGGTGATGACCGCCTCGTCTGGCACGTCAAACCACATACCATCGAGCCGCACTTTGTAATGACCGCTGCTGGATTCCCAATCGACATCGCTGACCGCGCTGCCATCGGCGTCCGAGCAACAAGGTCCCTTGGCGCTGCGCAGACTGTCGAACCAGGACTTCAGTTCGGGACTCGTGTTGGCGAACTGCCCTCGATCACGCGCGATTGATGGTGCCAGCGGCGCCACAACCGCGCCCGCAACGGCCAGAGCAAGTACAGCTCCGGACATCCAGACCTTGTGACGATCCCTTTTGTAGCTCCGCAAGGAACCATCTGCTCGTAAAGCATCGACGTTGCATGAACACGGCGCATCGGCGCCGGACTTGATCCATTTGCGCATATTGCTCGCTCCAGGCCCCCGGCCGGCGCGACTATGATCATGCATTTCGCACGCCAGTTCACGGCCTCTGAACTACCTTCCACACACGAAATATTGCTTTGCGATTGCGACAATTCTTCGTTCATGCGCGACGACTCACCATCTGCGGATCATCGGAAAGCTGCCTCTCGGCGCCCGCGAATTTGCACGGTGCCCTTCGGGTCAGCCGATAGACGGCCGCCGGCGGCACGTTGGTGAGTGCACGGTCGAGTAGTGTCGCCTTGAGACCGAGTCGGTCGAGCACCGGCCTCGGTACCGGACAGCTTAAACCATAGGTGAATTGGTAGAAGGCGCCGCCGGGCTTCAGGTAGCTGAATGCGCCACCGAGAATGTTGATTACCTTTCTTGTCGACATGTTGAGCAGCGGCAGTCCGCTGATAACCGCCCCGACCGGAGCACCTTCGAAGAGGTCGCTGTTGGCGAGCCGTCCTGCATCCATCCACAGCACCCGCGCACCGGGAAATCGCAGTTCCAACAGCCGCGTGAAATCGGAACCATATTCGATCAGCGTCAGATCTTGCTGGCGCACACCGCGTTTCAACAACTTGTAGGTGAACACGCCGGTGCCGGGCCCGAGTTCGATAACAGGCCCGGAAGCCGGATCAATCTCGCTTGTTATCAATTCCGCCAGTGCATTGCCGGACGGCGATATCGCGCCGACACGACGAGGGGCTGAAGCCCAGGCGAGAAAGAAAGATAGAAAGTCACGCGACATGCTGGCTCCGGCATCGGTTTCAGACAGGGCGGCGAATGCCGCCGTGCTTTCTTCCGACCCACAATCGCTGTCGGGAAGAAAGTATGGCCAATGTCGTCGAGCTGAATTGCGAGAGCATTGCGCGTGGTATCAAACGCGTTGAAAATCAGCTTTGCGATTGGCGCCGGATGCGACTTCCCAATGCGGAGGCAAGGCGCATGGCAAGGATCACCGTGAACTCCGCCGCGACGAGCGCCGCAACCGCCCACATCCCCGATTGCAACGGATCACCGCTGCCGTCGCGCAAGACATATCCAAGACTGAGAAGCAGCGCGTTGAACGCGAAGGCGCCGAGCAGGGTCGCAGCGATAAAGCTGCGCGGCGCCAGCCTCAGAACTCCCGCCGGAAGCGACAGATAGACCCGCACCACCGGGATCGTCTGGCCCACCAGCGTGACCCAGAAATGATTCCGTCGGTAGGCATTCGTCAGACGCGAATAGAGCGAGGCTTTCAGGAAAACATAGCGGCCGAACCGCGCAATCATTGCATCGGTCCGCCGGACGCCCAGCGCGCGACCGCAACTATACCACCACAACGACCCCAACGTGGATCCAGTCGTCGTCGCCGCGATCACTTGGAAAAGGTCGTTTCGGTTGGGCGCGCAGGTCATGCCGAGAAAAAGCAGAACCACGTAGGACGGCACGATTGGAACAATTTTTTCGGCGATACCAATGCCGACAATTCCCATCAGACCATAGCCCGACAGCGATCCGACGAATGAAGGAAGGTCCATAAAGCGAATGCCCCGGGTAGATGGATTGAGACCAACGCGGTGGGATGATCACCACCAGAGGGGCTTATGACGCTGCAAGATTGAGCCTGCATGACGTCATGCTTCCGGACAAAGAAACTTGCAGCCTTGATTTCAGTTGGCGTGAAGCAGCGGCAGCCGAATTCTGACGCAAGCGCCGCTGCCTATTCCGTCGAGCACCACGACGTGACCGTTGTGCAATCGCACGATCTCGCGCACCAGGTTGAGACCGAGGCCTGCACCGCGACTGGCCGGTTGCATCCGGTGGAAGGGCTCGAAAATCTTCTCGCGCTGGTCAGCCGGAATACCAGGTCCCTGATCCTCGACTTCAATGGCGCCGTCCGCGTGGACGCCGATGGTAATCACGCCATGACGGCCACCATGCTGAATCGCGTTCTGTACGAGGTTGGTCACGGCGCGTCCCAGCGACGCCTCGTCGCCCATCACCATGACGTAGTCGGCTTCAGCCTCGAACGAGATGTCGTAGCCGGCCGCGATCGCCAACGGCGCCAGGTCGGCAACGACGGAACGGCCGACCGCAACCAGATCGACGCGGGAAAACGCGGTCGGGCCTTGACCGAGCCGCTGCAGATCAAGCAGTTGCTCGGCCAACATAGCTAGCCGCGCCACATCCTCGAGCAGCCGCATTTTTTCGGGCCCGTCCGGCAGGCTTTCCAGCCGCGTGTTCAGAATGGCGATCGGCGTGCGTAATTCATGTGCCGCATCGGCAAGAAAGCGCTTGTGGCGTTCGTACCCTTGATCCAGCCGCGCCAGCGCATCGTTGATCGCCCGCACCAGGGGAGCGACTTCAGTCGGGACTTTATCGACCGGCAATCGGGCGCCGCGGCTGTCGATATCGATCTGGCGGGCTTCCTCGGCGGCATTGCTCAAGCCGGCGAGCGCCCCGCGCACGACGATCGGCGTCGCAATGAAAGTCGCCAGCGTCATCAGCAGCAGGCTTGGCAGCACGAAGCCGAAAAGCACCAGCGTCGTTGCCAGGGCCGCCCTCGCCGTCGATATTTCGCCCTGTGTCGCTGTGATGATCTGGGCGTCACCCACGGCGGTCTTCACCCATTTCATCCGCGCGGCAGGCCGACGCGGATCGCCCTCCAGCAATTGCCAGCCCAGTCTCGCCTGGCCGATCTGATCGAGCGCACCGCCGATTTGCGCGAACGGCTCCGGCACCGCGCCTTCAGACAGCGAATGCCCCGTTCTGTCCCTGATTGAAAACCACAGGTCGGGGACATCGGCCCGCAGTTTCTGCAGATCGGAGGTAGGACGCAGCACGATCCGGCCCGTGGCGTCGCGCGCAATCGCGTCGCGCAAGACATCACTGACGTAATCCTCGTCGCGCTGATCAAGAAGCAGTCCGCTCGCCCATAGAGTACCGACCACAAGCAGAACGACAGCCGCCAGCATCGCCGCCTGCAGCGGCACCAGACGCCAGACCAGCCGCGATCTCAGCGACTTCGCGGAGGAGCGTCCTGTCATGGCTGGCGCTTCAGCAAATAGCCGACGCCGCGGATGCCGTGAATCTCGACGCCGGCGTCGGCATCGGCGAGCTTGCGTCGCAGCCGCGACACGTGGGTATCGAGGGCATTCGACTGGATCTCGTCATCGAAGCCATACACGGCTTCCTCAAGAGACGCGCGCAATACGGTGCGCCCCATTCGCCGCAGCAAGGTTTCGAGCACCAGCAGTTCGCGGCGCGGCAATTCCAGCGGTCGCCCGCCAACGCTGGCCTCGCGATGGCCGAAGTCGAACGAGAGAGAGCCAACCTGCACGAGGTCGGACCGCAACGCGACAGGCCGGCGCAGCACGGCGCGCAGCCGCGCCATCAGTTCTTCGATGGCGAACGGCTTGGCCAGGTAGTCGTCGGCGCCGCCATCGAGGCCGGAGATTCGGTCGGAAAGCTCGCCCCGGGCGGTGAGAACAATTACTGGGGTACCATCCACGCGGGCGCGGAGCTTTGGAATCAGCGACAGACCCTCGCCGTCGGGCAATTGGCGATCCAGCAGAACGGCATCGTGAGCGACAAGTGACACCGCCTCCTCGGCCGCGGCCAGCGTCGTCACATGATCAACCACCATGTCATAAGCATTCAGTGCGGCAGAAAGCGCAGCCGCCATCTCGGGTTCGTCTTCGACCAATAATATCCTCATGCAATCTGCTCAGCCCTCGTCGCACACCGTCGTTTACAGCCCCTGCATTGCGACTACATTGCGGGCAGACCAACCGGTCGGATTTGATCAAATTTGACGGCATCGATGCGATGCCCCGCCGGCCGCGCGCTACCGATACGCGAAATGCCGCTACGCGAAATGTTGCGTTGACGCTGCTCCCGCTACTTTGGCATAACAGGGGGCGCGGCCAAGGGACGGGCCTCGCCACCGGGACATAATGAAAAACGCACTTTATTCGATCCATGTCGACCTGCAGGACGGTCGCTCGGGCAAGGGCAGCGGCGTTGTGGTGTTTCGCGACGGCAAGATCCTTGGCGGCGACGCCTATCTGTTTTACGTCGGCAGTTACATTTCGAACGCCGAAAACAGCACCTTCAAGGGCGAGGTGACGGTGATGCAGCACACGCCTAGCCCGGCGATGAGCCCGCTGTTCGGCGGCCAGAACCAGCCGGTCGGCATCGGCGTCACCGGCACCTTCACCGACACTTCGGCGATCATGAACGGCACCGCTTTGGTCGGCAAGGCCAGCCAGATCTTTCGCGCCACGCTACGCAAGCTCGCGGATACGGAATAGCCTTCACCTACTCCGCCGCCATCTCCAGCGGCGCGACGCGCGGCAGGATGATCTGCACCCGCGTGCCCTTGCCCGGTTCGGAATGCAGGTTGAGCCTTCCGCCGAGGCGGTTGGTGACGATACTGTAGACGATGTGCAGGCCAAGGCCGGTGCCGCCCTGGTCGCGACGGGTGGTGAAGAACGGATCGAACGCGCGGCGCCGGACATCGGCGCTCATGCCGATGCCGTTGTCGGAGAACAGCACCTCGACATGGTCGTCGCCGGATTCCTGGATCCGGATTTCCACCGCGCCGCCGCTGCCGTTCGGAAACGCATGCGCCACCGCGTTGAGAAACAGGTTGGTCAGCACCTGGCCATAGGGTCCTGGATAGCTGTTCATGATGAGGTTCGGCCGACAATCCACCGACAGCGCCAGGTTCTGCTTTCGCAGCCCCGGCTTCAAACTCATCACCACCTGCTCGGTGAGATCGGCGAGATCGAACACCCGCTGGTCGGAATAATTGCGATCCGCTGCGACCTGCTTGAACGACTGGATCAGTTCGGCGGCGCGGTTGAGGTTGGCGACCAGTTGCGACGCGGCATCACGGTTGGATTCGATGAAGTCGGTGAGGCTGGAGCGGCGCAGGTCGCCGCGCGCGACCTCCTCGCCGAACAGCGCGATCTTGCGCTCGAGTGACGACGCCACCGTGAGGCTGATGCCAACAGGATTGTTGACCTCATGGGCGACGCCGGCGACGAGACGTCCGAGGGCCGCGAGCTTCTCTGCCTCGATCAGCGAGTTCTGCGTCTCGCGCAGATTGCGCAGCGCTGCCTCGGCAGCATCCTTGGCCTTGCGCATCTCGTGTTCGCTGCGCTTGCGCTCGCCGATATCGAGCGCAACCGTGACGATGTTCTCGATCTTGCCATCGGATGTCAGCAGCGGCATCTTGTTGACCAGCCACTGCCGCATCGCACCGGAAACATCCTGATATTCTTCTTCATAGAAGCCGAGGCCATCGCCGCTCGCCAGCACGCGCTTGTCGGGCTCGCTGGTTTTTGCCGCGCCATAGCGCGACATCAGTTCCGCCGTGGTGCGCCCGAGCGCCTCATCGGGCTCGATGCCGAAGATGCCCGCCATATAGCGGTTCATCAGCACATAACGCAGCCGGGTATCCTTGACGTTGATGACGGCGGGTACGGTATCGATCACCTGCTGCAACAGCCGGCGGCCTTCCTTGACGGCGGCCTCGGCATGCTTCTGGTTGGTAATGTCGCGCACCGTACCTTCGTAGCGCACCACCTCTCCGTTCTCGTCGCGCACCGCCGTGGCACTGTCTGACAGCCAGAGAATGGTGTAGTGCCGCTGCCGGACCTGATACTCGAATTCGCGCACCGTACCGTCGCGCTGCATCCGCAACTGATACTCGGCGCGCGCGGCGGGATCGACATAGATAGTGCGCGAGATGTCGAGCGTGGCGCGGATCAGCTCCTCCGGAGAGTCATAACCCATCATTCGCGCCAGCGCCGGATTGGCATTGAGCAGCGCGCCAGCCGGTGTCGTCACATAGATGCCGTCGACCGAACCTTCGAACAGCTTTCGGTAACTTTCTTCGGCGTGGCGCTGCTCGGCCAGCGCATGGACGGCGGCCTCGCGCGCGGCGTCGGCATCGACCAGCGTGCGGCGGAACACTTCCGCGGCGCGGGCGATGTCGCCGATCTCGTTCTCGATGTCGGTGGCGGGGATCGCGGTATGCTGCGCGCCGCCGGCGAGCGCGCGGATCGCTTTCGCGATAGCCTTCAACGGCCGCACTGTGCGGCGGACCACGAACAAAGCCGCGAGCAGGCCGATCAGCACGCCGACGCTGCCGAGCGCGATGCTTTGCCATTTCGCCTCGGTCAGCGTCTGTGCGAAATCGCGTGACAGCACCCGCCCGCGGCGCGCGCTGAGCTCGCGCAGCAGCTCGGTGACGCGGCCGATCAGCCGGCCCTCGGTGCCGAGCACCTCCTTGTCGAGGTCGGCGATCTCGCTTTCGGTACCGGCGATCGAGATGATGCCATCCGCATAGGCGTCGGCGGCGCTGCGCAGCTGGACGTCGTCGATCGGCAGCGCCCGCATCCGTTGCGCGGCCTGCTCGGCGTTGGCGGGATCGTGCGCCAGCAACGCCGCAGCGATCTGGTTCTGCGCCTTGAACAGGCTTCTCGCCGTGGCCCTGTCGGGCACCCCGGCGATCGCCGCCTCGAATTTCTCCCGCAGCGGCGGCAATGCCGCGACCAGCCCGGCACGGCGGGCGATCAGTGCGGTGACACGGTCGATGCCTTCGCGGTAGCTGGTCAACCGCGCGGCGACGCCGTCGATCATGTCGCGCTGCTCGGGCGCCAGCTCGATCCGGGTCTTCTTCAGGAGTTCGCCGAGCGACGCTGCGGCCTGGGTCACGCGTTCCGGCTGCGCGTCGGGATCGGTGACGAAGTCGCGCGCCGCCAGCCGCAGACTGGTCAGGCGGCGGTCGATATCCTCGGCGAGATCGCCGACGGTTTGCAGCCGCTGCAATTCGGCAAAGGTCATGTCGATGTGGCGGATCGCGACCACGCTGGCGATGCTGGTGATCAGAATGACCGCCAGCACCAGCAGGAACCCGCTGAAGGTCAGCTGGCCGATCGAGAGCGAGGACGATCGAACCCGCTGAAAAAACGCCGCGATGGCAGATGGCATGACTGGGAAAACCGGCTCCAAACCACGGCAATATACCCTGACTTCGCAGGCTGGGGGAACATGGTTCGAACCACAATGCCGGATCGGCGGCGCTTGCGGGGGGACAAGCCGTCGCTATGATCCCATCCACCGGCCCAGAGATGCGTTCAGCATCCGCACAGCCAATTTACAGGGAGAACGCCATGAATATCACCCAGGGCCTGCGCCGGGTGCTGCAGACCAATCCGGCCGGGACGGCGACCATCGATGGCGATCGCCGCCGCGACTGGCGCGAGGTCGGTGGCCGCGTGGCGAGGCTGGCAGGTGCGCTGCAAAAGCTCGGCGTCAAGCCCGGCGACCGGGTTGCGGTACTGATGCTGAATTCCGACCGCTATCTCGAACTCTATCTCGGCGTCGCCTGGGCCGGCGCCGTGATCGTGCCGACCAATGTGCGCTGGAGCGCCACGGAAATCGCGGACTCGCTGCTGGACTGCCGCGCCACCGCGCTGGTGGTCGACAGCGCTTTCGCGGCGATGGGCGTCGATCTCGCCAAGGCGATGCCGCTGACGCTGATCCATGCCGACGACGACGCCGGCCCCGCCGAAGCGCATGACTACGAAGAACTGGTGGCAACCAGCCAGCCGATCCCGGACGCGATGCGGGCGCGCGACGACCTTGCCGGCATCTTCTACACCGGCGGCACCACCGGCCGCTCCAAGGGTGTGATGCTCAGCCACGGCAACATCGTCAGCAATTCGCTGCACATGCTGGGCGAAGGTCTGGTGCCGGAAGGCTCGATCTACCTCAACGCCGCGCCGATGTTTCACGTCGCCAATGGCGGCGCGATGTTCACGTCCCTGATATCAGGCGGCACCAACGTCATCGTCCGGATGTTCAATCCGGAGCTGGTGATGCAGACCATCGCGCGCGAGAAGGTCACGGCGACGCTGATCGTGCCGACCATGATCCAGATGCTGGTCGATCATCCCGCCTTTCACAGCGCCGACCTGTCGTCAATGAAGCAGATGATGTACGGCGCCTCGCCGATCAACGAAGCCTTGCTGAAACGCGCCATGGCCGGCCTGCCCGGCACTGAATTCCACCAGCTCTACGGCATGACCGAATTGTCGCCGCTGGCGACGCATCTGCCGTGGGACCAGCACTTTGGCGAAGCCGCCACTGCAAAGGGCCGACAGCGCGCCTGCGGCCGCGCCGCCGTCGGCTGCGAGGCGCGGATCGTCGATGCCGACCGCAAGCCTGTCGGCAGCGGCGTGGTCGGCGAAATCGCGGTGCGCGGCCAGAACGTGATGATGGGCTATTGGGAACGCCCGGAAGAAACCGCCAGGGCCGTGATCGACGGCTGGATGCACACCGGCGACGGCGGCTACATGGACGACGAAGGCTATATCTATCTGGTCGACCGAATGAAGGACATGATCATCTCCGGTGGCGAGAACGTCTATTCGATCGAGGTCGAGAACGTCGTCGCGCAGCATCCGGCGGTGGCGCAATGCGCTGTCATCGGCATCCCCGATCCGCAATGGGGCGAGACCGTCCACGCCCTCGTGATTCCGAAGCCGGGCATCAGCGTCAATGCCGCCGAGATCATCGCCTTCTGCAAGGAAAAGATCGCCGGCTATAAATGCCCGCGCAGCGTCGATATCCGCAGCGACCCCTTCCCGCTCTCCGGCGCCGGCAAGGTGCTGAAGCGCGAATTGCGACGGCCGTTCTGGGAGAGCGCCACGGCCGCACCACAGGCGAAGGCGGGATAGTCACATCTCGAATACTTCGCCGTCGTAGCCGGCTTCCGCCGGAATCCGCAGCTGGCGCTTGTCGCCGTCCTTGGTGACCACCGGGGTCACGGTGACGACCACGCTGCCGCGGGCATCGTCGAGCGCGGCGGCGACGCTCGGCTGCTTGCCGAGCTTGATCAGGTTGCGCGTGGTTGGGAATGGCAAGGTGAAACGCCCCGATGCGCCGCCTTCCAGCGCCTCACGCGGCGAGAGCCAGATCGAGTCGGTGGATTCCTTGCCGTCATGCATGCCGACCTGCTCCGGCGGCGCGGCGGCGAGAAAGAACCAGGTGTCGAACCGCTTCGGCATCCCCACAGGCGTGATCCAGTGCGCGTAGGGCACCAAGAGGTCGAGCGCCAGCACCAGATCGTTGTCGGCGATGATATCAGCGAAGCTGATCTTGCCCTCATTGAGCGCATCACGATGGGCATCGGCGATCTGCCCTGCTCGCTTGGCTTCGATCAGTTCGTTCGATCCGCGCGGGCGCGCCAGCAGGATCCGGCTTTCCTCAAACGTCTCGCGGATTGCAGCGATGCGAAAATTCAGCGTTGTGGCATCGTGTCCAGCAACGCCCGTGTAGAGCTCGGGCCTGCCAATAATATCCTGATCGCCGGCATCGACGCTGCCGCCGGGAAACACCAGCGCGCCCGAGGCAAACTCGATCTGATAGTGCCGCACCATCATGAAAACCTCGATGGCATCGGCGGCGCCCTCGCGAAGCAACAGGATAGTGGACGCAGGACGCGCGACGCCGGGCTCGCTGGGCATGATTTTCTCCCTGATCAGCGTTCAATGCGCGGACCGATTTATCGTCGTCATGCCCGGCCTTGTGCCGGGCATCCACGTCTTACTTGGTGCCAAAGACGTGGATGGCCGGGATATCTAGCGCGAAGACGCGCTTCGCGCTTTTGGCCCGGCCACGACGAACTCTGGCGTATTTGTCTAGCCCGCCGCGCTGGACTGCGGCTGCAGGTTGGCGCGCTTGTCGAAGCGGGCGACGCGCGACAGCAGGTAATCGATCTCGGCCTTGGCAGTGACCGAGATCGCCGACGCCGGCTTGCGCTGCGCCATCGAGGCGATGATGCCGCGCTTCTGCAGCACGTATTTGCGCGCGGCGAGGCCGACGCCGGGCTGCTGCTCGTAGCGGATCAGCGGCAGATGCGCGTCGAACAGGTCGTGCGCCTTGTCGCGCTCGCCTTTCTTCTGCAGGTTCACCACATCGATCAGCAATTCCGGGAAGGCATAGCCGGTCATGGCGCCATCGGCGCCGCGCTCCATCTCGAAGTCCAGGAAGGTGCCGCCATTGCCGGTCAGGATCGACAGTTCGCGCAAGGAGCCGTCCTTCTGGAAACCGCGCAGCGTGGTGATCTTTTCCAGACCCGGCCAGTCCTCATGCTTCAGCATCACGCAGGACTTGCTGTCCATGATGATCTTGCGAATCACCGCCGGCGTCATGACCACGGTCAGCGTCAGCGGATAGTCCTGCAGCACCCAGGGAATGTCGTCGCCGATCGCTTCCACGGCCTGCTTGAAATAGCCGGTGATCTGGTCGTCGGTGCGCAGATGCGGCGGCGGCGCGATCATCACGCCGGCGGCGCCTGCATCCATCGATTTCTGGGCCAGCGAGCGCATCGACGCAAAGCCCGGCGACGAGACGCCGACGATGATCTGCATGTTCTTGGCGCGCTTGACGAAGCGCGTCGCCACCGCCTCGGCCTCGGCGGCTTCCAGCTTCGGCGCCTCGCCGAGAATGCCGAGCACGGTGACGCCGTCGCAGCCGACTTCGGCATAGAAGTCGGTCAGGCGGTCGATCGACTTGTCGTCGATCCGGCCATCGTCGTGGAACGGGGTCGGCGCAATCGCAAAAGTGCCTGCGGCCTTGGGGGTCAGTTTCATGGTGTCTCCTTGAGAAATCAAATCGAGACGGCAACCGCCTGCCCCGTCGCGGCGCAATATGCCCTAAAATCGCCGCGCGGACATCTTGGTATCCGCTTCGGAGAAGAAAATCTCGCTGGCATGGGCGACCACATCCTCGGCCTTCCAGCCGTCATGGGGCGGCTTCCAGCCGTCCATTTCCATCATCTTCATCTCGCGGACGCCGCGCGGGCCGGAAACGCCGAGAACCTTGCCGGTCTGGCTGCCGGAGAGATCGCTGACCATGTAGAGCACCGCCGGCGCGATGCCGTCCGGGCCCAGCGCCGCGCCGGGATTCTCGATGTAGCGCGGCAGGTCGGCGGTCATCCGGGTCAGCGCGCCCGGCGCCAGCGTCCACACGCGGATGTTGTATTTGCGGCCTTCGATCGCCAGCACGTTCGACAGGCCCCAAATACCGCCTTTCGCCGAACCATAATTGCTCTGCCCGAAATTGCCGATCAGGCCTGAGGTCGACGAAGTGTTGACGATGACGCCGCCGCCATTCTCCTTCATCCATTTGAACACCGGCTGGGTGACGCAGAACGTGCCCTTGAGATGCACCTTCATCACCTTGTCCCAGGCGGCTTCGGTGGCCTTGGCAAAGGTCTGGTCGAGCAGAATGCCGGCATTGTTGACGAGGATATCGACCTTGCCGAAGGCCTTGATGGCCTCGTCGAACACCGACTGGCCGCCAGCCATGGTCGAGATGTCGGCGCCATTGGCCACTGCGCGGCCGCCTCCGGCATGAATCGCGTTGACCACCTGCTGCGCCATTGAGAGGTCGGAGCCGGAGCCGTCGCGCGGGCCGCCGAGATCGTTGACCACGACTGCCGCGCCCTCTTGCGCGAACAGCTTTGCGTAGGCTTCGCCGAGGCCGCCACCGGCGCCTGTGATGATCGCCACCTTGCCGTCGAGCAACCCCATAGCGGCCTCCTCCCTGTTTTGGTTTTATTGTTCTTGTCATTCCGGGATGCGCTCCGCGCCGGCGAAAGCCGGTCGGAGTGCAGACCCGGAATCTAGATCGCTCCGGTACTCTTCTGGATTCCGGGCTCGCTCGCAGCTGTCGCTGCTCCCGCCCTCAGGCGCGCCAATTGGCGCGCCGGGGAATGACAATGCAAGTTACGCCAGAACGGTTTTTCCGCTCTTGATCACGGTGACGTTGCGCGATTTCACCTTGGCTTCGAACGAAATGACGTTGCCGTCCTTCCACAGATCCATGGTCACGGTCTCGCCGGGATAGACCGGCGACGAGAACCTGACAGCGTGCTGCCTGAACGCCGAGGGATCGTAGTCGGCATAGGTCTGCAGCACGCCACGGCACGTCAGGCCATACGTGCACATGCCGTGCAGGATCGGGCGCGGGAAGCCGGCACGCTTGGCGAATTCGGGATCGCTGTGCAGCGGATTGCGATCGCCACAGAGGCGATAGATCAGCGCCTGGTCCGGCCGCGTGCTGATATCGACGGATTGGTCCGGCGCACGCGTCGGCACCTGGTGCGGCTCGGGCTGGCCGTCGGACGGGCCGCCAAAGCCGCCATCGCCACGGGCAAAGCGCGAGGCGACCAAAGTCGCCAGCTCTTCACCAGCCTCGTTGCGCAGCACCGTCTTGTGACGGATCACCGCGCCCTTGTCCTTGCCCTTGTCGAACACGTCGAGCACGCTGGAGTCGGCCGTGATCTTGGCAGCCACCGGCATCGGCCTGTGAAAGGTGATGTCGCGCTCGCCATCGACGACGAGCAGCTTGTTGAGATTCATCTCGCCGGGACCTGCGCCCCATGCCGCGACCGACGCAAAAGTCGGCACCACCTTCACCGGACGTTCCGTGTAGTAGGCCTCGTTGACGAAAGCCAACTCCTTCTCGTCCATCGGATCGGCGCCGAGGCCGATGCCATAGGCGTACAGCATCACGTCGCGGTCGGTGTAGCTGTATTTCTGGCCGATGTTCTTCAGTGCCATCAGCTGTTCGTAGTTGATCGGCATCAGTGGCTTCCTCTTCTTGTCGCTGTTGCTTTTGACATCCTCATGGTGAGGAGGCGCTTGCGCCGTCTCGAACCATGAGGATGGTGCGCTCTTTTTGTCGCATCATCCTTCGAGACGCGCGCAAGAGCGCGCTCCTCAGGATGAGGTCTCGGTTTACGCCGGCGTGAAGAATGGCAGCGGCGCGCCGTCGGTGGGCTTGAACACCACCTTGACCTTCTGGCCGATCTTCAGGGTCTGCATGTCGCAGTCGACGAAGTTGGTCAGAAGCGACGGGCCTTCCTTCAGCGTGACGTAACCGATTGCATAAGGCCCGGTGGCGGATTTGCGCATCAGGCTGAACGTATAGATCGTCGCCTCGCCCGAACTTTCCTCCCACACGGTCTGGTCCGAGAAGCAGAACGGGCAGATCGAACGCGGAAAATAATGCGGCTCGCCGCAGGCGGTGCAGCGCTTGAACAGCAGCTTGCCCTTGGCGGCAGCGTCCCAATATTCCTTGGTCTCGGGATTGCCTTCCGGCGCAGGGTACTTCTTGGTCGTTTCCATTACACGCGCTCCAGAATGGCGGTAGAGGCGGCATGGCGCACGCCGAGCAGGCCGCCGGTGCCGTGCACCACGGCGAGATCGCAGTTCGGCACCTGCACCTTGGGATGGGCCTCGCCGCGCAGCTGGCGCACGGCTTCGAGGATCTTGGTCATACCGCCGCGGTTGACCGGATGGTTGTTGCAGAGACCACCGCCGTCGGTATTCCACGGCAACTTGCCGACACCCGAAATCAGGTTGCCGTCGGCGACGAACTTGCCGCCCTGGCCCTTCTCGCAGAAGCCGATGTCTTCCAGCTGCATCACCACGGTGATGGTGAAGCTGTCATAGATCGAGGCGTACTTCATGTCCGACGGCTTCACGCCCGCTTCGGCGAAGGCCGCCGGTCCCGACCACACGCCGGCGGAATAGGTCAGATCGAGATCCTTGCCGCCGCGCGGGCCCTTGAGGGCTTCGCCGTGGCCGATCATCCGCACCAGCGGCTTCTTCAGGCTGCGCGCGATTTCCTCTGACGTGACGATAATGGCGCCGCCGCCGTCGCTGACCACACAGCAATCCAGCCGATGCAGCGGGTCGGAGATCATCGGCGAGTTGAGCACGTCCTCGACGGTGACGACGTCCTTCAGCATCGCGTGCGGGTTGTACTGCGCGTGATGCGAGGCCGCGACCTTGACCCAGGCGAGTTGCTCGCTGGTGGTGCCGAAGTCATGCATGTGGCGCAGGGCGCACATGCCGTAAATGTTGTGCGTGGTGGCCTGATAGGCCGCCTCGAAATCGACTTCCGGCCCGACGGTGCGGGGCGGCATCGCGCCGGTGCGCGGCTTGCCCGCCAGCGTCACCAGTACGATCGAGGCGCGGCCGGCATTGATGGCTTCTGCGGCATGTCCAAGCGCGATGATGTAGGAGCAGCCGCCGGTCTCGGTGGAATCCAGGTGGCGCACCTTGAGGCCCATATAGTCGGCCATGGCCATCACGCCGCCCGGCGCATCGCCGGCGCAGATATAGCCGTCGATATCGTCCTTGGTCAGCCCGGCATCGATCAGCGCGCCACGGGCGCATTCGGCGTGCAATTGTGCGGTGGATTTATCGGGTGCATGCCGGGTCGGATGCTCGTAGATCCCGGCGAGGTACGCCTTGCCTTTGATGCTCAAGAAATTCTCCGCTGGTGTTCATTCCCGGCAGATGTCTTCGCGCGTCAAAGCAGGATTGGCAAGCGTCGGAAACGCGCGGCAGGTTTACTGCGACGAGCAATTTCACGATGCGGAATGAGCCGTCTACCGGCGTGCAATGACTTGTGTCCCGGACGCGGTACGGCATTCTCAGGCGATGCGAAGCATCGCCGCCATGCCGCTCCGCAGATCCGGGACCCACTCTTCATTTCAAATAGATGGACCCCGGATCAGCAGCGCACCACGCCACCCAAACGATGCTTCGCATCGTCAGGCGGCGCGCTGCGCAGCATCCGGGGCACGGGATTGCGTTACTCCGCCGCAATCTGCCTTGGCGCCGGCGGCGGGTTGACCAGGTCTTTCGCCAATTCCGCATAGCGGATTTTAGCGGCCTGCACCGACGCCTCCTTCACCGGGCCATAGCCGCGGATCTGGTCGGGCAGCGCCAGCAGCTGCACGGACGTGTCGATCGTCAGAGGCGACAGCAGCCCAAGCACAGTGGCGACGTCCTTTTCGTAGCCGGCGATCAGGTCGCGTTCGAGCTTGCGGTCGGCGCTGTAGCCGAACACGTCGAGCGGCGTGCCGCGCAGCCCGCGCAGGCTGGCGAGTACCCTGAACAGCGGCAGCATCCAGGCGCCGAAGGCGCGCTTCTTCGGCCGGCCGGAGGCATCGACACCGGGCAGCATCGGCGGCGCGAGGTTGAAGTTAATCTTGAAATCGCCTTCGAACTGCGCGGCAATCTGCTTCTCGAACTTGCCGTCGGTATAAAGCCGCGCGACCTCGTACTCGTCCTTGTAGGCCAGCAGTTTTGCGTAATTGATCGCTACCGCGCGCGGCAGCGCATCGTCATAGCCGCCACGTATGGCGGCGTCGCGCACCTGTGCGACCAGCGCGCGATAGCGCTCGGCGAGCTTGGCGTTCTGATAGTCGGTCAGCAGCGCGCTGCGATGGGCGATGATTTCGTCGAGCGACATCTCGTCCTGCGTCTTCGGCGCGATGGTCTCGTCGGCGCCCTTCAACATGTCGGCCAAGCGAGCCGGATCGGCAGCGGCCAGACGTCCCAGCTGGAACGCCAGCGTGTTCATCTTGATCGAGACGCCGTTGAGTTCGATCGCCTGTTCGATCGACACCGCCTGCAGCGGCAGCAGCCCCTGCTGATAGGCAAAGCCCATCATCATCATGTTGGTGGCGATGGAATCGCCGAGCAGCGCTTCGGCCGCCTTGGTGAAATCGAGGAAGGTGGACTCCTTGCGCAGCGACACTTCCAGCACGTTGTTGACCTTGCGGGTCTGGAAATTGAAATCGCGGTTGCGGACGAAATCGGCGATCGGGATCAGATGCGTATTGACGATGCCGGTGGTGCGGCCGGACTCGCAGAGCCCGATGGTGTCTTTCGCAATCGCCACCACTTCATCCGCGGCGATCAAGAGATCGGCGGTGCCGGTGACGATACGCGAACAGGTCACCTCCTCCGTGGTCTCGGCGAGACGGACGTGGCTCAGCACCGCGCCGCCCTTCTGTGCGAGGCCGGACATGTCGAGGATCATGCTGGCCTTGCCTTCGATATGCGCGGCCATGCCGAGCAGCGCGCCGATGGTCAGCACCCCGGTGCCGCCGACACCGCCGACCGCGACATTGTAAGGCCGCTCAAGCCCGGGCCGCGTCGCCGGCTCCGGCAGCGAGCCGATGCTGCCGAGTTCGACCGGCGCCTTGCGCTTCAGCTTGCCGCCATCGACGGTGACGAAGGACGGGCAAAAGCCCTTCAGGCAGGAATAGTCCTTGTTGCAGGAAGACTGGTTGATGGTGCGCTTGCGGCCCAGCACGGTTTCCAGCGGCTCCACCGAAATGCAGTTCGACTGCACCGAGCAATCGCCACAGCCTTCGCACACCGCGGGGTTGATGATGACGCGGCGCTGCGGATCTTCCAGCGTTCCCCTTTTACGGCGGCGGCGCTTTTCGGCGGCGCAGGTCTGCACGAACACGATCGCCGAGCAACCCGGCACCTCGCGCAGCGTCTTCATCACCGTGTCGAGCTCGTCGCGATGCGCGAGTTTTACGCCCGGCGCGATGCTGGAGGCCGGATAGGCGTCGGGGTTTTCCGAGACGAGGTAGATCTCGCGGATGCCCTCGCTGTGGAGCTGGAACGTGATTTTCTGCGGCGACAGGTCACCATCATGGTGCTGACCACCGGTCATCGCCACCGCGTCATTGTAGAGGATCTTGTAGGTGATGTTGGCCTTCGAGGCGATCGACTGCCGGATCGCCAGACTGCCGGAATGGAAGTACGTGCCGTCGCCAAGATTGGCGAAGATATGCTTCTCATTGGTAAAGGGCGCGATGCCAATCCATGGCACGCCCTCGCCGCCCATATGCGTAAAGGTCTCGGTGTTGCGATCCATCCACAGCGTCATGAAGTGGCAGCCGATGCCGGCCAGCGCGCGGCTGCCCTCGGGCACCTTGGTGGAGGTGTTGTGCGGACAGCCCGAGCAGAAATACGGCGTGCGGGTGATCGGCACCACCGCCTGCACCTGCGAGGCATCGCGGCCGTGAAACCAGTCGGCTTTGGCGCGCAGCAGCGCGGCGATCTCCGGATCGATCTCCATCGCCAGCAGCCGATCGACCAGTGACGTTGCGACTGTCGCCACACTCAGCTCTTCCGCGAAGGGCAGGAAGCGCTTGTCGTGGGAATCCATCTTGCCGACGATGCGCGGGCGCACGTCGTCGCGCCAATTGAACAGCTCCTGCTTGACCTGGTTCTCGACGATCTCGCGGCGTTCCTCGACGATGAAGATTTCCTCGAGGCCAACAGCGAAATTACGCACGCCCTCCGGCTCCAGCGGCCACGGCATGCCGATCTTGTAGAGCCGCAGGCCAATTTTCGCAGCGACCTGTTCGGTGATGCCCAGTTCGCGCAGCGCCTGACGCACGTCCTCATAGCTCTTGCCGGAGGCCATGATGCCGAAGCGGGCGTTCGGCGAATCCATGGTGATGCGGTTGATGTTGTTGGCGCGGGCGAAGGCGATGGCGGCGAAGCCCTTGTAGTCCTGCAGCCGGCGATCCTGATCGTAGCGATCGTCGGGCCAGCGCAGGTTGAGTCCGCCCGCGGGAATTTCGAAGTCGGTGGGAATATTGAACGGCGTGAGCTCGTTGTTGAGGTTAATCTCCGCGGTGGTTTCCACGGTCTCGGTGATCACCTTCATGCCGACCCAGCATCCGGAATAGCGCGACATCGCGATTCCGAGCAGCCCCATCTCGATCATCTCGTGAATGCTGGAAGGGTAAAGATACGGCATCAGCGCCGAGATGAAGGCGTGGTCCGACTGATGCGGCACCGTGGAGGACTTTGCGCCGTGGTCGTCGCCGGCCAGGCACAGCACGCCGCCAAACTTGGCGGAGCCGGCGGCATTGCCATGACGGAACACGTCGCCGCAACGATCGACGCCGGGGCCCTTGCCGTACCAGATGCCGACTACACCGTCGTATTTGGCGCCGGGTGAGAGGTTGAGTTGCTGGGTGCCCCAGATCGCGGTGGCCGCGAGGTCTTCGTTGACGCCGGGCTGGAATTTGACGCCATATTGGTCGAGGTGCTTTCGCGCCGCCATCAGTTGCTGATCGTAACCGCCGAGCGGCGAACCGCGGTATCCGGTGACGTAGGCGGCGGTGTTGAGGCCGGCGGCGCGATCGCGCCGAACCTGTGCCATCGGCAGCCGCACCAGCGCCTGGATGCCGGTCAGGAAGATGTGGCCGGAGCCCTGGGTGTATTTCTGATCGAGACTGATCGGTCCCTGATTGATTCCCATTCCGCCCTCTTCACTGCCGCCCCGATCTTGATTGTCGAGGCTATTTGCGTGTTGTTTTGGGCGTCGTTCGACTCCCTTAGAAACAGTCTATGTTGGATATCCAACGCAAAGCACCACAATTCTCGGCAAGGGAGACCTGCAAGACGAGAACGCAATTTCGTGACAGAAGGGCCCGTCGGGGTTTCGGCTTGTGTCGTCGCAAAGGCAATTGGCGCAAGGACGTGAGCGAGTGCGGTGCAACACCTCTGGGTAGCCGGATGAAGCGAAGCAAATCCGGGCTATGGATATCTAACTCGGAAAAATCTCGCCGATCACCTTCATCAGATCCGCCTCGCGAAACGGCTTTCGCAAGTAAGCACGAAACCTTCCGGCGCGTTCCTTGACGACGTGCTCCAGCAGCGAGGTCATCACCACCACCGGAATGTCGCGGTGCTTGTCGTTCTGCGCCATGGCCATGATCAGGCCGGCGCCATCGACGAACGGCATCATGAAATCGGTCAACACCAGATCGGGTGTCTCCCGATGCAGGATGTCGAGCGCCTCTCGGCCGTTGCCGGCGACAAGCACATTGAAGGCGTTTTCACTCAACAGGACTTCGAGCCAGTCGGCGATCGCCCATTCGTCCTCGACAATCAGGACCGTGCGCACCGCTATTCTCCAGTCAACTTGAGATCCGCTGCTGGAGCCGATGGCGGGCCCTGGCCGGAGATATCCTTCAGAATGCCCTCCGCCTTGAGGTAATCATCGTCGACCAAGATCCCGCCATCGCTGATTTCAAAGCGGCGCATTCTCATGTCGGTCCGGCGATCCCGCGATTTCAAAATGGTCATCAGGCGATGGTTTTCCGAGCGCAGCGCAGCGAGGTGCAGCGCGATGATGTTCTCGGCGACCGCTGAAAGGCCGGTCTGGTTCACGCCCTTGAGCGGCTGCCCGGGGGCGATGCCGGCATGGTCCGTCTCCGCCGTCGCCAACGTGGTAACACCGAGCGCGCGTAACTCGTTGCACAACGCCGACAAAAAAGACCCGACGCGGCTCTTCTCGTCGGTGAGATTGGAAAAACCCTCGATGCCGTCGATGACCAGGCGACGCACGCCGCGCGCCGTGATAGCGCTGAGCAGCTCGGTAGCGACCTCGTCGAGGATGGCTTCGGTCTGCGGCCGCCACAGCAGGCTGATCTTTTCGCCGCGCTGTTTCAGCGGCAGCTTCAGCATTTCCGCCTTGATGGCCAGCGCCCTCGGATTCTCGTGAAAGCCGAAATGCATCGCCGGCTCGTCGGCCGGCCCGCCGGTCAGGAACTGCAGGCCGGCGGTGGTCTTGCCTGACCCGGACGGCCCCAGCACCACCGTCACCGAATGGGTATCGACGCCGCCGCCGAGCATCTTGTCGACGCCGGCGATGCCCACCGAAACCATCGGCCCGTTCGCGCTGTCCCAGACACTGGGGGTTTCCAGCAGCGCCTCGACGCGGGGATAGATGACGTGGCCGCTGTCGGTGATGCGGTACGAATGCTTGCCGCCCATGAACCAGCTGCCACGCAGCTTGTGGACCTGCAGCGAGCGCTCGGCACGCCGGCCGTGCAGCGACGACTGCAGCTCGATCAGGCCATCGACCATGGTGTGCTCTGGCGGATAGGCCTCGGCATCGAATGCGCTGGTCAGCAGGAACATGGTGCAGTTGCTGAAGGTGGCCTGGGTTTGCAGCTCGTGGATGAACTTCTTCAGCTCCAGGTCGGAACGCGCCTTTTCATGCAGAGTGATCAACCCGTCGAGCACCAGGATGCTGACGTTGCGGGTGCGGACCTCGCGGCGGACCACGTCGAGCAGACCGCGCAACCCGTCGTCCTCCAGCGTCTTGAAGGCGCCGACATATGACATTTGGCCGGGGATCGCCGCCTCGTCAAAGAACCTCATCCGCCGCATGTGGCCGATCATGCGGGCGTGGCTCTCCGCCAGCAGCGTGATGTAGAGCGCATTGCGGCCCTGGGCTGCCTGCGCAAAGCAGATCTGGTTGCCCAGAATCGTCTTGCCGGCCCCCGGGGCACCCTGGATGATGTAGATGCCGCCGTTGAAAACCCCGTCGCCCAGAATCGTATCGAGACCCGGTACCCCGGTCGAAAATCGATCGCTGTCGCTACTCATTCCTCAATTGCCCCTGCTACCGCACACAACGGTGAGATGCCGAAACGCGGCGGCTGGCAAAGGGTTCCTGCCAAGGACTGAGAAATGTCGGGAAAAACCGCGAATCCCGTGGGGCAGCATCCCGGAAATGGCGGTGCCGTTTCGGAACAACGGGCTTTACGAGCCATTGGCTTCCCGTCACCCTCACGACATCAGGCAAGGAGGACAGAATATGACCCGACAGTCAGAACCCTGGACATCGCAGCCTGACCCGCAGGCCAACGACGCATCGGACATGAACTATGCCGGCGCGCATCATCACGACTTTGGTGAAGGAAATGATCACAAGCCGACCAAGGCCATCATCGGCGTTGGTGCTCTGATCGTGCTGAGTTTCCTGCTCTACGAAATCAACGGCAAGTCGCACGACCCTCGGTCATCCATGCAGACCCCCAACCAGGCCGTAGCGTCGTCGAATCACTAGGCCCCAGCGGCTTCGGTTTCGGGCGCCACCGCCCGAAACTGGAAGCCGTGCAGATTGATCGACGGCACGATACCGAAGTGATCGGTGCCGAACGCCTTGATGCGGCGCTGCAGCTCGTCCTTGGGGATCGTCAGCGGGATGTCGCAGATTTCCCGATAGACGCGACGTGAATTTCGCTTGTCGCCCCATTGCGCCACGCTCTGCGCCAGCGGCTCTGTCTGCGTCGCCAGCACCCGAGCCAGCCGCCAGAACATCTGCACGAGCTTTGTATAGGTCTGCTCTTCCAGCCCGGCGACGCTGATCTCTGCCGGAATTGAAAATACCTCGACATCGACGATCGGCCCGGCATCGACCTGCTCGATCATCCGATGCACGGTCGCGCCGAAGTCACTGACGCGATCGTAGAGCGCGAAATGCGCCGGCGCCCAGCCCGGATATTGCGGCGGCCCCGGATGAAAATTATAGGCGCCATGGCCGAGCTGATCGAGCACATGTTTCGGCACGATCACCGGCGTCGTGAACGCGATCAGCCGCGCGCGGCGCAGCCATTCCGGCTCGACCGCGGCGAGATCGTCGGCGGTGAACACCGGCAGCACGGTCAAATCGGGATTGTGGCCACGCAACAGGCTGGTGAACACGGAATGCTCCGCCGGCCCTGTCAGCAGGATGATGGTGTCGAACATGATTCGCCGTACTCGATACATTTCGGTCGAAGCGCAGTCTCGCAGCCAGGCCTTAAAATAGCGTGAGCGGTATCGAGGCACGATCCCGGGCGCATAGCGGCGGTGGAAATATCCTGAAACATGGCCGCCGGCAGGAACCCGGGCTGCCGCCAGTCATTATCCCCCGTTCACACGGAGGACCTGAGATGGCCAACATTCCGAACCCGAATGATCCCTACCGTCCGTTTCCCGCCGATGAAGACGTCCGCGCGCCCCTGCGGCTGGACAACGAACTGCAGCCAGATCCCGAACTCGCCGAAGGCCCCGCCGGAAACGGCCGCATCGCGATGTTAGCGCTCGGTATCGCCGTGCTGCTGGGCGTCGTGTTCTTTGGCTTGAACAACGGCACGATGAATCCTGCCGACACCTCGAAGACGGCGACGCAGACCGCCCCGGTGACCCAGGGTACCGCGCAGAAAGCTCCCGCCCCGACCAACAACATCGCGGATTCCGATTCCTCCAGGCCCGCGGTGCCTCCCGGCGTTCGCGACGTGACGCCGTATAACAATTCGAACAACCAGCCGGGGATGACCACAGGCGCCGCACCGGCGCGCCCGCAGCAGCCGCAGGCAGCCCCGACCGGCACCGAGGTCGATCGGTCGAAGAACGGCTCGGCGAAATAAATCGCCGATCGCAACAGCGAGACTTGTAAGCCAGAACCATCGCGCGGCAGACACCCGGTGCCTGCCGCGTTTGCCGTCAGACTGTCACCGGCCGCAAGAACGTCCGCTCTTCCGCCAGGATGAACTTGTGCTCTTCGGCAAAGGCAAAATTCGCCGTGCTCTCCGCATTGCCGCGCAGTCGCGCCCGATAGGTTTCGTAAGCCGCGAGACTCTCGAAGGAGATCAGCGCGAAGGCGATGTTGTTGGTCCCCTCATGCGGCATCCAGTAGCCCACGAGATCGCCGCCGCATGCGGGAATGATCGCAAGCCAGCGTTTTGAATAGGCCTCGAACAGGTCGCGCTTGAACGGGTCGATCTGGTAACGGATGAAAACGGTGATGGCCATGACGGACTCCCTTGCGTTGGCGATCCCCTGCTGTAGCCGCTTGATTGGCATCAACGCTTCGGCTAGCATCGAAGTATGAAATCAGGTCCTGACATTGCGATGGTCGCGGCGCTGGTGGGCGATCCCGCCCGCGCCAA
The DNA here is from genome assembly GCA_036924855.1 of Nitrobacteraceae bacterium AZCC 2146. Classification (NCBI taxonomy): domain Bacteria; kingdom Pseudomonadati; phylum Pseudomonadota; class Alphaproteobacteria; order Hyphomicrobiales; family Nitrobacteraceae; species Nitrobacteraceae bacterium AZCC 2146. The sequence continues at coordinate 1,663,823 of JBAGRP010000001.1, forward strand.
CATCCTGACGGCGCTGATGACCGGCCGCGCACTGACGGCCGGCGAACTGGCCCATCAGGCCGGCATTACCCCGCAGACCGCGAGTTCGCATCTGGCGAAGCTGGAAGCGGGCGGCCTGATCGAGCTGGAGAAACAGGGGCGCCACCGTTACTATCGCCTGACCGGGCCCGACGTTGCCGGCGTGCTTGAGGGTCTTTCGGGTCTTGCCGCCCGCGCCGGCCACATGCGCGTTCGCACCGGGCCGAAGGATCCGGCGCTGCGCCGCGCGCGGATTTGTTACGATCATCTCGCGGGCGATCTCGGCGTGCAAATGCTCGAGAGCATGACCAGGCAACGACTGGTCCGGTTGCAGAAACAGGCGATCGAGCTCACCGCCGAAGGCAAGCGCTTCATGGCCGAGGAGCTGCAGATCGATGCGGCGTTGCTCGCCCATCCGCGCCGGCCGGTGTGCAAGGCCTGCCTCGACTGGAGCGAACGGCGCCATCACCTGGCCGGTACGCTCGGCGCCGCCATGATGGCGAGATTCGCCGAATTGAAATGGGCGGCGCGCGATGCCGCCCCCGGCAGCCGCGTCGTCAATTTCTCCCGCACGGGCGAGAAGCGGTTCGCCGCGCTGTTCGGCGCCGCCGAATAGATGCGCGCGGCAATGTGATGCCGCCAACCTTACCCTCGCCGCAAAGTCGCCGCACACCGCCCCGGAAACTATTCCCTTCCTGGAGCTCCCCCGATGAAACGCCTGCTGCTATCCGCCTTGCTTGCCACGCTGCCCCTCGGCACCACCTATGCCGCCGAGCCTGTTGCGCGCGAGCCCTACGGCATCGGGCTGGAAGGCTTCGCCTACCCCTACCCCGTCAGCATGCTGCCGCTGGTGAACGACGGCGAACAGGTGCGGATGGCCTATATGGACGTGCCGTCATCGAAGCCGAACGGCCGCACCGTATTGCTGCTGCACGGCCGCAACTTTCCGTCGAGCTATTGGGCGCCGGTCATCGGCGTGCTGAACGACGCCGGCTACCGCGTGGTGGTGCCGGACCAGATCGGCTTCGGCAAATCCTCCAAGCCCGCGGGCGACCTGCACTTCGACACCCTCGCCCGCAACACCCTCGCGCTGATGGATCATCTGGGAATCGCGAAATTCGACATCGTCGCGCATTCGCTGGGCGGCATGCTCAGCGTCCGCATCGCCCGGGCCTATTCGGATCGCATCGATCATCTGCTGCTCGCAGCACCGATCGGGCTTGAGGACTACCGGCTCTATGTGCCGCCAACCCCGACCGAAAAGATCCTGGAGACCGAAGACAAGCTCACCGCCGAAGGCTATCGCAAACAGCTGGAGGTGAACTATTCGCTGAAGATGCAGCCCGACCAGGTGACGCCGTTCATCGATGCCCGCTTCAACATCAAGGGCTCTTCCGAATATCCGCGCTGGCTGCGTGCCTTCGTCAGTTCGGCGCAGCTGATCTACCGTGAGCCAGTGGTGCACGAGATTCCGCTGATCACGCTGCCGACCCTGTTCATCATGGGCGCTGACGATCACAACGCGCCGGGCAAGCCGAACGCACCGGAAGCGCTGCGGCCGAAGATGGGCCAGAACGCCGATCTCGCCAAGACGCTGGCGGCCAAGATGCCCAACGCCAAGGCCGAGGTGCTGCCCGATGCCGGCCATCTCGTCTTCCTCGACGCCGCACCAAAATTCAATGAGCTGATGCTGGCGTTCCTCGCGGGGAAGTAACCGGGCATGAAAGGCGACCGCCATGCGCTCATTTGTCGTGTCGCGGTCGCCAAACATTCATTCTGCATTCAGGGAGAATCGGTTTACCTGCCCTTCATTGAAACGCACGTATCCCGCAAATCTCGACAGGCGTTGGTTGAGGTTGGCGTCCTGAATCGCAGACCCGGGCCGCATGGCGGCACTCCAAGGGAGAGAACCATGAAGACAATCTTCGCAGCCGCCGTGTTCGCCATCGCGAGCTTTGGCGCCGCCAATGCAATGCCGCTGGCGCCGCTCAGCGCTGCCGACACCGCCGGCGTGATCCAGGTCGCGCAGGGCTGCGGCCCCGGCTGGGCACGCGGACCCTATGGCCGCTGCCGCCCGATGGGCGGCGCTGTAGTCGTGCGCCGCCCGCCGCCGGTGGTCGTCGTGCGCCCCGGCCGCGTCTGCCCTCCCGGCCTGGTCTTCCGCTATGGCCGCTGCCGTCCGTACTGAGATCGGCGAACCGAGACACGGAAAACCCCGCTTGCGCGGGGTTTTTTATTGAGTGCATCAAAGGCGATATTCAGCGCGGGGACGCTATCTGCAGCTCTCGCTGCCCCCGGAAAATTGCGCCGCCTTGCCGTCGATGGGCCGCAGGCAGACGTACCAGCCCTTGGCGCCGGCCGGGATCTGCTGGGTGCAGGAGATCGTCGCCGGGCCGGCGGGCGTGGTGAAGCTGCAGTCGACCTTGCAGGTCACGGGCTGCGCCGATTCATTGTCGGTCTTGATGATCACCGCATCCTTCGCTGGCGACACCGCGCAGCTATAAGCCAGCGCCGGCAGCGGCGCGGCTGTGCTGAGCAGGATCAGCAGCGTTGTGCAAAGGCGCATCTCACATCCCCTTCGGGCAGGATTGCGCCGGCACCCGCGTGTCGCAGACCCTGACGTCGTCGAGAAACCTTGCCCATGACGCCACCTGCTCGGCCGTCGGCCCGAACTTGTAGGCCTTCTGCACCAGATAGAAACTGTCCCTGCCCTGCACCGCCTTCATCCAGGTGTATTCAGGCTTGCCGGTCTTTGGGTTGGCCGGACAGCGCAGCGCCCACGTCATCGTCGGATACAAACTCTCGGCACCCTGATTCACGTTCCTGACCTGGCTGCCGGGACACGCATCGCCCCACAGCTTCTCCATCCGCGCGCGATACTGCGCCGGCGTGACGTCGCGCAGATTGAAGAAGATCTGCACCGTAACCATCTCGGTCCAGTCGTTGACGCTCTCGCCGTCCGGCACCCATTCCGACATCATCTCCTTCGCCGACTTCTTCTGGAAGCCGACCTTGTAGGCCTTGGGTTTTGTCACCAGCAGGTTCTCGGCCTGCAGCGCATGGGCGGGCGCGGAGAATGCGAGGGCGGCAGTGAGGGCAAGCGGGATGGCGCGGAGCATGGGAAAACTTTCGAACTTGAACTGGTTCGTCTTCACAACCGATCGATAGGTTCAGTGCGCGATTACACGCCAACGTCACATTGCGATGTTGATATCCGCCACCTGGCGCCAATGCAGAAGGATGTTGCCATGTCGGCTGTCACGCGTCTCTTGATCATTGTTGCGCTCGGCGGCTTCGGCCCGTTCGCCTCGGCGCAGGCGCAGACGGCCCCTGCTCTGCCGGAGGCGCAGATCGGCCCGCGTCCGTTCTATCTCGTCGACAAGATGAAGGACGGGCCGCTGAAGACCCGGCTGAGCGCCTGCACCGGACCGTTTCACAAGACCGACTTTTCCATCGCCCACCGCGGCGCGCCGCTGCAGTTTCCCGAGCACAGCAAGGAATCCTACCAGGCCGCAGCCCGCATGGGCGCCGGCGTGATCGAATGCGACGTCACCTTCACCAAGGACAGGCAGTTGGTGTGCCGGCATTCGCAATGCGACCTGCACACCACCACCAACATCCTGTCGATGCCGGCGCTGGCGGCGAAATGCTCGCAGCCGTTCAGCCCGGCCGATCCCGCCACCGGCAGGAAGGCTACCGCAAAGTGCTGTACCAGCGACATCACCCTTGCCGAATTCAAAACGCTGACGGCCAAGATGGACGCCGCCAATCCCGACGCGACCACCGCCGCCGACTATCAGAACGGCACCCCGCGGTGGCGCACCGACCTCTACGCCAATTCCGGCACGCTGATGACCCATGCTGAGAGCATCGCGCTGATCAAAAGCCTTGGCGCCAAATTCACGCCGGAGCTGAAGGCCGCGGAAGTGCCGATACCGTTCGACGGCGACTACACCCAGGAGAAATACGCCACGCAGATGCTGGACGAGTACAGAGCCGCGGGCATTCCGCCATCAGACGTCTTCGCGCAGAGCTTCAGCCTCGCCGACATCCTGTCCTGGGCGAAGACCGCGCCGGACTTCGCGAAGCAGGCGGTTTTTCTCGACGGCCGCTACCAGAGCGAGGGTTTTGATCATGCCAGGCCGGAGACCTGGAAGCCCTCGATGGCGGAGCTGAAAGCCTCAGGCGTCAACATTCTCGCACCGCCGATCTACATGATGCTGGCGCTCAACGATGCGGGCGAGATCGTCCCCTCAGACTATGCCAAAGCCGCAAAAGCCGCCGGCCTGGACCTGATCGCCTGGTCGCTGGAACGCGACGGGCCACTCGACAAGGGCGGCGGCTTCTTCCACAGCTCCATCAAGAAGGCCATCGACCGCGACGGCGATACCCTCACCGTGCTCGATGTGCTGGCCCAGCAAGTCGGCATCCGCGGCGCGTTCTCGGACTGGCCGGCGACGACGACGTTTTATGCGAGTTGCATGGGGATGAAGTAAGGGGGAGCGACCCGCAAATTATTCCGTAGCCTGCATGACGCGAAATGAGGGATTGCGAAAAGATACGCAACAAGCCCCCGGATTTATCCGGCTACGCTGGCTGTCATTTTTCCGATGACGCCCGCCGCAACAAACACCCGCCATCTTCGTGGGGTCCCCTGAAGCGCTGAATCACAGGGGAAGCCGATGATCCGAACCATTCTCGCCTTGGCCATTCTGTTTGTCTCAGCCGCTGCTTCGGCTCAGAACGCAAGGCCCTCGATGCCCTATTTCGGCACCGCGAAGATGAACACTGACGAAAGCCTGACCTTGCGTCTCGACCGCACCGCCGACGGCAAGCCGGTCGACAGCACGCTGACCTTCACCCCCACTGACCGCGCCTATGATAGCGTGCGACGGCACCTGCGCGGCATCGCGCCCGGACAGACGAGGCCGCTGACGCCGTGGAAGGATTGAGGGGTTGAAGCGCGGCGTGATTTCCTGGCAACGCAGGGCGGGTTAGGCAACTGGTTCGCCGAAGCCTTGGCGAAAGCCGTAACCCGCCGCAGAACCCGGCGGATGACGCTATGCTATTCCACCTACGGGCTGCGTCAGAGCCATCACAAACCGCCCCTGTGCAAATAAGCGAGCAGAACGACGATCACCAGAATCAGTATCAGCGCAAGGCCCTTCCAGAACACCAACGGGTTTCGCGCCATCAGCGGGACGGGGCGCGTGTCGATATAGCTCGCGTTGGGCTGGCGAAGGTCGAACAGAAACTCCGACAACGCCCCGTAGCGCTTCGTCGGGTTGAGGCTGACCGCTCTCTGTAGCGTTCGGTCGACCCAGATCGGAATCGTTGAATTGAATTCTCTTGCCGGCGTGTAGCGCAGCTTGCTTTGCTGAAATTTTCCCTTGGCTCGCGCAAGTCGCGCGCCGTAAGGAAGTCGGCCCGTCAGCATCTGATAGGCGATGACACCGAGTGAAAATTGGTCCGCCTGCGGCGAGCCACCCTCCCAGTTGAAGTATTCAGGCGCGGAATACTGGAGCGTTCCCAATATATCGTTATCCTGGCGATGCCCCGACAGTTCAGCCACTCCCGCTACGCGCACCGAACCGAAATCGATGATCTTTACGGTCCCGGTTCGATCAATCAGGATATTCTCAGGTCTCAGATCCTGATGGATCATTTCCTTGCGGTGAAACGCGCGCAAGCCGGCCGCGATCTGCTCGATGATGGCGCGAACCTCCTCAAGATCCGGGTGCTGGTGATCGACCATCCATTGGGTGAGCGTTTGACCGTCGATGAACTCCATGACGAGATAGAGACAAGTTCGCTTTCTCGATTGGGCGCGTGGCTTGAGGACATGCGGACTGTTGATTCGCCGTGCAATCCACTCCTCAGTCTTAAAGCGTCGCAGATAGTCTGCATTGTCGCGCAGATCGATCGACGGAGTCTTCAAGGCGACAAGGTCACCGCTTTCAATGTCTTCGGCGAGGTAGATGTGGCTTCGGCTGCTGGCATGGATTTCTCGCACGATGCGATAGCCATCGAGCGTCATTCGCGCCTCGAGCAGCGGCGGCGGCGGCAGGTTCGAAATATGGGGACGCTCCCCCGCGTCGCCCCGCGCCACCGCGTCGACGCGCACGATCTGCACGGTCAGATTGTCGGCGCTGCCGTTGCGATAAGCCTCCTCGACAATCTGACGGGCTGCGCCATCGAGATCATCAGTCGCGCTGCGAACGACATCGGCCATCAAGCGCTGGCTGACATATTCGTAGACGCCATCGGTCGCCAGCAGAAAGATGTCGTCCTTCTCGATCTCGCAGCTCTGATAATCGATCTCGACCTCGGGATTAACGCCCAACCCGCGGCCGAGATAACTCTGCTCGGATGACACGTGGACGCGGTGATCCTCGGTCAGCTGTTCCAGGGATGTATCGGCCAGACGATAGATGCGGCAATCGCCAACATGAAACAGGTGCGCCGTGGTCGCTTTGAAGACGATCGCGCTGAACGTGCAGACGTAGCCTTTATCCGGATCGTAACGATAATAGCTTCGTCGCGTTTGTGCATGGAGCCAGGAATTCGTTGCAGCGATGACACGCTGCGCCGATGTCTTGACCGACCATGTTTCCGAAGTGCAGTAGTAGTCCATCAGGAAGCTCTTGACGGCCGACTCACTCGCGACCTGGCTGACGGAGCTGCTGCTGATGCCGTCCGCGAGAACGACAGCGATGCCCTTCATGCCGAGGAGCGGCTCCTCGGGAACGAGAGCCCCGTGGAAATCCTGATTGCTTTCCTTGCGCCCCTTATCGGAATATTGCCCGATCGATATCTGCAATGGACACGACATTCGTAACGCCAAGGAAAAGGAGCCTTACCTAATCAGGTAAGGCTCCGGTGCACCAGTCAATATCAGGCTGCGGCGCGCTTTGCCGCCGGCGCGCCAGAGGCTGCCACGCGCTTCGGCCCCGTCATGATGTGGGTGGTGTAGAGCGTCAGGCCGGTGAAAGCGAGGCCGCCGACCAGGTTGCCGAGCACCGTCGGGATCTCGTTCCAGATCAGATAGTCCAGGATCGAGAACTTCGCATGCAGCATCAGCCCCGACGGAAACAGAAACATGTTCACGACCGAATGCTCGAAGACCATGTAGAAGAACACCAGGATGGGCATCCACATCGCGATCACCTTGCCAGGAACCGTCGTCGAGATCATGGCTCCGACGACGCCCGTTGATACCATCCAGTTGCATAGCATGCCGCGGATGAACAAGGTCGCCATGCCGGCCGCGCCGTGTGCCGCGTAGCCGAGCGTTCGGCCCTCGCCGATGTTTCCGATCGCAATGCCGACCTTGTCGGGCGCCTCCGTGAATCCGAATGTCGTCACGAACGCCATCATGAAGGCCACCGTGATAGCGCCAGCAAAGTTGCCGATAAAGACAAGGCCCCAGTTTCTCAAAACGCCGCCCGCCGTCACGCCCGGCCGCTTGTCCAGCAAAGCCAATGGCGAGAGAACGAACACGCCGGTGAGCAGATCGAACCCCAGCAGGTAGAGCATGCAAAATCCTACCGGAAACAACAGGGCCCCGATGAGCGGCTGGCCCGTGTTCACGTTGATGGCGACGGCGAACCAGGCTGCCAATGCCAGGATGGCGCCTGCCATATAGGCGCGGATCACCGTGTCTCTGGTCGACATGAAGATTTTGGATTCGCCAGCGTCGACCATTTTGGTGACGAATTCCGACGGCGCGAGATAAGACATTTAGGCTCCATTCTTGCGGTGATGAGATATTTCCTGCGCCCAAGCGAGGTCACCACACGGCCTGAGCCATGAGTTGATCGCGCAATGCGTACGCGGGTTGAAACTGGGGCGATTGAATGAGGAGCTGCCCCGGAAGCTCAATGGCGTCAGGAGGCAGGCAAAACGACGAAAGCGCATGGCATGAGGGACAGCTGCCCGCGACGTAACATCGCGGTATGTCCTCATGCCCAAGCTGTTCGAGCTTCGGCAATCCTCTGGACGGCAGTCGTCGTTGACCTGAGTAATCGGAAGCAACCTCTGTGCCATATGGCGACATCGCCCCTTTGGCGCATAAAGGATTGATCGCGCAACCGGAATCGGTGCCGCGTCCCGGCCCGGCCCCTCGGCGGGCGACGGCAAGATGCCTAGTTGGCAGGCAAACGGCCCGAAATGAAGCGGCCTTGCGCCGCCCGGCACAAGGACGGGCATGACGAACGCTTGGGCAGAGCGCGAAGGAGGGTCTGCTTCATAGACCTCTTCGCAGGACGCGTCAGGCAGCCGTCGCCTGGCAGCGGAAGCCACCGCAGATGAACCGCAGATGACTTGGCTCATCGAAAGCCGGCTGCGAGCCCGACCACCTGACCATCGAGACCGTTGAAGCCGTGATAGCCTCGCGCCTCGCAGGGATCGCCATCGTTACGCCCCCCGCTCAGCCAAGCCGCGCGCGCACGACCGGCCGACCATTTCACGAATGGCTCTACGCCCGCCGGCGCGGTGAGCTTGCAGCCGTCGTTGCGATGATGGATCACCAGCGTGCGCGGCAATGCAGCGGGCGAGCCCACGATCGACATGACGTTGCTGCCTGAGCCCGATTCCGCGCTGAGGAGGCCCGAGGTCAGCACCAGCGCGTCAGGCCGCGCGCCGCGCGCGATCCCCTCGGCAGCACGCAGGGTGCCGCGGCTCGTCGCCACCACTGTCACCGGACGCTTGATCGCCGCCATGTATTGCACCGCGCTAGAGAGATCGACCCCGGCATCGACCACCAGCACCGCCAAGCCGTGCGCCGCGTAGGCTTTTCGGGTGCGCACCAGCTGGTTGCCGGCCAGCCCGTTGATCTCGCCGTGCTCGCCCGGGCTGATGGCGCCGCTGCCGCCAGGCATCAGGATCACGCTGGCGCGCGGCGCACCCGACTTGATCAGCACCGCGCGAGACCCACCGACGCTGACCGTCTCATCGGCGAGCGCTGCGCTGCAGGCCACGCCGATGAGCGTCATGGTCGCGAGGAAACAGCCGATCCAACCGCGTCGCTTCGTCATGTGTGGCTTCGCCTTTTTTTCAGGGACAACTACTGCGATTTCTGGCGGAGCCTGATTGCAAGCGGGGATAGGTTCGCTCCACGCTCCGAAAGATGCAAGCACTTCGCGGACGTGGGGGGCTGAAGAGCGGATAATGGCGCCCTGTAGCCCGCATGAGCGTAGCGACATGCGGGCAGTGCGAAGCGCAATTTCCTCCCGGATTTCGCTGCGCTCATCCGGGCTACGCTGGCTGAATGACCAAGCCCTCTCGTCAGCTCGCATGCGGCCCTCTCGGTATTGATATTGGTATCATGACGTGATACTATTCCCCAACGGGTGGATGGCAATCGATGATCCGCAGTTTCAGGGGAAAATTCGCTCAAGCGATCTTCGCTGAACGGCGTCCGCCGAAGGGATTTCCGCCAGATCTGCTCGCTGCGGCCAGACGAAAGCTCGTTCAAATACACGCGGCAGTTTCGATCAGCGATTTGCTCGTGCCGCCCGGTAACCGGCTCGAACTGCTGCGCGGCAATCTCGCAGGCTACCATTCGATCCGCATCAACGACCAATGGCGGATCATCTTTCGATGGATCGACACAGGGGCCGAGGACGTAGAGATCATTGACTATCATTAGAGCGCAAGGACACGACAATGCCGAGAAAGCTTCCTCCCGTTCATCCCGGTGAAATCCTACGCGAGGAGTTCCTCATTCCCATGGAATTGTCCGCTTACGCCGTCGCGGCAGCATGCAGCGTGCCCCGCACACGCATCGAGCGGCTTGCCCGGGAAGAAACGCCCGTCACCGCGGACACGGCGCTTCGACTGGCGAAGTATTTCGGCACCACGCCGACGTTCTGGATGAACCTGCAGATGCAGTATGATCTGGAGATGGCGGAGGATGCGACTATCGCCGAGATCAAGCGGATCAAGCCGGCGAAGCGGAGCGCGGCGTAAGGGCGCTGTAGCCCGCATGAGCGCAGCGACATGCGGGGCCGCTACGGCGCCCCTTCTCCCGGATATCGCTTCGCTCATCCGGGCTACGCTTGCTGCGCCAATCCGTCCTATGCACTGATCGCCCGGTCCCTGGAGCGCGACAGACCGCTCAACAAGGGTGGCGGCTTCTATCACTCATCGGTCAAAGCCGCTGTTGACCGCGACGGCGACACGCTGACCGTGCTCGACGTGCTGGCCAAACAGGTCGGCGTCCGCGGCATGTTCTCCGACTGGCCGGCGACGACGACGTTTTATGCGAGTTGCATGGAGATGAAGTAAGAGGATAAAGAAAATTAGGTAGCGGCCTATTCAGGCAATTTTCCGCCTGCGGCCTGATAAAAACCTGCCAGTTGCTTCGCGAGCAAAGCAGCCAAAAGCGTTTCCATCTTCGACACATCGATCTTTCCATCGCGATAGGCAGAATCAGCCGCATCGAGCGCTTCGAAATATGGATTGCGATTATCGACAATCTGATCGGGAATGGTCGGCGTCCCCGGCAATACTGCCCCGGCACGAATGGAAAGCACGACGTAAGATATGATCCGCGAGGTTCGTCCGTTACCGTCGGCGAATGGATGAATCCAGTTCAATCGCCACATCAAATAGGCCGCCAGATGAAGCGGCGTGCTCTCATCCCAGTGATCATTGACGTAGTCGCACATGTCCTCGATCAATTCGGGGACAAGATGCGCACCGACGGGCTCATGTTTACTACCCTCAATAGCAACGCCGCCCGGGCGATAGTTGCCAGCATATGAGCTGATTCCTGCCAAGGCTTCCCGCTGGAGGCCTAGAATGAGCGACGGCCGCAGCTTGAACGAACCACGTTCAAGCGCACCATTGATCGTGCCAATCGCGGCGTCGTACTGCCGGAACCCGTTTCTCGCCTCGGCCGCAGCCTTAGCTTGGGGATCGGTGATCAGTTCAGGCTCAAGCGCGCGGCTATCCCGCCGTTCGCGCTCCTCACCCGTCATTTCTCGCCCTTAGCTAGCTTCTCGGCTTCCCGATCAACCATTTCCCGCGTGATCAGGTCGTTCTCGAAATGGGTATTGCCATAGACAAAGCTCCGCCGCTGCTGTTCCCGGTGTTCCGGCGTCGGCTTGGCGGTCTTGGCGGCTTCGAGGAGTTTTTTCAGAGAGTCGGTCATGGGTTCAATATAATCGACTCGGAGAATGGATGCCACGATGATTTTGCGTGACGTCTAACCCGGATTCCGCTGCGCTCCATCACGGAATCTCATGGTCTAGCTCCAGTTCGCAACCTCGTGTTATGCGATCCAACTAACGCCCTCACAACGGCATATTGTCGTGCTTCTTCATCGGCGCTTCCACGTGCTTGTCCTTGAGCATCGCCAGCGCCCGCGCGATGCGGCGCCGTGTGGAGTGCGGCATGATGACGTCGTCGATATAGCCACGTTCGGCGGCGACGAAGGGGGACAGGAAGCGGTCTTCGTATTCCTTGGTGCGCGCGGCGATCGCATCGGTATCGCCGATATCGCCGCGGAAGATGATCTCCACCGCGCCCTTGGCGCCCATGACAGCGATCTGCGCGGTCGGCCAGGCGTAGTTCATGTCGGCGCCGATTTCCTTGGACGCCATCACGTCGAACGCGCCGCCATAGGCCTTGCGCGTGATGACCGTGACGAGCGGCACGGTGCACTGGCTGTAGGCGAACAGCAATTTGGCGCCGTGCTTGATCAGGCCGCCATATTCCTGCGCGGTACCCGGCAGGAAGCCCGGCACATCGACGAAGGTGACGATCGGAATGTTGAAGGCGTCGCAGAACCGCACGAAGCGCGCGGCCTTCCGTGAGGCATCGCTATCGAGCACGCCCGCCAGCACCATCGGCTGGTTGGCGACGAAGCCCACGGTGCGGCCGGCGATGCGGCCAAAACCGGTGACGATGTTCCTGGCGAAGGTCTCGGAAATCTCGAAGAAGTCGCCCTCGTCCACCACCTTCTGGATCAGCTCCTTGATGTCGTAGGGCTTGTTCGGATTGTCGGGGATCAGCGTGTCCAGCGAATAATCGACCCGTTCGATGTCATCAAAGCTCGGCCATTCCGGGACGCCGGCCGTGTTGTTGCTGGGCAGGAAGTCGATCAGCCGGCGCATCTGCAGCAGCGTCTCGACGTCGTTCTCGAAGGCGCCATCGGCAATCGAGGAGCGCGTCGCGTGCACACTGGCGCCGCCGAGCTCTTCCGCGGTGACGACCTCGTTGGTGACGGTCTTCACCACGTCCGGCCCGGTGACGAACATGTAGCTGGTGTTCTTCACCATGAAGATGAAGTCGGTCATGGCCGGCGAATAGACGTCGCCGCCGGCGCAGGGGCCCATGATGACGGAGATCTGCGGGATCACGCCCGAGGCCTGCACGTTGCGGCGGAACACGTAGGAGTAACCGGCGAGCGCCGCGACGCCTTCCTGGATGCGCGCGCCGCCGGCATCATAGAGCCCGATGATCGGCGCCCGCGCCTTCATCGCCATGTCCTGGATCTTGACGATCTTTTGCGCGTGGGTTTCCGACAGCGAGCCGCCGAACACGGTAAAATCCTTGGCGAAGACAAAGGTCTTGCGGCCATTCACGGTACCCCAGCCGGTGACGACGCCGTCGCCGGGCACCTTGGATTTCTCCATCCCGAATTCCACCGAGCGGTGCTCGACGAACATGTCGAATTCCTCGAAGGAGCCCTTGTCGAGCAACAGCCCGATGCGCTCGCGGGCGGTCAGCTTGCCCCTTGCATGCTGCGCCTCGATACGCTTCTCGCCGCCGCCCAGTTTCGCGCCAGCGCGGCGGTCTTCGAGGGTGTCCAGGATGTCTTTCATGTGCTCCAGCCCGTCTTTAAAGTTCTTGGATTTTGGCGTTTTGGCCGGCGGCAGACCGCCTTCGGTTTGCCGCAAGATTTGCAGGGGTTCTAGCATGGGGTTTTCGGCGGTGGAAACGTCCATCCGGGGGGCTGGAAACCGTCAAATCCGCATGGCATCGGCTGACATCCACCCTATATGCGGGGTCCGCGCAGGGAGACGATGCGAGATGCCCAATATTATCATCAACGAAAACAGCGGCGCCGCCACCGGCGGCGTGCGCGATCTCCTGCGCTGGGAAGGCGTCACGTTGTTTGTCGGCCCGACGCTGTTTTATCTGTTCTCCGGTGCGCCATGGCAGGTCTATGCGCTGCTGTTCTTGGTGCCGGACCTCAGCATGCTCGGCTATCTCGCCGGTCCCCGGATCGGCGCCGTCGTCTACAACGCTGCCCACGCCACCATCGGCCCGCTGTTGCTGGCGCTGGCCGGCCTGGTGCTGCTGGAGCCGGTGATGGGCTCGATCTCGCTGATCTGGCTCGCCCATATCGGACTGGACCGCGCACTCGGCTACGGCCTGAAATATTCCGCCGGTTTTCGCATCACCCATCTCGGCCGCATCGGCAAGGATGCGACCAAGAGTTCGACCACGAAGAACGCCGCGAAGACAGCGTGAGCGCCCTCGCCTAGGGCTCGCCGGGCTTGAACGGAGCCTCCTTGCCGGGCGGCGTGGATTCCTCCGCCATCGCCAGCAGCATCGCCACCGAGACGTAGCAGCCAGCCACCGATGTGAGGTCAACGATCTGCTGGTCGCTAAGAATCTTCTTGGCGCGGGCGTAGGTCTCGTCCGAGATTTTTTGCTTGGTCGTCAGTTCGGTGACGAAATCATAGATCGTTGCTTCATCTTCGGCCATGTTCGACGGCCGCTTGTTGGCCTTCAGCTCGGCGATGATCTCCGGTGATAATCCGGCCTTCTGCGCCAGCGGCGCGTGGGCGTACCACTCGACCTGCGAGCGCCATTGCCGCCCGATGATGATAATCGCAAACTCATTGAGCTTCGCCGGCACCGAGGTTTCCCAGCGCAGATAGTGATAGAGATCGAACAATCGCTGCCCCAGCACCGGGCTGCGCATCATCGGATTATACGGGCCTGCGAGGCCGACGCTGGAGACCTTCATCACCTGTTCGCCAAGCGACTTTTGCGATTCGTTGAGCTGGTCGAGGGTGAGTTGCGGAAACCGCGGTTCCTTGCTGGTCGCAGGGGCTGCGATCAGCGTGGCGGCGAGCCATCCGCCGGTGGCGGCAATGGCGAGCGACGACATCCAGAGCGAGATGGATTTCATGGATTTTCCTCCGTGTACTTTTCTTATGCACAGAGGGTAGTCCAGCAGTGCGGACCGCGCCAGCGGCCTCAGACCTTTATTCGCAGCCTAGAGCGCGCCGATATCGGTCAAGCACTGCTGCGCGATCGTCATACGGCTGGCGACATGCTTGGGGTCGCGCACATCGAGGTTGAGTGCGAACACGGTTTGTGCGCTGTTCTTCTCCGCCCAGCCCACGATCCAGCCCAGCGACGGCTTGCCGACTTCAGCGCCGACCAAACCGGTCTTGGCGCGGATGACGGCGTCGCCGACCTTGGTCACCGGCAGGATGTCGCGCACCAGATCCTGGCTGCGCTTGGCCGCTGGCAGCACACCGCGGCGCAGGCGATCGACGAAATCGATCTGCTGGATCGGATCGATGCGCAGGTCGCCGGTCAGCCAGAACTGATCGATACCGCCGCCGATATTGCGGTTGCCGTAGTCGAACTCATTCAAGTATTTCTGCATCCGCTCCGCGCCGATGCGCCGCGCGATCTCCTGATACACCGGCACCGCGGAGACGGCGATCGCCGAACGCAGCGTGTGATCCTGATTCCACGCAGCGATGTCGCGCTTCACGCCGTCCCACTTGAAGATATCCTTGTCGGGATCGGCGACCACGCCGGTGTCCAGCGCGATCAGCGAATTCGGAATCTTGAAGGTAGAAGCCGGCAGCTTGGCCTCCCCCGAGCGCTCCCTGTCGCTGGCGATGATCAGATAGTCGTCGGTCTTGTAGCCAACGAAGGTGCCCGCCGTGCCTTCGTCCGTAAAACGCTTAGCAAGGCTTTCGCGGATTTCGCTGCGCTGGGGCGCGACATGGGCGAAGGTCGGCGAAATGGCTGTGGCGGCGAGCAGACCGAGAGCATGGCGGCGGTTGATCAAGGCAGCACCCGATATGAAACGGCGAAGCACTCACCTGCACCGGGCATCATGGTGGAATCATGACCGCGCGCGACTAGCGAATCCGGCCCGACAATCTCAAGACGAATACCAGAACTTCGGCGACGGCCTTGTAGAGTTCGGCGGGAATTTCGTCGCCGATCTCGACATTGGAGAGCGCGCCGGCCAGCACTTCGTTTTCCTCGATCGGAATATCGTTGGCCTTGGCGACTTCAATGATCTTCGCACCGATCGTGCCCTTGCCTTTGGCGACAACGCGCGGCGCGCCGACCTTGTCGTAATGCAGCGCGACCGCGACCTGTCTCTTCGTTTCCACAATCATAGCGCGCGATCCAGAAAATGCCCGGCGGATGCCGGAACGGGCTGCACCGGCGCGCCCTCGCGGATCACGATATCGCCGGGCTGCAGCTCGGCGCGGATCAGCGCCTGATTGAGCTGCGCAGTGCCCGCGCGCAAAAGCGACGCCGTCGCCGGCCTCTCTGCCCACATCCGCACCGAGGTCTTGTCGCCGGTCAACGAGATCAGCGCATGCACCGGGCCAGCCGGCTCGACGTCGAGCGAGAACCGCGCACGCCAAATCCGTTTCGCGGCTTCGGCTTCGCTGTCGTTGCCGCCATCGCGAGAAATCTCAAACTGCGCCACCGCCGTGCCGCTCGGTACGGCAAAGGGAATTTCAAAGCTCCACCGCGGCGCAGCCGGATCGAGACGGGGCGCGGCGACATCGACGCGATCCGGCAGTGACGCCACCTGCATCAAGGTCTGCCGCGCAATGGCCGCGTCGGTATCGGCGAGCAGATGATGCACAGTGTTGGCGAGCGGTGCATCCGGCGCCAGCGTCGCCAGAGCCATCGGTTGCGCCGTTGGCAGCGCGCCACGCAGCGGCGGCGGCGGAATATTGGTGCGGGCGATCAGGGCATCATCGACGTGAGGCGACGTGGACGACCTGGCTGTCGAAGGCAGCAGGTCCATCATCACGCTATCGTCGAATACCTGCTTCGTCGCATTGCCAGTCCCTTTCGGACCGATCTGCAGCGCTTCCTGCAGCAGACTCAACGCGGCGGTGGCCGCGGCAGCGCGGGTGGCTGCTTGCGGCGCAGATGCGGCGGGCGGAATGATCTGGGCCTTGCTGCTGAAGTCGACGAGATCTTCGACGGCGAACAGTCCGGCCTGTTGCAGCAGGTCGTCCTGCGCGAGCAGTTCGGGCATCAAGGATGGTGCGAGCATCGCGGAAGCGGCCGGCTGCGCCGGCGCGGCCACGACGGGTGGTGCATTCTGCTGCACGGTTGCAGGCAGCGGTACCGCCGCGTCCGAGTCGGCCGCACTGCCGAGCGAGGTCGTCAGCGCCTGGCGAAACACGATCAGCGCCGCTTTCATATCCGGCATCGTTCCCGCTGGCGATACTGCGCCCGATGCGAGCGAGGCTTCGAGAAACAATCCGGAGTTTTGGAATGCTGACTTCACCTCATCGCCAGTAAGGTTCTGATCGAGCGGCGGTCGCTGCGCCAGCAATTGCGCCACTGCCTGCTGCAGCTGCGGCGGCAGGCTTTGCAATGACACGGCCGCTCCGACATTGGCGAACAACGTCGACAGTCCGGCCTGCTGCGTCGCCGCGGTCTGTGCCGCGGCAGAGACGGCGAGCGTTTCCAGCGCCGTCAGCTGAACCTTCGATGTCGCCAGCGTCGTCACGAGATTGATGGGCACATCCGGTGCCAGCGTCACGGCGTCGAGCGGTACACCGCTGTTGCCGGTCACCGACACTGCGGTCTCCGGTGTCGTCGCGCCCTGCGGCGTCACGATAGCGAGCCTGACGCCGTCGGAGGTCTGCGACACCGCCAGTTGCAACGTCTGGCCGGCCTGCAGCGGCACTTCGGAAAGCACGTCGATAGAGAGGCTGCCGATCGCGATCCGCACCTGGTTGTCGGGCAGAATCTTCAGCACCCGCGCTGCGATCACGCTGCCCGGCTGAAAGGCGATATCGCCCGACACACCCTGCGCGGCGATGACCGGGAAGATCGGAGTTACGGCAATCGACATGTTAGCTTCACCGGACAATGGTCCCGGCGAAGGTAGCGAAGCGTCGTTAACTTCTTCTTAACCCGACGACGGCGCCAGCGCCTTCAGCGCAAAGGCTGCGGCCTGAAAATCCACCAGCTTTCCGGCGCGGCGGGCGGCGACTTCCTCGTCGATGCCCCAGTGTTCAATGTTCCAGTCCTCGTCCACATGGGCTGCGGCCCAGACCTGATCCGCATCCAGCCTGCCACGCAGCAGCGCCACCGCCAGCAGCGCGGAGCCGGTCAGCGTCGTCACCAGATGCAGCGCCGCGATGGTCCACGGATCGGTCGGCAGCGTCGCGCGGGCGGCGGCAATCGCCGGCTCCGGCTGGCGGACGTGAATGATCCCCTCGGCGAGGATGAAATGCGCGCCAAGGGTTTCCGCAGCCCAGAACAGTACCGGATCCCAGGCTTTCGCCTCGCGCGCCACCAGCTCCTGCGGATGGCCGGCGCGATAGAACAGCAGATCGGTGCCGAAGTATTTGGCGATGTCGTCGGCGACGGCCTGCACATTGTTGCCGACCGCATCGATGACGCTGTTGGCGAGCCGGGTCAGCGGCATCGTCATCGGATTGATGGTGTCCTGCTGCGCCTCCCATTCCGCGACGATCGCCTCGGCGATGCCGCGCGCCGGCGCTGTCAGCGGCTTGCGCGACGGCGTCCGCACCGTTTTATCGTCAAGGGTGATAGCAAAACCGTCCGGCGCCTCGGTCATCCCGGCCCGCGTGTAGAACCGCTTGCGCTGCGGACCGCGCGTCGAATTGCGCACGGCCTCCTCGGGATCGGGCGGCGCCTGGCCATACACTTCGTCAAACAATTCACGCATCGAAATTCCGGCCCTGTTCTGTCAGGTCAATTTACGCCACGGATATGCTAAGAGCGAGGGCGAATAAAGCATCCGCAGCCGAGGCTCGATGGCAAAATTTCTGCTTGCGATGGGTGTCCTGCTGGCCGGTTTCGGCGTCGCGCGACTTGAAGCCGGGTTTCGCTCGCCGGAATCCGTGGTGCGCAATGTTTACGCCTATTACGGCGACAGGTCGTCCGAGTTCTCCAGTGGCTTGCCACATGATCCCGACACCACCCGGCAATTCTTCGATCAGGGATTGCAGCAGGCCTGGACCGCGGCAAAACCACCGTATGATTTTCTCGTGCAAGCTGCGTCGTGGAAGCTCGGCGCCGTATCAATCGCGATCATCCAGAAGCAGTTCGACAAGACCTATGTCGCGGCAAGATTCGACAACAACGGCCGCGCGGTGTCGTTGAATTTCATCGTCGTCAACGGTCCCGATGGCTGGGTCATCGCCGACGTCGAAAGTCCGCATGATTCATTGCAGATGTTTCTGGCGCAGTACAGAAACTAGCGATTGGCGCAGGAGCGCGAATAGGCGGCGCGGTCATTCGGGCCGAGGCCCGCTGCAGCGCCGTCCTGCAGGCAGTCGGTGATGCGGTCACCGAACGACCGACGGCTCGGTGGCGCGTTCTGCCGCAACGGCATTGCATCGAGCTGCGGCACGACGGGGACCGCCATGCTCGGCGGCGGCGGCGCGGGAGGTGGCGGCGGCGCCAGAACCGCGCCGCCCGGCGGCAGGATTTGCGCGAAGGCTGCTGGCGCGAAAAGCATCGCTGCGACGGCCGCCACAGCGGCATATTTCAGAACAGGTTTGATCATGAATCTCATCTCGTCATGACCCACCGACATCTCAAGTGCGCCGTACTCAGCGCCGCAAGATGTGATCGGCCGGAGGCCGACGCTGTTCCCAGCCGGCGCGCTCCAGTTCCGGCCGATCGTCCTCGATCTGCGGATAGCCGATGCAAAAATAACCGATCAGCCGCCATTCCACGGGAATATCGAGCGCTGTGACAATCTTGGCGGGATCGAGGATCGACACCCAGCCCATCCCGATGCCTTCGGCGCGCGCCGCAAGCCACAAAGTGGAGATCGCCGCCACCACGGAATAATCCGCCATCTCCGGCATGGTGCGACGGCCGAGGCCGTGGCCGATATCGGTTGTATGGTCTGCAAACACCGCGAGATGGCACGGCGCCTCACGCAGGCCGGCGAGCTTGAGGTTGGCGTAGCGCGCGGCCAATTCACCCGCGTACGCGTTCAGCGCATCGGCGTTGCAGGCGCTGAAATTTTCTTGAACCGCCTGCCGGCGCGCGGGCTCATCGACAATGACGAAACGCCATGGCTGGCTCAGGCCAACCGACGGCGCGAGGCACGCGGTCTCGATCAGGCGTTCCAGCGCGCCATCAGGCAACGGATCGGTCTTGAAGCGCCTGACGTCGCGGCGCCACGCGAACAGGTCATGCAAGCGGGCGCGGAAGGCGTCATCGAAGTCTGGCGAAGCCAACGCCGCACTTTCGGGAATCGGCAACGCCCTACTCTTCCGGCGCGTTCTCGATCGGATCGAAGCGGTCGGCCTCGAGCCCGAGCAGATTCCAGGTCTGCAGCATGTGCGGCGGCAGTGGCGCGGTAGCGTCGATGAAGCCGCCGCGCGGATGCGGCACGACGATGCGGCGTGCCAAGAGATGCAGCTTCTTCTGGATGCCGCCGGGCAACTGCCAGTTTTCCTTGTTGAAGTATTTTGGATCGCCGACGATGGCGTGATCGATATGCGCCATATGGGCGCGGAGCTGATGGGTGCGACCCGTCACCGGCTTCAGCGACACCCAGGCCAGCTTCTGCGCCGAGGTTTCCACCACCGCGTAGTAAGTCACGGCGTGGCTGGCGCCCTCGTCGCCGTGATTGGCGACGCGCATGATGGTGTCTTCCTCGTTCTCTTCCTTGGCGAGGTAGGTCGAGATGCGGCCCTGCTTCGGCTTCGGCACGCCGGCCACCAGCGCCCAGTAGATTTTTCGCGCCGAGCGTTCGCGAAACGAGCCGGTCAGTTTTGTCGCGGCAAAGCGCGTCTTGGCGATCAGGAGGCAGCCCGCGGTGTCCTTGTCGAGGCGATGCACGAGGCGCGGCTTCTGGCCCTTGGCGTCGCGCATCACTTCGAGCATGCCGTCGACATGACGCGTGGTGCCGGAGCCGCCCTGCACGGCGAGGCCGGCGGGCTTGTTCAGCACCATCACGTCGGCGTCCTCGAACAGGATCATCTCCTTGAGGGTCTCGAGCGTCTTGGTGGCCGCTTCGGACAACTCGCCGCCGCCGACCTTGGGCGTATCGAGCTTCAGCGGCGGAATCCGGACGGTCTGCCCCTCCTCCAGCCGGTCCTTGCTGTCGGCGCGCTTGCCGTTCACCCGCAGCTCGCCTTTGCGGACGATGCGCTGGATGTGGGAAAATGACAGGCCGGCAAACCGCGCCTCGAGGAAACGATCGACACGCATGCCGTTTTCGTCCGCCGTCACGATGACGGTCTGCACCGCGGTCGGCAGCGGCGCCGGTTCGACTACAACCTTGGGCTCCGGAACGAATGTCTCGGGATCGTAAGGCGGACGTTTCGACTCGCGCGGCTCGCGCGGCGCCGACCCATACCGTGGCGGCGCCTTGCCGGGACGAAAGCCCGGACGGTCATTGCCGGGACGCTCCAAGCGCTGCGGGCGCTCGGATCGTTCGGGGCGCTCACCACGCGGCGCACGTTCCGGGCGCTCGAAGCGCGCGGCGCGAGGCTCCCGTTCGCCCCATTCGGAGCGCTCGGGGCCGGCGCCGGCGCGGCCGCGCGGCGCACGCGTCCCCTGCGGGCGATCGCCATAGGCGCGGTCGGATGCGGAGCGCTCGGGGCGCTCCGAACGTCCAGCCGGGCGCTCGGACCGCTCAAAGCGCTCCGGGCGTTCACCCGACCGCTCACGTGGCGGGCGCGCGCTCATCGGGCGGTCGCTACTGATGCGGCCGGCCTTGCCGAACGACGGCCGGTCACCAGCTGAGCGGTCGGATTTGGGCCGCGAGGTCTTGGAGCCGGTCGTCGTCGTGCCGGCGGTCTTGGGGCGCCCACCCTTGCCGCGCGCGCCGGCGGGGCCGCGGGATTTGGCGAGGGGTTTCTTTTCGCGACGGCTCATGGGGCAGCTCCGGGAGAATGGCTGTGCGTAGCGCATATGCCGCTCAGGGTCACTGTGAAATTGCCTTTCAGGGCAAACGTTTACGTTCTCGCGGCGGCAAAAGCCCGAGTTTTGCGGATAGTTTCCCCTCAAAACCATGAAGGGGGCAGCGCGCCGAAAGGCGCAAGGTGGACTTGGTCGCGATCCGCTCCACCGCATCGGCGACAAAGCTGAGACCGCGCAACGCCTTTCGGCGCGCCACCGCGGCGATTTCTGTCCCTGGGGCCGTACTTCCGGGTACTGGGCATCTATCCAGCCGGCTTTCGCCCGCCTTCACCCGCACCCGTCCAGCCGTCAAAGCGGCAGAGCCCCGTAGTGGGCCCGGACGACTACCCAGGGCCTCCCGAGTGCGCGGGGATACGTCCTCCCCACGCCCGCAGGCGCCGCCTCCCGCCCCACTCCAAGACGCCTCATGAAGCGCCCCCTCGTGAACGGGACGGATTTAGATTATATTCTTATAGGAATACTATCAATAGGAGGCGGATAAGATATTTGCGTGAAACAATACCACCCTCGTGTCCCGCACGCGGTGCGGCACTCTTGTGCCGCTCCGCAGATGCGGGACCCATACTTACTGCGCGATGGACCCCGGATCAGCAGCGCACCACGCTGCCTAACGATGCTTCGCATCGTCAGGAGCAGCGCGTTGCGCAGCATCCGGGGAACGAGACTGAGCAAGCGCAGCCCGGATGAGCGAAGCGACATCCGGGATATTCCCATCGCAGCGGCTCCCGCATATCGCTGCGCTCATGCCGGCTACTTACGCGTCATTCCGGGGCGCGGATTGAGCGCCGACAGGCGCTGAATCCGCGAACCCGGAATCTCGAGATTCCGGGTCCGCACTTCGGTCGGCTAACGCCGACCCAAGTGCGTCCCGGAATGACAATGGTTGTCATCGACGCTCGCCGGTCAAACCTCACCCCTTCGCGTTGCGCAGCTTCGCCCAGTAATCCAGCCGCTTGCGGATCTCGCGCTCGAAGCCGCGGTCCGGGGGATCGTAGAAGGTCTGGCGGCCCAGCGCTTCCGGGAAGTAGTCCTGCCCGGAAAAGGCTTCGGGGGTGTCGTGGTCGTACTGGTAGCCGCCGCCGTAGCCTTCGGATTTCATCAGCTGGGTCGGCGAATTCAGGATGTGTTTGGGCGGCAGCAGCGAGCCGCCCTCCTTGGCGGCGCGCATCGCCGCCTTGTAGGCGGTGTAGACCGCGTTGGATTTCGGCGCGGTGGCGATGTAGACGACCGCCTGCGCGATCGCCAGCTCCCCCTCGGGATGGCCGAGGAAGTCATAGGCATCCTTGGCGGCGTTGCAGATCACCAGCGCCTGCGGATCGGCCAGGCCGATATCCTCAACCGCCATCCGGACCACGCGCCGCGCCAGGAACAGCGGGTCCTCGCCGGCATCCAGCATCCGGCACAGATAATACAGCGCCGCGTCAGGATCGGAGCCCCGCACCGACTTATGCAGCGCCGAGATCAGGTTGTAATGGCCATCGGCGGATTTGTCGTAGATCGGCGCGCGACGCTGCAGGATGTCCTGCAGCTGTACGGCATCGAACACCTCGTTGGCGCGGGCGGCGCGCCAGACCTCTTCGGCCAGAGTCAGCGCGGCGCGGCCATCGCCATCGGCCATCCGCACCAGCACGGCGCGGGCCTCCGCGTCGAGCGGCAGCTTCTTGCCTTCGACGCGTTCGGCATGGGCGTAGAGCTGTTCGATCGCCGCTGCATCGAGCGACTGAAACACCAGCACCCGCGCCCGTGACAAAAGCGCGGCGTTGAGTTCGAACGACGGGTTTTCCGTGGTGGCACCGACCAGCACCACGGTGCCGTCTTCCATCACAGGCAGAAATGAGTCCTGCTGAGTGCGGTTGAAACGATGTACCTCATCGACGAACAGCAGCGTCCCCTTGCCCAATTCGCGGCGGGCGCGGGCGGCCTCAAACACCTTCTTCAGGTCGGCGACCCCGGAGAACACTGCCGAGATCTGCTCGAAATGCAGCTCGGTGGCGTCCGCCAATAGCCGCGCCACGGTGGTCTTGCCGGTGCCGGGCGGGCCCCAGAACACCAGCGAGCCCAGCGTGCGGGTCTCCAGCATGCGCGTCAGCGCGCCATCCGGCCCGAGGATGTGGTCCTGGCCGACGACCTCCGACAGCACGCGCGGCCGCAGCCGGTCCGGCAGCGGACGCGGCGCGTCCTGCTCCATTCCAGCAGCGGCGAACAGGTTGGCCGATGGATTCGGGTGCTTCGGGCTCATCCGCCGAGCGTAACGTTTATTTGCTGGCCGCCGCGCACCACGACGATCCGCCACAGCCGGCTGGGTTCGCGCGTCGCCTTCTCAAGATCGCTGGTCTTGACGATCTTGGTGTTGTTGACCGCCAGGATGATATCGCCCTTCTGGAAACCGACGCTGGCGGCGGTGGCATCATCGGCAAGGTCGGTCACGACTACACCTTCGACACTCGAGTCGAGGCGCAATTCTTCGGCGACTGCCGGCGAGATATTGGCAACTTTGGCGCCCTGGAACGGCGAGCGCGTGCTGATAACGATTTCATCACGGTTGGTATCGGGCGCGGTCTCCAGCGCAATGGTCAACTTGATCGGCTTGCCGCCGCGCTGCACATCGATCTGCGCAGTGCCGCCGAGCGGGCGTGTCGCAAAGCGATAGTCGAACGCATTGGGATCATCGACGGTCTGGCCGTCGATCGCGACGATCAGGTCCGACAGTTTCAGCCCCGCCTTGGCGGACGGGCTTCCGGGCGTGACATTGGCCACCAGCGCGCCACTCGGCGTCTTCAGGCCGATGGTCTCCGCGATCTCCGGCGTCACCGCCTGCAAGCGGGCGCCTAGCCATGGCCGCTTCACCGCCTTGCCGCCGCTCTTGGCGGAGGCGACGACGACGCGCACCATATTGGCCGGAATCGCAAAGCCGATGCCCTGCGAGCCGCCGGAGCGCGAGAAAATCGCCGTGTTCACGCCGACCAGCTTGCCGCTCATATCGACCAGCGCGCCGCCGGAATTGCCGGGATTGATCGCCGCATCGGTCTGGATGAAGAATTGGTAGTCGGTGATCCCGACCTGGGTCCGCGCCAGCGCGGAGATGATGCCGTGGGTCACGGTCTGGCCGACGCCGAACGGATTGCCGATCGCGAGCACGACGTCGCCGACCAGCAGTTCATCGGAATTGGAAAAATCCAGTGTTGGGAATTTTTCCTTGGTGTCCTTCAGACGCAACACCGCGAGATCGGTGCGGCTGTCCTTGAGCACAATCTCGGCTTCGAATTCGCGCTTGTCGGACAGCGAGACCTTGACCTGATCGGCGCCCTCGATGACGTGATTGTTGGTGACCACGAGGCCCGACGCATCGACCATCACGCCGGAACCAAGCGAACGCTGCATCTGCTCGGGCTGCTGGCCCTGGCCGCCGAAGAAACGGCGGAACAAGGGATCGTCGAGCAGCGGATTACGGTTCTGCACCACCTTGGCGGCGTAGACGTTGACCACGGCCGGCTGCACCCGCTGCACGATCGGCGCGTAGGATAGTTTCAGCTCGGTGGGCGACGCCGGCACCCGGCGATCCTGCGCGATGGCGCCGCCAAAGCTGACGGACAGGATGGCGGCGCACAGGGTAAGCGTCGCGGCAGAGCGAAGATATGGGAACATCAGGGCCTCTCAAGGAAATCGCCGGGAATATAGGCCGTTCGGCCCCGCAATAGAAGAGCGCGTTACCGGTAATCCGGGCTCCCAGCCTTTTCCGACGCAGGGTCACGCGGGACGTGTCACGCTCATTAAGGCTGGCCGTTTCCGTATGCCTCCAATGCATCTTTCACATGATGAGCATCATACCGATGGCTCTCATCCAAATTCGTCGAACATACATTCTTGTGATGGGGCTATTCCCGCAAGCCTGGTTCCATGTCGCATCGCCGTCACGGATGCTTTTTAAGTTCGCCGCGATTTTCGATCGGTGGGGAAAGACGATCGTCATCCTCGAAAGACACAGTCTTTCGAAATCATCATTTAACAACCGGGAAAAACAAAAAGGCCGCTTTCCTCGCACCAAGATTCGCGCGACCAATTGCCATTCGAATAACAAGGGGTGATCTCATGTCGATACCAAAACTGGGGACCGCAGCCGCGGTCGGCATTATCGGGATACTGGCGACGCTTCCGGCCCACGCCCAATCAGCCAACAGCGATACTGAAATCGTGCTGCTGAAACAGCAGCTCAAGCTGATGGAACAGAAGCTCGACAAGCTACAGAAGCAGACCCAGGCCAACACCGCGGCCGCGGCGACTGCCAACGCCAAAGCAGACGTCAAGGTCAACGCCGCCAATGCGAACGCTGCCTATCCGGTTAAAGGGGCTCCGATCACCGTCGCAGGCGCGATCGTCAAGATGCCGAACAACCGGCCGACGATCTGCACCGCGGACAACCTGAACTGCGTTGCCATCACCAGCCGTCTGCACTTCGACGCCGGCGGTTATGACTACCGCCCGAATACGGCATTGACCGCTCCACAGACCGCGCAGAATGGCGTCAACGCCCGCCGCGCCCGCATCGGCCTGCTCGGCACCTTCAACGGCGATTGGGACTACGGCCTGATCTATGACTTCGGCGGCTCGCAGGACGGAACCGGCACGCTCGAAAACGCCTACATCACCTACAAGGGAATCAAGAACCTCTACATCGATG
Organism: Nitrobacteraceae bacterium AZCC 2146; assembly: GCA_036924855.1. NCBI lineage: Bacteria > Pseudomonadati > Pseudomonadota > Alphaproteobacteria > Hyphomicrobiales > Nitrobacteraceae > Nitrobacteraceae bacterium AZCC 2146. The sequence continues at coordinate 1,689,684 of JBAGRP010000001.1, forward strand.
GCGGCTACATCGACGTGCCCTATACGCTCGACGAAGCCACCAGCTCCAACAACATCACCTTCATGGAGCGCGCGTCGTCGCAGACGATCGCCACCAACATCGCGTCAGGTGATAACCGCTCGGCCTTCGGCTTCCACGCCAATGGCGACTGGTGGTGGGTTGGTTCATATGTGACCGGTCCGGCGTCGAACACTCCTCTCAACCATAGTCTGCGTCCGCAGGTCGGCGCTACGGCGCGCGGCCTGGTCGTACCGATCAACAACCAGTCCGGTTCGCTGATCCTTGGCGCCGATGCCCAGTTCCTGTTCGACACCGGCGGTGCCCCGAATACGAACACCTTGACGGCATTCAACGACCGCATCGAAATGCGCATCGATCCCGGCACCAATGCACTGCTCAACACCGGCGCCCTGCTCAACGTCAAGAGCGCCCAGGTGTTCAGCGGCGAAGCGGCGGGCCAGATCGGCAGCTTCTATGCCCAGGGCGAATACTTCGACTACAGCATCAACCGGCTGAACGGTCTCGGCGATCTGCACTTCAATGGTGGCTACGCTCAGGCGAGCTACGTGATCACCGGAGAACAGCGCAAGTACAACCCGGTCACCGGCTCCTACGGCGGCGTCATTCCGAAGAATCCCGCCAGCTGGGACCAGTACGGCTGGGGCGCATGGGAAATCGCGGCGCGCTACAGCCAGATCAAGCTCAACGATCTGAACGTACTCGGCGGCGAGTTGAAGAACACCACGGTGGCCGTCAACTGGTACGTCAACACAAACGTCCGCTTCATGTTCGACTGGGTGCACGGCCAGGTCGACAAGACCACGGCTGCCAATGCCGACATCGGCGCGCACTACGACGTGTTCGCGATGCGGACCCAGGTGGCGTTCTAAGCGACCTTTCCGACCTCAGTTGGAGCAGCGTGAGCCGCTCCAACATCGTCTACCGCTTTACCTCCCGCAGGCGCCAGTTCGGCCCTGCGGGCACGGTGGTCTTCGCCCCAGCTTTTCAACGCATCGATCACCGGCCGAAGTCGCAAGCCGGTCTCCGATAGCGCGTACTCCACACGCGGCGGAACTTCAGCAAACACCTTGCGCGTGACCAGGTCGTCATCTTCGAGCGCTCGCAATTGCTTGGTCAGCATCCGCTGGGTGATACCCGGCATGCGCTTGCGCAGCTCGCCGAACCGCAGCCGGCCGGCCTGCAAATGGTAGAGGATCACGCCTTTCCATTTGCCATCGATCAGGTCGAGCGTGACCTCCACAGGACAGCCCGGCCCGCAGCCAAAATCACGTCGTTTCATCAGTAAAATCCATTAGTATCCAAACGGGGACTATATCCCTGAAATTACCGTACTTGCAATTACGGAGCTGGCGGGACAAGTAGCCGCTCACTGGCCAGGAACGCAATGGAGCACGCCAATGAAGGCTGTCGGTTACAAGAAATCCCTCCCCATCGACGCCGCGGATGCGCTGATCGATTTTGAGGCCGCCAAACCGGAACCCAAGGGCCGCGATATTCGCGTCGCCGTAAAGGCGATTTCCGCCAACCCGGTCGACTACAAAGTTCGCAAGCGCGCCGCGCCGCCGGAAGGCGAAATCAAGATTCTCGGCTTCGACGCAGCCGGCATCGTTGATGCCGTCGGGTCCGACGTGACGTTGTTCAAGCCTGGAGACGAGGTCTATTACGCCGGCTCGATCCAGCGCCAGGGCACCAACTCGGAATTCCATCTGGTCGATGAACGCATCGTCGGCCGCAAGCCGACAACGCTGTCGTTCGCGCAGGCGGCTGCGCTGCCGCTGACCTCGATCACCGCCTGGGAACTACTTTTCGATCGTCTGGGCGCAGTGCCCGGCAAAAGCGTCGATCCGCGCACGCTGCTGATCATCGGTGGCGCCGGCGGCGTCGGCTCGATCCTGATCCAGCTCGCACGCCGCCTCACTGGCCTCACCGTGGTCGCGACAGCATCCCGGCCGGAAACAACCAAATGGTGCCTCGACCTCGGTGCCCATGCCGTCATTGATCATTCCAAACCGATGAAGGACCAGATCGAAAAATTGAAACTCCCGCCGGTTGGCCTGATCGCGAGTCTCACATCCACCGATCGGCACTACAAGGCGCTGGCTGACATCATCGCGCCACAGGGAAAATATGGGCTTATCGACGATCCCGCGGAATTCAATGTGTCGGTGTTCAAGGGCAAAGCGGTCTCGATTCACTGGGAATCGATGTTCACCCGCAGTTCGTTCCAGACCGCTGACATGATCGGCCAGCATGCACTGCTCAACGACGTCGCCGATCTGATCGACAAGGGCGTGCTGCGCACCACACTCGACAAAACCTTCGGCACCATCAACGCCGCCAATCTGAAACGCGCGCATGCCCTACTGGAGTCCGGCAAGTCGCTCGGCAAGATCGTGCTGGAAGGCTGGTAGGCGCAGCCAGACCAGTCAGAGAGGCGGCAGGGTCCGGACGAACGCGATGATCGCATCCTGATCCTGCCGCGTCATCTTCGCATAGAAGCCGTAACCCATCGGCGGCTTCAGCTTGTGACCGTCGCGCGACACACCCTCGGTCACGGCCCGCCTGATCTCGTCGTCGGTCCATTGGCCGAGACCCGTAGCCGGGTTTGAGGTGATGTTGGCCGAGGTGGATTCGCCCCAGGGCCCCTTGAACAACCTGCCACCCTTGCCCGACGACGCCGCGAAATCATGCCCATTGGGCCCCTCCGGCGTGTGACACTCCAGGCAATGCGCGATCGTAACGAGATAGCGTCCGCGCTCGACTGGATGCGCCATGTCGGCGTCCTTCATCTGGATGTCCGTGTAGGGCGGCGTCTCGCGCCCCAGCTTGATGCGATATTCGGGCGCGGGAGTCTCGCGATGCACGGCGGGGATCGATCGCAGATATGCCACCAGCGCGTCGAGATCGCGCGCGGTTAGAACCGGATAAAACGCGGTCGGCATCACCGGCGCTGCCGCGGTGCCATCGGGCTTGATGCCAGTGACGAGAAATTTCTTCAGCTCGGCGTCGCTCCATTTCCCGATGCCGGTTTCCCGATCGGGGGTGATGTTGGAGCCCGTCACCTTGAACGGAGGCTCGTCGAACAGCAGCCCGCCCGACAAAGCCCGGGAGAAATCCAACCCTTCCGGTCCCCGCGGCGTATGGCAGTTGTGGCAGGTCATCACGCTGCCGACGAGATAGCTCCCACGTTCGACCGGCGTCTCTGCGAAAGCCGGCGCCACACTCGACGCCAGCAACAATCCAATGACAACTCTCAGCACGGCCCCGCCCCCTCGCGATTCGATGCAGTTGCGATTGCAGCAGAACCACATCACGCCGCCGACGACGAGAAAAGCCGTATCGTTGATCCGCTCAAAAAATGTAGGGGAAATCCGTTTGCGCTCTCCAGCCGACGCTAAACGCCTTCGACGAAGATCAGACGGCGCTCCAGCGCCGTCTGCCGTACTTTTAGCGCCTCGGCGTATTCCGGTGACGCGTACCATTCGCGCAGCCGTTCCATCGTTGGGAATTCGACAACGATTATGCTCTTCGGCGAAGGACCGCCTTCAGCCAACGAGGCCTGCCCACCGCGCACCAGATAGCGGCCGCCGTATTGCGCGATCGTGGGTGCAGCCATTGTTCTATAGGCTTCAAACCCGGCGGGATCTCGAACATCAACTTCAGAAATCACGTAGGCGGCCATGTTGATCCCCCTAAAGAATCGACGGTTCGACCCGTTGTCGTGCTAGGCAATCGTCTGGATGATGCCGCCTTCGGCACGCAGCGCGGCGCCATTGGTGGCCGAGGATTCCTTTGAGCTGACATAGACCACCATGTTGGCGATCTCCTCGACGCTGGCGAAGCGCTGCAGCAGCGAACTCGGTCGATGCGTCTTGACGAACAGCGCCGCGGCCTCGTCGACCGATTGCCCGTTCTGTTTGGCGAGATCCTTCACGAAAGTCTCGACGCCTTCGGACATGGTCGGTCCCGGCAAAACCGAATTCACCGTAACGTTAGTGCCGCGCGTCAATTCAGCAAGGCCGCGCGACACCGCGAGCTGCGCGGTCTTGGTCATGCCGTAGTGGATCATCTCGCTCGGGATGTTGATGGCGGATTCCGATGAGATGAAAACGATGCGACCCCAGTTGCGCTTCAGCATGCCCTGCATGTAGGCCCGCGACAGCCGGATGCCGGACATCACATTGACCTCGTAGAAACGGGTCCAGTCCTCATCGGGAATATCGAAGAAGCCTTTTGGCTCAAAGATGCCGGCATTGTTGATGAGGATATCGACGTTGGGCAGCGTGGCCGCCAATGCCTTGCAGCCCGCCGCGGTGGAGACGTCAGCGGCGACGCCTTTCACCTTGGCGCCCGGCACAGCTTTTGTGATCGCAGCGATGGCGGCATCGACCTTCGGCTGGGTGCGGCCGTTGACGACCACCTCGGCGCCGGTCGCCGCGAGGCCCTTGGCGATGGCGTGGCCGATGCCCGATGTCGAGCCGGTAATCAGCGCCGTCTTCCTGGTCAAATCGATCTTCATATGCGTGCTCCATCCAATGATGGAGTTGATATCGGAACCCACGGTCACATGCGCAATCGCAGGTCACGCGCGGTTGATACCAATAAAAAAGCGGCGCACCGGGCGCCGCTTTCTCTAAATACCAGTAGCGAAGCTGCTTTAAGCGGCTTCGGCCTTCTTTTCCTGGGTCGGGCCGGAATCGAGGCCCTTGGCATCGACGTCGCGGTCGACGAATTCGATCAGCGCCATCGGCGCGTTGTCGCCGTAGCGGAAGCCGGCCTTGATGATGCGGGTGTAACCGCCCTGACGATCCTTGTAGCGGGTCGCCAGCGTGTCGAACAGCTTGCGGACCTGATCCTGGTCCTTCATCTCGCTGATCGCCTGGCGGCGCATCGACAGGCCGCCCTTCTTGCCGAGGGTGACGAGCTTCTCGACGATCGGGCGCAATTCCTTGGCCTTGGGCAGCGTGGTGATGATCTGCTCGTGCTTGATCAGCGACGCGCACATGTTGGCGAACATCGCCTTGCGATGCTCGGCCGTGCGGTTGAGCTTACGATGAACCTTACCGTGACGCATGATATTCAATCCTCAATTTCAATTGCCACGACGGTTCGTCGGACATGTTTCAGGTGGGCTGCCTGCGTTCGCCCGGGACGTGATGGCCGGCATTATCGACCGGCCATCCGCCAAACGTCTGCTTAGTAGTGGTCTTCGAAGCGCTTGGCCAACTCGTCGATGTTCTCCGGCGGCCAGCCGGGCACTTCCATGCCGAGGTGCAGACCCATCTGGGCCAGCACTTCCTTGATTTCGTTCAGCGACTTGCGGCCGAAATTCGGGGTACGGAGCATTTCCGCTTCCGACTTCTGCACGAGATCGCCGATATAGACGATGTTATCGTTCTTCAGGCAGTTCGCCGAACGCACCGAGAGCTCGAGTTCGTCGACCTTCTTGAGGAACGCCGGGTTGAACGCGAGATCGGGAATGACCTCCTGCGCGACTTCCTTGCGGGGTTCTTCGAAGTTCACGAACACGTTGAGCTGGTCCTGCAGGATGCGCGCGGCATAGGCCACGGCGTCATCCGGCGTCAGCGCGCCGTTGGTCTCGATGGTCATGGTGAGCTTGTCGTAGTCGAGGATCTGGCCCTCGCGGGTGTTCTCGACCTTGTACGACACCTTGCGAACCGGCGAGTACAGGCTGTCGACCGGGATCAGGCCGATCGGCGCATCTTCCGGACGATTGTGCTCGGCAGCGACGTAGCCCTTGCCGGCGGCCACGGTGAACTCCATGCGGATCTCGGCGCCCTCATCGAGGGTGCAGATCTGCAGGTCGGGATTGAGCACGGTCACATCGCCGACGGTCTGGATGTCGCCAGCGGTCACGACACCCGGGCCCTGCTTCTTCACGACCATGCGCTTCGGGCCTTCGCCGAGCATCTTGATCGAGATGTCCTTCACGTTCAGCACGATGTCGGTGACGTCTTCACGCACGCCGGCAATCGAGGAGAACTCATGCAGCACGCCGTCGATGTGCACCGACTGCACGGCAGCACCCTGCAGCGATGACAGCAGAATGCGGCGCAGCGCATTGCCGAGGGTCTGGCCGAAACCGCGCTCAAGCGGCTCCGCAACCAGGGTCGCGAAACGGGTCGCATCGCTGCCAGGGGTCACCTGCAGCTTGTTCGGCCGAATAAGTTCCTGCCAATTTTTCTGGATCGTCACTGTGTCACCCATGCCATCATACTCTCTGGCGTTGGAGGTCGCGGTTCGTCCGCGCGATATCAGTCAAAAGCAAACGCGGGCAGCCGATGCCACCCGCGGTCGAAAAATCAAACGCGCCGACGCTTGCGCGGACGGCAACCGTTGTGCGGGATCGTGGTGACGTCGCGGATCGAAGTCACCGTGAAGCCCGAAGCCTGCAGCGCGCGGAGCGCCGACTCACGGCCCGAACCGGGACCCGCGACTTCGACTTCCAGCGTGCGCATGCCATGTTCCTGCGCCTTCTTCGACACGTCTTCAGCGGCAACCTGCGCCGCATACGGGGTCGACTTGCGCGAACCCTTGAAACCCATCGTGCCGGCCGACGACCAGGCAATGGTGTTGCCCTGCGCGTCAGTGATGGTGATGGTCGTGTTGTTGAACGACGAATTCACGTGCGCGATGCCGGATGCGATGTTCTTGCGTTCACGGCGGCGGACGCGTGTGGCTTCCTTGCCCATACTAAAACCTTTCCTACGATCTCAAACGCCGCCGTAATGCCAGCGGCTACACCTCGATAGCGAATGGCGAATAGACCCCTATTCGCCACTCACCACCTGCTATTCGCAAAATTACTTCTTCTTGCCGGCGATCGACTTGGCCGGACCCTTGCGCGTACGCGCATTGGTATGCGTGCGCTGGCCGCGAACCGGCAAGCCACGACGATGGCGCAGGCCGCGGTAGCAGCCGAGGTCCATCAAACGCTTGATGTTCATGCCGGTCTCGCGACGAAGATCGCCCTCGACCAGATAGTCGCGGTCGATCACTTCACGGATCTGCAGAACTTCCTGATCGCTCAACTGATTGACGCGGCGATCGGTCGGGATCTTCACCTTTTCCAGGATATCAGCGGCGTTCTTCTGGCCGATGCCATGGATATACTGAAGCGCGATCAGAGCGCGCTTGTTGGTCGGGATATTTACACCGGCGATACGGGCCAAGACTTCTCTCCTGTCACCAGTCCATCACGGACCGGCATTATATTCATTCTGTCGGGCGGGTAATCGCAAACGCGAACACGACGCCCGTCCCCTGAATTCTGTGGGGCCCGGCATCGTCTGAAAAACATCCGACTGGATACGGGCCTTATTAAAGTATTCGACTTCGTTTCGTCAACCGACTCTAGCGTTTAGCTCGCTTTTTCGTGGCCTTCTTGGCGGATTTTGCCGCTTTCTTGACCACTCGGCCGGCCTTTTTCGCCGGCTTTTTGGCGAATTTCGTGGTTTTACCTTTGGAAGCCGGTTTCGCGGCCTTTTTGGGCGCCTTCGCGGCCTTCTTGGTAGCCTTCTTCACGGGTGGCTTCTTGGCCTTCCCGGCGGTCTTTTTGGCGCTCTTGGCGGGGGCCGATTCGCGCTTGGCGGCGGCAATGTTCTTTGCCGACCTGCGCGCAGCCTTCTTGATCGGCTTGTCGGCAGCGAGAATCGCTGCCAGCACGCGATTGATCTCAAGCGTCACTTCCTCGATGGTCATCATGCCATCGATGGTGACCAGCTTCCGCTTCTCCGAATAGTAATGCACCAGCGGCTCGGTCGACGTGCGGTAGCTCGCCAGGCGCTTCGACAGCACCTCCGGCGTATCGTCGATTCGCACCACCTCGCCGCGTGCGGTCATCTGCGCAACACGCGCCTCGACCCGCTGCAGCAGCGCGCTCTCGTTAACGCGCAGTTCGACGGCGGCGTCGAGCTTCAGCCCCTTGGACTTCAGCAGGCTGTCCAGCGCTTCAGCCTGCGGTACGGTGCGCGGAAACCCGTCGAGGATGAAGCCGTTGGCGGCATCCGGCTGTTCGATACGATCGGAAATGATTCCGATCACGATGTCGTCCGGCACCAGTCCACCTGCCGCCATGATGTCCTTGGCCTTCAGACCGACCTCGGTCTCGGCAGCCACGGCGGCACGCAACATGTCGCCGGTGGAGAGTTGAACAATGTGGTGACGCTCAACCAGTCTATGTGCCTGTGTTCCCTTGCCCGCCCCCGGCGGCCCGAGAAGAATCAACCTCATTTGCGCCGGCCCCTCAGCTTCGATTTCCGGATCAACCCTTCGTATTGATGTGCCAGCAGATAGCCCTGCACCTGGGCAACCGTATCCATGGTGACGCTGACCACGATCAGCAGCGACGTACCGCCGAAGTAGAACGGCACCGAGGCATAAGAGATCAGGATCTCGGGGATCAGGCAGACGACCGCTAGGTAAGCGGCGCCGAGCACCGTGATGCGCGAGAGGACGTAGTCGATATATTCGGCGGTGCGTTCACCCGGACGAATGCCTGGAATGAAGCCGCCATGCTTCTTCAGATTGTCGGCGGTTTCCGTCGGGTTGAACACGATCGCCGTATAGAAGAACGCGAAGAACACGATCAGCGCCAGATACATGAACAGAAACAGCGGACGGCCATGGCTGAGCTGGGTGTTCAACCACTGAAACCATTCCGGCCCCTTGCCGGCGTTGAAGCTGGCAACCGTTGCCGGCAGCAGCAGCAGCGACGAGGCGAAGATCGGCGGAATCACACCGGAGGTATTGAGCTTCAGCGGCAGATGCGAGGACTGACCCTCGAACATCTTGTTGCCGACCTGGCGCTTCGGATACTGGATCAGCAGCCGGCGCTGGGCGCGCTCCATGAACACGATGAACGCGATCACGACCACGGCCATCACGATCACGACCAGGATCAGACCGGTCGACAACGCACCCTGCCGTCCCAGCTCAAGCATGTTGGCGATGGCCGAAGGCAGCTCGGCAACGATGCCGGACAGGATGATCAGCGAAATGCCGTTGCCGATGCCGCGCGAAGTGATCTGCTCGCCCAGCCACATCAGGAACATGGTGCCGCCGGTCAGCGTCACCGCCGTGGATAGCAGGAAGAACACGCCGGGCTCGCTGACGACATTGCCCGCGCCCTGCAGACCGACGGCGATACCATAGGACTGGAACGCGGCCAGGATCACCGTGAGGTAGCGCGTATATTGATTGAGGGCCTTGCGGCCAGACTCGCCCTCTTTCTTGAGGGCCTCGAGCTGCGGCGACACCGTGGTCAGCAGCTGGATGATGATCGATGCCGAAATATACGGCATGATGTTCAGCGCGAAGATCGCCATGCGGTTGATGCCGCCGCCAGCGAACATGTTGAACATGCCGAGAATGCCGCCCGCCTGCGAGCGGAATACCTGCTCCCATGCCGCGGGGTCAATGCCCGGCAGCGGAATGTAGGTACCGAAGCGATAAACAAGCAGCGCACCCAAGGTAAACCAGATGCGCTTCTTCAGTTCTTCGGCCTTGCCGAGCGCCGAAAAGTTGAGGTTTGCCGCTAATTGTTCTGCTGCTGAGACCATGGTGGCTTTCTCCCGCGCCCCTCGCGCTGTCGTGCCCCGACATGCAGGGCACTCAGCAGACGCCGGACATTATTTGGTGCTCGGCATTGATAAATTCTACCGTCCCACCGCGCAAGACCGTCCGCAGTCGCAGACGATGACGCAGATGTTACGCCGCCTCGCCTTCGGCCTTCTTCGGCGCGAGGATCTTCACCGTGCCGCCGGCCTTCTCGATGGCTGCAATCGCCGTCTTCGAGGCACCATGGACTTCGATGTTGATCTTGACCTTGATCTCACCGCGGCCGAGCAGCCGGACGCCATCCTTGGCGCGGCGCAACACGCGGGCCTTGACCAGCGCTTCAGCGTTGATCACGGCGCCCGCATCGAGGGTCTTGGCTTCGATCGCGTCCTGGAGGCGATCCAGGTTGATCTCGGCGAAATCGAGCCGGAAGATGTTGTTGAAACCGCGCTTCGGCAGACGACGATGCAACGGCATCTGGCCGCCTTCGAAGCCCTTGATGCGCACGCCTGAACGCGCGGTCTGGCCCTTGCCGCCGCGGCCGGAAGTCTTGCCCTTGCCGGAGCCGATGCCACGGCCGACGCGCATACGCTTTTTGCGGGAGCCGGCGTTATCGGCGATATCGCTGAGCTTCATCGTTCTCTTCCCTCTGTCGAGCCGCCGTCCTGAGGTATGCGGGCAAGCCCGGGCCTCGAAGGTCGTCGGTTGTCCCCCCTTGCGGCCGATCTGCGGCCGCTTCGGGACGACGTGAGCTTACTTATCCTCGACCACGCGGACGAGGTGCTGAACCTTGGCGATCATGCCGCGAACCGCAGGCGTGTCCTGCAGCTCGGTGACGCGACCGATCTTATTGAGCTTGAGGCCGATCAGCGTCTCGCGCTGCGAGTGATGGCGGCGGATTGCGCTGCCGGTCTGCTCGACCTTGATCATCTTTGCGGCCTTGGCCATCGTGATAACTCCAGAAATCGTAGTTATTCAGCAACCACTTCAGCGTCACCGCCAACGCGGCGCGACTGCAGGGTGGACACCTTGATGTTACGGCGAGCCGCAACCGAGCGCGGCGAATCCTGATGCTTCAGCGCGTCGAAGGTGGCGCGAACCATGTTGTAGGGGTTCGACGAACCGATCGACTTCGCGACAACATCCTGGATGCCGAGCGTTTCGAACACGGCGCGCATCGGGCCGCCGGCGATGATGCCGGTACCGGCCGGTGCTGCACGCAGATAGACGCGACCCGCACCATGGCGACCGGCGATGTCGTGATGCAGCGTGCGACCTTCGCGCAGAGCGACGCGCGTCAGGTTGCGCTTGGCCGATTCAGTGGCCTTGCGGATAGCTTCGGGAACTTCACGTGCCTTGCCGTGACCGAAACCGACCCTGCCCTTCTGATCGCCGATGACGACCAGCGCTGCAAAGCCGAAGCGCTTGCCGCCCTTGACGACCTTGGCCACTCGGTTGATGTGGACGAGCTTGTCGACGAATTCACTGTCGCGCTCTTCCCGGCCACCCCTGTGGCCACCACCGCGTTCGCGTTCACCTGCCATGGTGTTTTCCAATCCTTGAGAAGCTTTCGCCTCTATCCTTGTGTCCGTTCAAATCAATGAGAAGCAAAGTCGCTTAGAAGCTAAGCCCGCTTTCACGAGCCGCATCCGCAAGCGCCTTGACGCGACCATGGTAGAGATACCCACCACGATCGAAAATCACTTCCTTGACGCCATTCTTGACCGCGCGTTCCGCCAGCAGCTTGCCGACAGCCTTCGCTGCATCGACGTTCGCGCCGGTGTTGCCGGTATCGCGCATCGCCTTCTCCAGCGACGAGGCCGAAGCGAGCGTCTCGCCCTTCAGATCATCGATGACCTGCGCATAGATATGCTTCGACGAGCGGAAGACCGACAAACGCGGACGACCATTGGCGGTCCGGCGTAGTGAGAGCCTCACGCGTTGCTTGCGCCGGGCATTCGTAATCTTGAGTTTCGACATGACCGGCTCCGTTACTTCTTCTTGCCTTCCTTGCGGAAGATAAATTCGTCGGAATATCTGACGCCCTTGCCCTTGTAGGGCTCCGGCGGACGATAGCTGCGGATCTCCGCGGCCACCTGGCCAACGCGCTGAGAATCATTTCCGGAGATCAAGATCTCGGTCGGCTTCGGCACCGTGACCAAGATTCCCTCCGGGATATCGTAAACGACATCGTGGCTGTAGCCGAGCGCGAGCTGCAACTTCTTGCCCTGCAGCGCGGCACGATAGCCGACGCCCGTGATGTCGAGCTTCTTTTCAAAGCCCTTGGTAACGCCTTCGAGCAGATTCGCAATCTGCGCGCGAGCAGTGCCGTAGAGGGCGCGTGCGCGGTTGGTCTCGACGCGCGGTGCCACCTTGATGGCGCCGTCCTCGAGCTTCACCGAAACGTCGTCGTGCACGACAAACTGAAGCTGACCTTTCGGCCCCTTCATCTTGACGACCTGGCCGTCGACGGTCGCGGTAACGCCCGCGGTAACCGTGACTGGCTTTTTGCCAACTCGTGACATGGCTAATCCTTCCTCAGAACACCGTGAAGAGAACTTCGCCGCCCACGTTCGCTTCGCGCGCTTCGTGGTCAGCCATGATTCCCTTGGGTGTCGACAAAACCGAAATGCCAAGACCGTTCTTCACGCGCGGCAGGTTCTTCACCGAGACGTACACACGACGTCCTGGCTTCGAAACGCGCTCGATTTCGCGGATGACCGGTTCGCCATCGAAATACTTCAGCTCGACTTCGAGCTCGCTGCGTCCGCTGGAATGCTCGACGCTGGCGTAGCCACGGATGTAGCCCTCGTTCTTCAGCACTTCGAGCACATTGGCGCGCATCTTCGAGCCGGGGGTCGAAACCTTCGGCTTGACGCGCATCTGTGCGTTGCGGATGCGGGTGATGAGATCGCTGATCGGATCGTGCGTTGACATGATGCGATCCTCCCTTACCAGCTCGACTTCACGAGCCCGGGAACCAGGCCCTTCGAGCCCAGGTCACGCAGCGCGATACGGCTGAGCTTGTTGATCCGATAGACCGAACGCGGACGGCCGGAGATTTCGCAACGGTTGCGAATCCGGACCGCGGACGAATTGCGCGGCAGCTCGGCGAGCTTCAGCGTCGCGGCGAACCGCTCTTCCATCGGCTTGGTCTTGTCGGCGATGATGGCCTTGAGCTTCGCGCGCTTCGGCGCAGCGTTCTTGGTCATTCTCATCCGACGATTGTTCTTCTCGATCGAACTCTTCTTTGCCATGCTTGGCTCCTGGGTTTCCGCGTTTGAAAAGCTGGTCAGCTTCTCACTGCCGGAACGGGAAATTGAAGGCGGACAACAGCGCGCGGGCCTCGTCGTCAGTGCGCGCCGTGGTGCACACTGTGACGTCCATACCCCACGTCTCCCCCATCTTGTCGAAGTCGATTTCGGGGAAAATGATGTGCTCTTTGATGCCGAGCGAGTAATTGCCGCGGCCGTCGAAGCTCTTCGGGTTCAAGCCGCGGAAATCTCGGACGCGCGGCAGCGCGACGTTGATCAGGCGATCGATGAACTCGTACATCTTCGTCTTGCGCAGCGTCACCTTCGCACCGATCGGCTGGTTTTCACGCAGCTTGAAGGTCGCGATAGCAACGCGCGAATAGGTGATGATCGGCTTCTGGCCGGCAATCAGCGCGAGATCGGCAGCCGCCGTCTCAGCCTTTTTGCGGTCATTGACAGCTTCGCCGATGCCCATGTTGAGCACGACCTTGTCAAGCCGGGGAACCTGCATGACATTCTCATAGCCGAACTGCTCGGTGAGCTTGCCGCGGATTTCCTTGTCGAACTGTTCGCGTAAACGCGGAACGTATGCGGTATCAGACATCGATCTCTGCTCCCGAGCGCTTGGCGATACGAACCTTGGTGCCATCCGCCTGAATCTTGAAACCCACGCGAGTCGGCTTGCCGTCCTTGCCGACGATCGCGATGTTGGACAACTGGATCGGCGCCTCTTTCGAGATAATGCCGCCCTCTTGTGCCTGGGTCTGCTTCTGGTGACGCTTGACGAGGTTGACGCCACGAACCAGCGCCTTGCCCTCGGTGGGACGCACCTCGAACACTTCACCGGTGCGACCCTTGTCGCGACCGTTCAGCACGATGACCTTGTCACCCTTGCGGATCTTGGCAGCCATTACAGCACCTCCGGCGCAAGCGAGATGATCTTCATGTGGTTCTTGGCACGCAGTTCACGCGGCACCGGCCCGAAGATACGGGTACCGACCGGCTCGGACTGATTGTTGATCAGCACGGCTGCATTGCGATCGAAGCGGATGACGGATCCGTCAGCGCGGCGAATGTCCTTGCGGACACGAACCACGACGGCCTTCATCACGTCGCCCTTCTTCACCTTCCCACGCGGGATGGCTTCCTTGATCGATACGACAATAATGTCGCCAACTGTGGCATACCGGCGCTTGGATCCACCAATCACCTTAATGCACATGACACGGCGTGCGCCTGAATTATCGGCCACGTCGAGGTTGGTCTGCATCTGAATCATTGATGCACCTCGTCCTCTTTCTGATGCGCAAAGTCGCGCTTAGTTCTGATGCGCAAGTCGCGCTTAGGCGGTCTTCTTCTGGTCGCCCCGGACAACCGTCCAGCGCTTCAACTTCGAGATCGGCTTGCTCTCCTCGATCCACACCATGTCGCCCGGCTTGAACTCGTTGTTCTCGTCGTGCGCATGATAGTTTTTCGAGCGGCGAATGGTCTTCTTGTAGATCGGGTGCGTGAAGCGGCGATCGACGCGCACGACAACCGTCTTGGCTTGCTTGTCGCTGACGACCACGCCCTGAAGTGTACGTTTCGGCATGTTCGGCCCCTTACTTCGACTTCACGTCGCGCTTTTGCGCGGCGATGGTCTTGATTCGTGCAATGTCGCGACGTGCTTCACGCAGGCGCGAGGTGTTCTCCAGCTGCCCGGTGGCGCGCTGGAAGCGCAGATTGAAGCGCTCCTTCTTCAGACCGACGACAGCGTCGTCCATCTGGTCGGGGCTCATCGCGCGGATATCGGCGGTTTTCAAATCGGCCATGACTGTACCCTTATTCCGCAACGCGCGTGACGAAACGCGTCTTGATCGGCAGCTTCGCGGCAGCCAGCGTGAATGCTTCCTTGGCGATCTGGCTCGTGACGCCATCGATCTCGAACAGCACGCGACCAGGCTTGACGCGCGCAACCCACAATTCTGGCGTTCCCTTGCCGGAGCCCATTCGGACTTCGGCAGGCTTCTTCGATACCGGAAGATCCGGGAAAATGCGGATCCAGACGCGGCCGGCACGCTTCATGTGACGGGTCAGCGCACGACGAGCCGCTTCGATCTGGCGGGCGGTGAGACGCTCGGGTGCCATCGCCTTCAGGCCGAATTGACCGAATGCCAGAGTTGCGCCCGAAGTCGCAACACCGTGAATCCGGCCCTTATGCGCCTTCCGGAACTTGGTCTTCTTTGGTTGCATCATGGCTTACGCCCTCAAACCTTCTGAATTAAACGCTCAAGCTGCGTCGCGACGCGGCCGGGAGCTATCGCCCTCGGCCATCCGCTTGTCCTGAGCCATCGGATCGTGCTCGAGGATTTCGCCCTTGAAGATCCAAACCTTGACGCCGCAGGTTCCGAACGTCGTGAACGCGGTGGCAACGCCGTAGTCGATGTCCGCGCGCAACGTGTGCAACGGCACGCGACCTTCGCGATACCATTCCATGCGCGCGATTTCGGCACCGCCGAGACGGCCCGAGCAATTGATACGAATGCCTTCGGCACCCAGACGCATGGCCGACTGCACCGCCCGCTTCATCGCGCGGCGGAACGCGACGCGGCGCTCGAGCTGCTGCGCAATCGACTCGGCGACCAGGGTCGCGTCGAGCTCCGGCTTGCGGATTTCGACGATATTGATCACGACGTCCGAGGCAGTGATGTCGGCAACCTTCTTGCGAAGCTTGTCGATGTCGGCGCCCTTCTTGCCAATCACGACGCCGGGGCGTGCGGAATGGATGGTCACGCGGCACTTCTTGTGCGGGCGCTCAATGATGATCTTGGCGACTGCTGCCTGCTTCAGTTCCTTGTGCAGGATCTCGCGGATTTTGACATCCTCGTGAAGCAGCTTGCCGTATTCGTTCTTGCCTGCGTACCAACGCGAATCCCAGGTCCGGTTGATGCCAAGACGCAGACCGATTGGATTGATCTTCTGACCCATCGTACTCTCCCGCGCCCTGCTTAAGCTGTCGCTTCGACCTGACGAACAACGATCGTCAGCTGCGCGAATGGTTTAAAGATGCGTCCCGAACGGCCACGGCCGCGCGGAGCGAAACGCTTCATGACGATGCCCTTGCCGACATGGGCCTCGGAGACGATCAGATCGTCGACCTCAAGGTCATGGTTGTTCTCGGCATTGGCAATCGCCGACTCCAGGCACTTCTTGACGTCGACCGCGATCCGCTTGCGCGAGAACTGCAGGTCGGCAAGCGCGGCCGAAGCCTTCCGGCCGCGGATCATCTGCGCGACAAGATTGAGCTTCTGCGGGCTCACCCGCAGCATTCGGGCAATCGCCTTCGCCTCGTTATCGGGGAGGCTCCGTTCGCGCTTTGGTTTGCTCATAACTTAGTCCTCAAGCCTTCTTGGCTTTCTTGTCGCCCGAATGGCCATGGAAGGTCCGGGTCGGCGAAAACTCGCCGAACTTGTGACCGACCATCTCTTCATTGATGGCGACAGGTACATGCTTTTGGCCGTTGTAAACGCCAAACGTGAGACCGACGAACTGCGGCAAGATCGTCGAGCGACGGCTCCAGATCTTGATCACATCATGACGGCCTGACGCGCGGGCCACATCTGCCTTCTTGAGCAGCGAGCCTTCAACGAACGGGCCTTTCCAGACTGAACGAACCATGTCCGGCGATCCTTACTTCTTCCGCTTGTGGCGGCTAATGAGAATGAACTTCGTGGTCGACTTGTTCGAACGCGTCTTCTTGCCCTTGGTCGGCTTGCCCCACGGAGTGACCGGATGACGACCGCCCGAGGTGCGGCCTTCGCCGCCGCCGTGCGGATGGTCAACCGGGTTCATGGAGACGCCGCGGTTGTGAGGCTTGCGGCCCAACCAACGCGAACGACCTGCCTTGCCGATCGAGATATTCATGTGGTCCGGGTTCGAAACCGCACCGATGGTAGCCGTGCAACGGCCGTGAACCAGGCGCTGCTCGCCGGAATTCAGGCGAACGATCACATAGTCATGGTCGCGGCCGACGAGCTGAGCGTAGGTACCGGCAGAGCGTGCCATCTGGCCACCCTTGCCGATCTTCAGCTCGACGTTGTGAATGATAGTACCGATCGGCATGTTGCCGAGCGGCATGACATTGCCCGGCTTCACGTCGACGTAGTTTCCGGCAATCACGGAGTCACCGACTGCGAGACGCTGCGGCGCGAGGATGTAGGACAGCGTCCCATCTTCGTACTTCAGCAGCGCGATGAAGGCGGTGCGATTCGGATCATACTCGAGTCGCTCGACGCGCGCAGGCATATCTACCTTGGTGCGCTTGAAATCGACGATACGATAGGTCTGCTTGTGACCGCCGCCGCGGAAACGCACGACCATGCGACCGGTGTTGTTGCGGCCACCGCTCGAGTGCTTGCCCTCGGTCAGCGTCTTGACCGGCTTGCCCTTGTAGAGCGCCGAACGATCGACCATGACCAGCTGACGCTGGCCCGGTGTCGTGGGATTGAATGTTTTAAGTGCCATCGTCTATCCGCCTTATAGCCCGGTCGTGACGTCGATGCGGTGGCCCTCTTCGAGGGTCACGATCGCACGCTTGACGTTCGACTGCGAACCGAAGGTGCCACGGAAGACTTTCGTCTTGCCCTTGCGCACCAGCGTATTCACGCTCTTCACTTTGACATCGAACAGCTTTTCGATGGCTTCCTTGATCTGCGGCTTGGTGGCCTTGCCATCGACCTTGAACACAACCTTGTTGTGCTCGGAAGCGACGGTGGCCTTCTCCGTCACCACGGGGGCGACGATGATGTCATAATGGCGCGGGTCGATGTTCTTCATTTGAAGCGCGCCTCCAACGCATCGAGTGCCGCCCTGGTCAGAACCAGCTTTTGACGACGCAGAATGTCATAGACGTTGATGCCCTGGATCGGCAGCACGTCGATGTTCGGAATGTTGCGGGCCGCCGCGGCGAAACCGTTGTGCACCTCGGCGCCATCGACGATCAGCGCATTGGTCAGGCCGAGACCCGAGAAATGACCGACCAGAGCCTTGGTCTTGGCAGCTTCGAGGGTCGCCGACTCGATCACGATCAAGCCGCCGTCCTTCGCCTTGGACGACAGAGCGTGCTTCAAAGCAAGCGCGCGAACCTTCTTCGGCAGATCGAACGCATGGGAGCGGACGACCGGACCGAAAGCGCGACCACCGCCGCGGAACTGCGGAACACGGGCAGAACCGTGACGCGCACCGCCGGTGCCCTTCTGCTTGTACATCTTCTTGCCGGTGCGCCAGACCTCGGCACGACCCTTGGTCTTGTGGGTGCCGGCCTGTCGCTTGGCGAGCTGCCAGTTGACGCAGCGCTGAATGATATCGACGCGGGGGTCGAGACCGAAAATGGCATCCGACAGCTCGATCGAGCCGGCGTCCTTGCCCTCAAGCGTGGTGACGTTCAATTTCATCTCACACGCCCTCCTGCTCGGCAGCCGGAGCAGCCTGCTCGGTACCTTCGCCTGCGAGGCGGAACTTGCCCGGCTTCGGCGCTTCTTTCGGCAAAGCTTTCTTCACCGCATCGCGCACCGCGATCCAGCCGCCCTTGGAGCCGGGAACGGCACCTTCGACGAGGATCAGGCCGCGTTCCACATCGAGCTGCACGACGCGCAGGTTGAGTGTGGTGATGCGATCGACACCCATGTGACCGGGCATCTTCTTGTTCTTGAAGGTCTTGCCGGGATCCTGGCGTCCACCGGTCGAACCGATCGAACGATGCGAAACCGAGACGCCGTGGGTGGCGCGCAAGCCACCGAAATTCCAGCGCTTCATGCCGCCGGCAAAACCCTTACCGACCGAGGTGCCGGTAACATCGACAAACTGACCGACCACGAAATGGTCTGCCTGAATTTCGGCACCGACCGGGATCAGCGCGTCTTCCGACACGCGGAATTCCGCGACCTTACGCTTGGGCTCAACCTTGGAGACCGCGAATTGTCCGCGTTCTGCCTTCGGCAAATAGACGGTCTTGCGCGTGCCCGAACCGAGCTGCAGCGCGACGTAACCGTTCTTCTCGCTGGTCAGGTGACCTAACACCTGGCAATTGCCCAGCTTTAGCACGGTCACTGGGATATGTTCACCGGTCTCCGTAAAGACCCGTGTCATCCCGACCTTTTGTGCGATCACTCCGGAGCGCATCGGCGTGCTTCCTGTTCTTTCTGTCCGTTTGACCGGACGGGACCTAAAATTCTTAGAGCTTGATCTCGACATCGACACCGGCGGCCAGGTCGAGCTTCATCAAAGCATCGACTGTCTGCGGGGTCGGATCGACGATATCGAGGAGACGCTTGTGAGTGCGCATCTCGAACTGCTCGCGGCTTTTCTTGTCGACGTGCGGCGAACGGTTGACGGTGAACTTCTCGATGCGCGTCGGCAGCGGGATTGGTCCGCGGACCTGTGCACCGGTACGCTTCGCCGTGCTCACAATCTCGCGGGTCGATGCATCGAGAATTCGATGGTCGAACGCCTTGAGACGAATGCGGATATTCTGGCCGTTCATTGCCGTGTCTTTCTTTGTCGTCGGATCTGCGCGTCGTGTCGGCGAATGGTGTTACCCATTCGCCATCACTCTTTGCTTATTCGATGATGCTTGCGACGACGCCGGCACCAACCGTGCGGCCGCCTTCACGGATGGCGAAGCGCAGCTTCTCTTCCATCGCGATCGGCACGATCAGGTGCACTTCCATCGCGATGTTGTCGCCCGGCATCACCATTTCGGTGCCTTCCGGCAAATGCACGACGCCGGTCACGTCGGTGGTGCGGAAGTAGAACTGCGGACGGTAGTTGGTGAAGAACGGCGTGTGACGGCCACCCTCTTCCTTGGTCAGAATGTAGGCCTCGGCCTTGAACTTGGTGTGCGGCTTCACCGAACC
Organism: Nitrobacteraceae bacterium AZCC 2146; assembly: GCA_036924855.1. Taxonomy (NCBI): domain Bacteria; kingdom Pseudomonadati; phylum Pseudomonadota; class Alphaproteobacteria; order Hyphomicrobiales; family Nitrobacteraceae; species Nitrobacteraceae bacterium AZCC 2146. The sequence continues at coordinate 1,709,431 of JBAGRP010000001.1, forward strand.
CGGCTTGCACAGCACCTGGCCGCGCTCCACTTCCTCACGCTTGGTGCCGCGCAGCAGCGCGCCGATGTTGTCGCCGGCCTGGCCCTGATCGAGCAGCTTGCGGAACATCTCGACGCCGGTGACGATGGTCTTCTGGGTGTCCTTCAGACCGACGATCTCGATTTCCTCGCCGACCTTGACGATGCCGCGCTCGACGCGGCCGGTCACCACGGTGCCGCGGCCCGAGATCGAGAACACGTCTTCCACCGGCATCAGGAACGGCTGATCGATCGGACGCTCCGGCTGCGGGATGTAGGCGTCGACTGCCTTCATCAGCTCCAGGATCGCGTCATGACCGAGCTTCTGGTCCGAGTTCTCCAGCGCGGCCAAAGCCGAGCCCTTGATGATCGGAATGTCGTCGCCCGGGAAATCGTACTTCGACAGCAGTTCGCGGACTTCCATCTCGACCAGTTCGAGCAGTTCCGGATCGTCCACCATGTCGCACTTGTTCAGGAACACCACCAGCGCGGGAACGCCGACCTGGCGCGCCAGCAGGATGTGCTCGCGGGTCTGCGGCATCGGGCCGTCGGCCGCCGACACCACCAGGATGCCGCCGTCCATCTGCGCCGCACCGGTGATCATGTTCTTCACATAGTCCGCGTGGCCGGGACAATCGACGTGGGCGTAATGCCGGTTCGCGGTCTCGTACTCCACGTGAGCGGTCGAGATCGTGATGCCGCGCGCCTTCTCTTCCGGCGCCTTGTCGATCTGGTCATAGGCCGTGAACGTCGCACCGCCCGTTTCCGCAAGCACCTTCGTGATCGCCGCCGTCAGCGACGTCTTGCCGTGGTCAACGTGACCAATCGTCCCGATGTTGCAATGCGGCTTGTTTCGTTCAAACTTTGCTTTCGCCATAACTCTCTCCGTTCAGTCGTTAACTGTCGCTAACGACAATCAGGCAAACTTCTTCTGGACTTCAGCCGACACGTTTGCCGGTGCTTCCGCGTAGTGATCGAACTGCATCGTAAAGGTTGCGCGACCCTGGCTCATCGAGCGCAGCGTATTCACGTAACCGAACATGTTCATGAGCGGCACCATCGCGTTGATGACGTTGGCATTGCCGCGCATGTCTTGACCCTGGATCTGACCGCGTCGCGAATTCAGATCGCCGATGACCGAGCCGGTGTAGTCTTCCGGGGTCACGCATTCGACCTTCATGATCGGCTCGAGCAGGACCGACTTGCCCTTCTGCAGCGCGTCGCGGAAAGCGGCGCGCGAAGCGATTTCGAAGGCCAGCGCCGACGAGTCGACGTCATGGTAGGCGCCGTCCACCAGGGTGACTTTCACGTCAACCACCGGGAAGCCCGCGACAACACCCGAACCCAGCACGCTGTTGAGGCCCTTTTCGACGCCGGGGATGTATTCCTTCGGCACCGAACCACCAACGACCTTGGACTCGAATTCGTAACCCTTGCCTGCTTCGTTCGGCTCGACCACGAACTTCACCCGCGCGAACTGGCCGGTACCGCCGGTCTGCTTCTTGTGGGTATAGTCCACTTCAGCACGCTTGGTGACGCGCTCGCGGAACGCCACCTGCGGCGCGCCGATGTTCGCATCGACCTTGTAAGTGCGGCGCAGAATGTCGACCTTGATGTCGAGATGGAGTTCGCCCATCCCCTTCAGAATGGTCTGGCCGGACTCGTGATCGGTCGACACACGGAACGACGGATCTTCCGCAGCGAGCTTCGCCAGAGCGACGCCCAGCTTTTCCTGATCGGCCTTCGACTTCGGCTCGATCGCGATTTCGATGACCGGCTCCGGGAATTCCATCTTTTCCAGAATGACCTGGTTGGCCGGATCGCACAGGGTGTCACCGGTGCGTGCTTCCTTCAGGCCCGCCAGCGCGACGATGTCGCCGGCGTAGGCTTCCTTGATGTCTTCACGGTTGTTCGCATGCATCAGCAACATGCGGCCGATGCGCTCTTTCTTCTCGCGGGTCGAATTGACGACGCCGGTGCCGCTCTGCAGAACACCCGAATAGATGCGGCAGAACGTGATAGTACCAACGAACGGATCGTCCATGATCTTGAATGCGAGCAGCGCGAGCGGCGCCTTATCGTCGGGCAGACGAATGACCTCGTTACCATCTTCGTCAATGCCCTTGATGGCAGGAACGTCGACCGGCGACGGCAGATAATCGACCACCGCGTCAAGCAAGGGCTGCACGCCCTTGTTCTTGAAGGCCGAACCGCACAGCACGGGATAGAACGCGCCAGTCAGCACGGCCTTGCGGATCATCCGCTTGAGGGTGGCTTCATCCGGCTCAACGCCGTCGAGATAGGCAGCCAGAACCTCGTCGTCGAGCTCGACGGCGGCTTCCAGCATCTTCTCGCGATATTCCTTGGCCTTTTCGACCATGTCTTCAGGGATCTCGATGTCCTTGAAGTTGGCGCCGAGCGCCTCGTCTTCCCAGATCACGCCCTTCATGCGGACCAGATCGATTAGGCCTTTGAAGTTGTTCTCGGAACCGATCGGCAGCTGGATCGCGATCGGCTTGGCGCCGAGACGGTCGATGATGTCCTGCAGGCACTTGTAGAAGTCAGCGCCGGTCTTATCCATCTTGTTCGCGAAAACGATCCGCGGAACCTTGTACTTGTCGCCCTGACGCCAGACGGTCTCGGTCTGCGGCTCAACGCCCTGGTTGGAGTCGAGCACGCACACGGCGCCGTCGAGCACGCGCAGCGAACGCTCGACTTCAATGGTGAAGTCGACGTGGCCGGGAGTGTCGATGATGTTCAGGCGCTTGCCGTTCCAGAACGCAGTGGTCGCGGCGGACGTGATCGTAATGCCGCGTTCCTGCTCCTGCTCCATCCAGTCCATCGTCGCGGCACCTTCGTGCACTTCGCCGATTTTGTGGCTCTTGCCGGTGTAATACAGTATGCGCTCGGTGGTCGTGGTCTTACCGGCATCGATATGCGCCATGATACCGAAGTTGCGGTAATCCTCAATGGCATGAACGCGGGGCATGGGTTTATCCTTAAATCCGTTGTTTCGCCGTTACCAGCGATAGTGCGAGAAGGCGCGGTTGGCTTCAGCCATCCTGTGCACGTCTTCACGCTTCTTAACGGCGTTCCCTCTGCCATTCGACGCATCGAGCAGCTCGGCCGAGAGGCGCTCCGTCATCGTCTTTTCGTTGCGGTCACGCGCGGCCGTGATCAGCCAGCGAATGCCCAGCGCCTGGCGCCGAACACTGCGAACTTCCACCGGGACCTGGTACGTGGCACCACCGACGCGGCGCGAACGCACTTCGATCGTCGGCATCACGTTTTCCAGCGCCTGCTCGAACACCGGCAGCGGGCCCTGCTTGGTCTTGTTTTCGATCATCTCGAGCGCACCGTAAACGATGCTCTCGGCGGCAGACTTTTTGCCGTCATACATAATCGAGTTCATGAACTTCGTGATGATGATGTTCCCGAACTTCGGATCCGGGTTCACTTCACGCTTTTCAGCAGAATGGCGACGAGACATCGATCAGATCCCCGATTACTTCGGACGCTTCGCGCCGTACTTCGAACGGCGCTGCTTACGGTTCTTGACGCCCTGCGTATCGAGGACGCCGCGGAGAATGTGGTAGCGCACGCCGGGCAAATCCTTGACGCGACCGCCACGGATCATCACCACGGAATGCTCCTGAAGATTATGACCTTCGCCCGGGATGTACCCAATGACCTCAAAGCCATTGGTCAGACGCACCTTGGCGACCTTACGAAGCGCCGAGTTCGGCTTCTTCGGGGTCGTGGTGTAGACGCGCGTGCAAACGCCACGCTTCTGCGGCGACTGCTGCAGCGCCGGCACCTTCTTGCGCGACTTCTGAACGGCACGCGGACTTGCGATCAGCTGGTTGATCGTCGGCATCTTCGCCTTCACCCTTGTTCGCGCGAAACCCTAACGGCTTCGCAAAATTGTTCGGGGTCACCTACCCCATCGTTCGGCTCACATGAAAGGATTCACGCAAAACGAAATCACGCCAACCGCTCATGACTGAGCAGAAAGCGCTTCACGCCACAGAGGACCGCGATCGTGACCAACCGGCTTTCGCCGCTCAGCCTGCACCGAGGTCATGCATCCGAATTTAATCTCAAGAGGTTGCGCTCAGGAGACAAACGTCGTTTTGGCAGCCTAGCTATAATCGACAGCGTTTGAGCTTCTTGTGTCGAGGTTGGTGCCCGATCAGGTCCCGAAAGACTGATTGGGTGGTCCGTTCCGACACTTGGCGAAGCTCACCGCCTGTCGGTGAGTGCGCGGGTTTTATCCGCAGGGGATACCCAAGTCAACACTAAAGCGCATTTGCAGAAACGCTTCTCTCACCGCTGGTTTTAGCACGTCCGCAGCGGCAAAAGCATGCTGGATTCATTGGTCCGACACGCCATCCACCAGAGAATCGCACCGCACGAACATTGCAGTTTGATGAAGGCTGCGGAGCTTGTTTTGCCGGCTTCCGCCTGCCCTTCTGAGCTGAATCGGAACGAAACGCCCGAATCCGCTCCGAATCGCCTCCTCCAGGCGAATCGATGGGCATCCGATATTTTACCCGGGCATTATTCGGCTACTTCGGTGTCCGGCATGCGGGACCGTCATCGACCAACGAATCGGCGATGTTTCGCCGCCCCCGCCCAAGGCTGGCCATCGGCTGCAGAACGGGAATCGATCGCCTCATTCCCGGCGCCGCTAAGCAGCTCCTTCGTCACCCTGTCGATCGGCAACGCACCGGGCGAGGATTTTGAATATTCGAAATCTTCGGCCGGCCATCGCACCGCGATACATCTGCACCTGTGCCGCAATGGCACGGCCCGCGCGTCCGAAACAGCGCCACCGAGGTGCCTGCTCAGATCTTGGCGCACCGCGCAAATACGTCAGCGCCCGTCCTGCGACGTCACAGAATGAAACCGGTCGCGGCAGCGTCGCACGGCCACGGACGACTGATCTAGCCGCCCGAACGCGTCTCACTCATCGTCATCGTCGTCTTCATCCGCATCGTCGGATCCATGCGGCTGATGGCTCTGGTCGTCCCAAAGCTTGCGGTAGATGCCGTTCAGCGCCAGCAGCTTGGCGTGCGAGCCGCGCTCGATCGCCTTGCCGCCTGAGATCACGATGATTTCGTCCATATCGACCACCGACGTCAGCCGGTGTGTCGAGAAGATCATGGTGCGCCCCTTGGCCAGCTTCAGCAGTGTCTGATTGATGGCAGCTTCGGTAGTCTGGTCGAGTGCCGAGGTCGCCTCGTCGAGCAGCAGGACCGAGGGATTGCGGACAATGGCGCGGGCGATGGCGATGCGCTGGCGCTGGCCACCGGACAGGGTATCGCCGCGCTCTCCGACCGAGGTGTCGTATTTCTGCGGCAAACTCATGATGTAGCGATGGATCTCGGCCTTGCGCGCCGCCTGCTCGACTTCCTCGTCGGTAGCGCCCTCCTTGCCGAGCCGGATGTTCTCGCGGATCGACATGTTGAACAGCATGTTTTCCTGAAACACGACGGCCATGCTGCTGCGCAGGGATTCGCGGGTGACGCGGCGGATGTCGACGCCGTCGATCGTCACCTTTCCCTCGTCCGGCACATAGAGCCGCAGGATCAGATTGAGCAGCGTGCTCTTGCCGGAACCGCTCGGTCCGACGATGGCAACGGTCTTGCCAACGTTGATCTTGAGGCTGAGGTTGTCGAGGACCGGCGCCTGCCCGCCTTCATACTGGAAGGTGACGTGATCGAAGGTGATGTCGTTGACGATGCGCGGCAGATCCGGCGCGCCGGGCCGGTCGGCACCACGGGTCGGTTCGTCCAGCATCTCCTGGATGTGGCGCACCGCGGCCGCGGACTGGATCGACACCGGGATGAAATGCATCACATGGGCGATGTTATAGGATACCTCCCAGAACGCGCTTTCAAACGTCACAAAGGTACCGACAGTGATCTGCCCCTTGGTGGCGAGATAGGCGCCGAGCGCCAGCACCACGAGGTGCAGCAGCAACACGGAAATCGTCACCGAGCGCTCCACCATCGTCGACAGGAAGGTGGCGGACGCGATCTTGTCCCGCGCTTCATTGTTGCGCAGCCTGAACCAGCCTAGCGTGCGGCGCTGCAGACTGAACGCCTTGATCACTGCCTGCGCCGCGATGTTCTCCTGCACCATACCGAGCAGCGAGGATTCGTTGAGCTTCTGGTCGTAATTCGCCTGCACCGCCTTCGGCGTCAGGAGCCGCGGGCCGATCAGCGTGATCGGAAAGACCAGCAGCGCGACCACAGCCAGTTGCCAGTTCAGAAACAGCATCAGCAGGATGCCGGCGATCAATTCCAGGAACGGCAGCGCCGCGCTGTTGGAAACGCTTTTGATCGATCCCTCATAGGCCGCCAGATCGATCGAAAACCGAGACAGGATTTCGCCGCGCTTGGTGCGCGCGAAATAGGCCGACGGCAGATTCTGGATGTGCTCGAACAGCCGCGAGCGGACGTCGGAGATCACCGAGGCCGCGAGCTTGGCGTCCCAGCGCTCGTACCAGACCGCGACGATCGAGGTGACGATGCCGGCCACTGCCAGCACCGACAGTATCGTGACCAACGCCTGGAAATCTTCCTCACCGAGTGCGTCGTCGATCAGATATTTCAGGCTGAGCGGCATGATGACGTTGAACAGCGTCTCAATCACCACGCCAATGCTGACGAAAGCCAGCATCTTCTTGTAGTTTTTCAGAAACGGCCAAGTGAACGCGTAGATCGTTCCCAGCGCGCCAGCCGCCTCGCGTGCGGTGAAGACGACGAGATCCTCGTCGTCTTCATCGTCGTCGACTTCCGTCTCGTCATCTTCCTCGTCATCTTCGGCGACGGGTTGGGCTTTGACGGGCTTCTCCGCAACCGAAGGCTTGGCGACGGTCGGCTTTACGCCGGGCACCGGGGCGGCCGCCGCGCCGACTGGTATCGCAAACTTGTCGTCGAGCGGCGACGCCGGCTCGCCTGCGGGGGTCTTGTCGTCGAGCGGTGGCTTTGAAGGTGGCTTGGACGCCATGGAACGAACCGTTGCTGCACGGCCATCGGACCGCAAGAATCAATGCCGCGGCGTTGGCCGCCGCGGCGATAATCCTATGCGATCAGAAGGCGTTCGGCAAAGCAACGGGGCTATCGCCCGAACTCAATCCTCGGCGTCGATCTTGTCGAAGAACGAATAGCGCAGGCTGTCGGCGTCAGCGTACCAGTGGCCGGGACCCTTGCCGGCGGCCAGCGTGGCTTCCCACACCGCCTCGGTGCAGTCGCGGCGATGCATCGACAGATCAAAACCATTGGTGAAGAACAGTTCCGACCATTCCCACCAGGTGCCGAGTTTCTTGACGCCGCGCAACAGGTCGTAGCGGTCGATCAGCGCCGGTGCCATGTCGGAGGTGATCGAGCCGAACACCACGCCGGTCTTCACCACCCGGTTGAGCTCGCGCACCGCCTTGACCACCTGTTTCTCCGAGACGTGGCAGAGGCTGGTCTCGAACACGAAGTCGAACTGTTCGTCCTTGAACGGCAGGTCGGTGACGGAACCAAGCACATTGAACTTCTTCAGCGCCTTCGGCGTTTTCGCGTGGATCGCGCGGTTATTCTCGACGCCCCAGGCGTCGATGCCACGCTCGCGCAGCGCTCCAACCAGTTCGCCGCTCGCCGAGCCTGCGACCAGCAGCTTGTAGCCCCTGGCCCTGTTCCAGACGATCTTGATCAGGTTCATCAGATAGGCCGGATCGGTGAACTGGCTCCAGACCTCGCTGTAAGGACCAAGCCCGCGGTAATTCCCGAAATACTCGCGGTCGATCTTGTCAGAGACCGGAGGACCGCCATTGCCGCGCGCGCGGCGCAACCGCATCATCTCGGTGAGGATGATGTCGGTGGCGGCATCCGATGAATCGAGCAGGCCGTTCAGCGTGGAGTCGAACAGGTAATCGCCGACCACGACGAGCCCCGGATGCTCCTTCGGCTCAGGCCGATGATTGGTCATCACGTCGCGCGCGGGCATGCCGCCGGGGATTGCGTTGACCGACGACAGCCAGCGATGGGTCTTGCCTTCGACGAAATGCGCGCGAGCGTCGCCGAACGACGCCGGCAACGATTTCAGCGCGGCGTCGATCAGTTGCTGGTCGTTGAGATTGGCAAAGGCCAGCGCGTCGGAGCCGGCAATCAGCCAGTTCAGCACGCCATGCTTGCCCACATCGTGGCGCGCGCCTTCGTTGTAGACGCAGCAGCCGCCAAACGCTTCCGACATGAACCAGGCGCCGGGGATCTGCTCGCCCCAGAACGGGGTATCGAACAGGATCGAGATCCGCAGGTAATGCGCGGGGCGATCGAAATAGGCGACGTGCTTGATCATCGACTTGCGCAGCTGCTCGCCATCCCAGCGCATCGTTGCCAGCCAGGAGTGCGGCAGGCACATCACGACGAGATCGAAATCCCTGACCTCCGGCCCCTTGCCGTTCATCATGTTGAGCTGATAGCGGCCGGCCTCGGTCTTGCCGACCTTGAGGACGCGATGATTGAGGTGGATGTCGGCATCGACTTCCGACTGCAGGCAGCCGATCAGTTGTTCATTGCCGTTCTGAATCGAATACAGGCCGATATACCCATCGACATCCATCACGAAATTCTTCAGCGCGTTGAGGCCGTTGGTGTTGTGGCTCTCGGTGGCGATATCGGAGCGCGCCATCGCCTTGAGGAAGCGTTTTGCGGTGGGATCACTGACTTCCCTGTCGAGCAATTCTTCGCAGGAGATGTAGGCCCAGGGATGCTCGTTGTCGTGGGCGCCAACGCCTTCGTAATATTCGACAGGGCTCACCATGCTGGCGCAGAGCTTGCGAAACGCCTCGATCGCATCCGCGGTCTTGGCGCCATATTTGCGGCGCATGCCCGGCACGTCGTTGAGCAACTCGCCATCGAGCTGAACCTGCTCGGCGTCCATCGGAATGGTCTGCAGTCCGAAATGCTGGATCAGCTCGCGCAGCGGATCCGGCCCGGTCATCGAGTAATCGTAAATCTCGGCGACACCGGCCTCGTACATCGCCGGCGCAGTCTCGAACTTGCGCGTCAGGATCTTGCCGCCGACGCGGTCGGACGCCTCATAGATGGTGACCCGGCAGAGATCGCCGAGCTTCTTCTTGAGATACCAGGCGCTCATCAGGCCGCCGGGGCCGCCACCAACAATTGCAAGATCAAGCATGTGTCTCTTTCACGCGCGCGGCAGCATCCGGCAACAGTCGATGTAACGCATTCCCCGGCGAAGCGGAATCGGCGGGATCGCAGGGCTGGCCCACCGATCCGCACGTCTCGCTAAGCGCCTCCAAATAAAACCATTTTTCATCTGAAGGAAAGATGAACAAAAAACACCATCGCACCGCAGCACACGCTATACGCGAAAAAGGCCGGCTTTCGCCGGCCTTCTCCATATCGGGTGTCGCGTTCCGACTATTCGGCGGGCGGCAGCATCAGCGTTTCGCCTTCCGGAGCATCCGGAACGATCGTCGCCTGCTTCTCGCGCTCGTCGAGGATCATCTTGTCGCGCTTGACGGCGACTTCGCGGATCTTCGCCATCGAGGCGCCAGTACCAGCCGGGATCAACCGGCCGACAATGACGTTTTCCTTGAGGCCTTCGAGCGGATCCACCTTGCCGTTGACGGCAGCTTCGGTGAGCACGCGCGTGGTCTCCTGGAACGACGCCGCCGAGAAGAACGAACGGGTCTGCAAGCTCGCCTTGGTGATGCCGAGCAGCACCGGCGTTCCCGTGGCGATCTTCTTGCCTTCTTCCTTGGCCCGGGCATTGAGCTGGTCGAATTCGATCTTGTCGATCTGTTCGCCCGAGATCATGTCGGTATCGCCCTGATCGGTGATCTCGACCTTCTGCAGCATCTGACGAACAATCACTTCGATGTGCTTGTCGTTGATGAGCACGCCCTGCAACCGGTAGACTTCCTGGATTTCGTTGACCAGGTAGGCAGCGAGTTCCTCGATGCCCTTGATCGCCAGAATGTCGTGCGGCGCCGGATTGCCTTCGACGATGAAGTCGCCCTTTTCGACGATGTCACCATCCTGCAGATGGATGTGCTTGCCCTTTGGAATAAGGTACTCGCGAGTCTCCTCGTTCTTGTCGATCGGCTCGATCGAGATCCGGCGTTTGTTCTTGTAGTCGCGCCCGAAACGGATCGTGCCGCCGATTTCCGCGATGATCGCCGCGTCCTTCGGCTTGCGGGCCTCGAACAGTTCGGCCACCCGCGGCAGACCGCCGGTGATGTCACGCGTCTTCGCGCTTTCGGTGGAGACACGGGCGAGGATGTCGCCGGTCTTCACCTTGGCGCCGGTATCAACCGACAAAATCGCGTCGGGCGACAGCATGTAGCGGGCCTCACCGCCACGCGCGAGCTTGAGGATCTTGCCATCCTTGCCCTTGATGACGATGGCCGGACGCAGGTCCGCACCGCCACGCGAAGAGCGCCAGTCGGTGACGACACGCTTGGCGATACCCGTCGACTCGTCGAGCGTTTCGGCGATCGACTGGCCATCGATCAGATCCTCGAAGCCGATCGAACCTTCGACCTCGGTCAGCAACGGACGGGAATACGGATCCCATTCCGCGATGCGCTGGCCACGCTTGATCATGTCGCCTTCGGCCACGTGCACGCGCGCGCCGTACTGAATACGATGCGTTGCGCGCTCGGTGCCATCGGCATCGCTGATGGCGATGACCATGTTGCGCACCATGGCGACCATGTGACCTTCGCCGTTCTTGGCGATGGCCTCGTTCTTGATCGTCACCTTGCCGTCGAAGTTCGATTCGATGACCGACTGCTCGTTGATCTGCGCGGCGCCACCGATGTGGAACGTACGCATCGTCAACTGCGTGCCGGGCTCACCGATCGACTGCGCGGCGATGACGCCGACAGCTTCACCGTGGTTGACCGGCGTGCCGCGGGCGAGATCGCGCCCGTAGCACTTGCCGCAGATGCCGTTGACCAGTTCGCAGGTCAGGGCCGATCGAATCTTCACTTCCTGGATGCCGGCCTGCTGGATTGCGTCGACGTGGCTCTCTTCCATCAGAGTGCCGCGCTTGACGATGATCTTGTTGGTCGCGGGGTCGCGCAGATCCTCGCCGTTGGTACGGCCGAGGATGCGGGATGCCAGCGACGCAACCACCGAACCGGAATCGATGATGGCGCGCATCTTGATGCCGAGCTTGGTGCCGCAATCGTCCTGCGTGATGATGCAGTCCTGCGCCACGTCGACCAGACGACGGGTCAGGTAACCGGAGTTCGCGGTCTTCAACGCGGTATCCGCGAGACCCTTACGGGCACCGTGGGTCGAGTTGAAGTATTCGAGAACCGAGAGACCTTCCTTGAAGTTGGAAATGATCGGCGTCTCGATGATCTCACCCGACGGCTTCGCCATCAGGCCGCGCATACCAGCGAGCTGACGCATCTGGGCCGGCGAACCACGGGCGCCGGAATGCGCCATCATGTAGATCGAGTTGATCTGGGTTTCTTCACCCTTCGTGTTCTTCTTCACCGAGGAGATTTCCTTCATCATCTCCTTGGCGATTTCTTCGGTGGCCTTCGACCAGGCGTCGACGACCTTGTTGTACTTCTCGCCGTGCGTGATCAGGCCGTCATTGTACTGCTGCTCGAAATCCTTCGCGAGCGTGCGCGTGGTGTCGACGATCTTCCACTTCGAGCCCGGCACGACCATGTCGTCCTTGCCGAACGAGATGCCCGCCTTGAAGGCGTTGTAGAAGCCGAGCGCCATGATGCGATCGCAGAAGATCACGGTCTCTTTCTGACCGCAGTGACGATAGACCTGATCGATGACGCCCGAGATTTCCTTCTTGGTCATCAGCTTGTTGATGACGTCGAAAGGCATCTTCGCCGACTTCGGCAGAACCTGACCCAGCATCGCGCGGCCGGCTGTGGTATCGTACCAGCGGCTGACCGGCTTGCCGTTCTCGTCGAGGCCTTCCCAGCGATACTTGATCTTGCTGTGGAGGTGGATGACCTTCGCATGCAGGGCGTGCTCGATCTCCGCCATTTCGCTGTACAGCTTGCCCTGACCCGGCAGGCCATCGCGCATGGTCGACAGATAATACAGGCCCAGCACGATGTCCTGCGACGGCACGATGATCGGCTGACCGTTCGCGGGATGCAGGATGTTGTTGGTCGACATCATCAGAACGCGCGCTTCCAGCTGTGCTTCAAGCGACAGCGGAACGTGCACGGCCATCTGGTCGCCGTCGAAGTCGGCGTTGAAGGCCGAGCAGACCAGCGGATGCAGCTGGATCGCCTTGCCTTCGATCAGCACCGGCTCGAACGCCTGGATGCCCAGCCGATGCAGCGTCGGCGCGCGGTTCAACAGCACGGGATGCTCGCGAATGACCTCGTCGAGAATGTCCCAGACCTCGGGACGCTCTTTTTCGACAAGCTTCTTCGCCTGCTTCACCGTGGTGGACAGACCCTTGGCGTCGAGCCGCGAATAGATGAACGGCTTGAACAGTTCCAGCGCCATCTTCTTCGGCAGACCGCACTGGTGCAGACGCAGTTCGGGACCGACGACGATGACCGAACGGCCGGAGTAATCGACGCGCTTGCCGAGCAGGTTCTGACGGAACCGGCCCTGCTTGCCCTTCAGCATGTCGGCGAGCGACTTCAGCGGACGCTTGTTGGCGCCGGTGATGACGCGACCGCGGCGGCCGTTGTCGAACAGTGCGTCGACGGCCTCCTGCAACATGCGCTTTTCGTTACGGATGATGATGTCCGGCGCGCGGAGCTCCATCAGCCGCTTCAAACGGTTGTTGCGGTTGATGACGCGGCGATAGAGATCGTTCAGATCCGACGTCGCAAAGCGGCCGCCGTCGAGCGGCACCAGCGGACGCAGGTCCGGCGGAATCACCGGCACCACCGTGAGGATCATCCATTCCGGCTTGTTGCCGGAATAGCGGAAGGCCTCGACGATCTTCAGGCGCTTGGCGAGCTTCTTGTGCTTGATGTCGGATTCGGTCTCTTTCATATCGACACGCAGCTGCGCATCGAGCTTCTCGAGCTCCAGACCCTTCAACAATTCGCGGATCGCCTCGGCGCCGATCATGGCGGTGAAGCTGTCCTGGCCGTATTCGTCCTGCGCGCGGAGATATTCCTCTTCCGACAGCAGCTGACGGTCCTTGAGCGCGGTGAGACCCGGCTCGAGAACGACGTAATATTCAAAATACAGGATCCGCTCGAGATCCTTCAGCGTCATGTCGAGCAGCTGGCCGATGCGCGAGGGCAGCGACTTCAGGAACCAGATGTGCGCAACCGGAGCAGCCAGTTCGATATGACCCATGCGCTCGCGCCGGACGCGCGACAGGGTCACTTCGACCGAGCACTTCTCGCAGATGATGCCCTTGTACTTCATGCGCTTGTACTTGCCGCACAAGCACTCGTAATCCTTGATCGGCCCGAAGATGCGGGCGCAGAACAGGCCGTCGCGCTCGGGCTTGAAGGTCCGGTAGTTGATGGTTTCCGGCTTCTTGATCTCGCCGTAGGACCACGACAGAATCTTCTCCGGAGACGCAATCGAAATCCGGATCTGGTCGAAGACCTGAGCAGGCGTCGTCGGGTTGAAAAGATTCATAATTTCTTGATTCATCGTCTTCTCCTCGCGTGCCGATCGCCATCAGCAGCAAATTCGAAATTCTTTTGTAGCCACGCGCTGTGCTCAACGTCCGGGCATAGCGCGGACGCCCGGCCAGAAGGCCGGGCGTATCGCTTGTGTGTTACTCGGCAGCCTCGGAAGGCGTCGGCGCCTGCTTCGAGTTGTGCAGATCGACGTTGAGACCCAGTGAGCGCATTTCCTTGACCAACACGTTGAACGATTCCGGGATACCGGCCTCGAACGTGTCGTCGCCGCGCACGATGGCTTCGTAGACCTTGGTACGGCCTGCAACGTCGTCCGACTTCACCGTCAGCATTTCCTGGAGCGTGTACGCCGCGCCGTAAGCCTCGAGCGCCCACACTTCCATTTCGCCGAAACGCTGTCCGCCGAACTGCGCCTTGCCGCCCAGCGGCTGCTGGGTGACGAGCGAGTAAGGACCGATCGAACGCGCGTGGATCTTGTCGTCCACGAGATGGTGCAGCTTGAGCATGTAGATATACCCAACCGTCACCTTGCGATCGAACTGGTCGCCGGTCCGGCCGTCATAGACGGTGGACTGACCCGAAGCATCCAGGCCCGCAAGCTTCAGCATCTCCTCGATGTCGGCTTCCTTCGCACCATCGAACACCGGCGTCGCAATCGGCACGCCGGGCTTCAGGTTGCGAGCCAACTCAAGCAGCTCGGTGTCGTTCAGCGACTTGATGACTTCGTCGTCGCCGTAGATCTTCTTCAGGGTCTCGCGCATCGGCTTGAGATCCTGCTTCGCATAGTAGGCGTCGATGGTCTGACCGACCCGCTTGCCCATGCCTGCGCAGGCCCAGCCAAGATGCGTCTCGAGAATCTGACCGACGTTCATCCGGCTCGGCACGCCGAGCGGGTTGAGCACGATGTCCGCATGCGTTCCGTCTTCAAGGAACGGCATGTCTTCGATCGGAACGATCTTCGACACCACGCCCTTGTTGCCGTGACGTCCGGCCATCTTGTCGCCGGGCTGGATCTTGCGCTTCACCGCAACGAAGACCTTGACCATCTTCATCACGCCGGGCGGCAATTCATCGCCACGCTGCAGCTTTTCGACCTTGTCGAGGAAGCGCTGTTCAAGGCCCTTCTTCGATTCGTCGTACTGCTTCCGCATCGCTTCGATTTCGGACATCAGCTTGTCGTTCGAGGTGGCGAACATCCACCACTGCGAACGCGGATGCTCGTCGAGCACAGCGCGGGTGACCTTGCTGTCCTTCTTGAAGCCCTTCGGACCGGCGACGCCCACCTTGTTTTCCAGGAGGTCGGCGAGACGGCCGTACACGTTACGGTCGAGAATGGCCTGTTCGTCGTCGCGATCCTTGGCGAGGCGTTCGATTTCCTCCCGCTCGATCGCCAGAGCGCGCTCGTCCTTGTCGACGCCGTGCCGGTTGAAGACGCGGACTTCGACGATCGTCCCCTGCACGCCCGGGGGCACGCGGAGCGAGGTATCGCGAACGTCGGACGCCTTTTCACCGAAGATGGCGCGCAGAAGCTTTTCTTCCGGCGTCATCGGGCTTTCGCCCTTCGGGGTGATCTTGCCGACCAGGATGTCGCCGGCGCGGACTTCGGCGCCGATGTAGACGATACCGGCTTCGTCGAGGTTCTTCAGCGCTTCTTCCGAGACGTTCGGAATGTCGCGGGTGATTTCCTCAGGACCAAGCTTGGTGTCGCGGGCCATCACTTCGAATTCCTCGATGTGGATCGAGGTGAAGACATCGTCCTTCACGATCCGCTCCGAGAGCAGGATCGAATCTTCGAAGTTGTAGCCATTCCACGGCATGAACGCGACCAGCACGTTGCGGCCGAGCGCGAGTTCGCCGAGGTCGGTCGACGGACCATCCGCGATGATGTCGCCCTTCGCCACCTGATCGCCCACCTTCACCAGCGGACGCTGGTTGATGCAGGTCGACTGGTTCGAACGCTGGTACTTCATCAGGCGATAGATATCGACGCCCGACTTGGTGGGGTCGAGATCGTCGGTCGCACGGATGACGATACGCGTCGCATCGATCTGGTCGATCACGCCGGTGCGGCGGGCTGCGATCGCAGCGCCCGAATCGCGCGCCACGACGGCTTCCATGCCGGTGCCGACGAACGGCGCTTCGGCGCGTACCAGAGGCACGGCCTGACGCTGCATGTTCGAGCCCATCAGCGCGCGGTTGGCGTCGTCGTTCTCGAGGAACGGGATCAGCGCCGCGGCCACCGAAACGAGCTGCTTCGGCGACACGTCCATGTAGTCGACCTTGTCGGCCGTGACCGGCAGCACGTCACCGGAGTGACGGCAGATGATCAGGTCTTCGGTGAAGCGGCCCTTGGCGTCGAGCGTCACATTCGCCTGCGCGACGTAATAGCGGCCCTCTTCCATCGCCGAGAGGTAGACCACCTCGTCGGTAACGCGACCGTCCTTGACCTTGCGGTAAGGCGTTTCCACGAAGCCGTACTTGTTGACGCGCGCGAAAGTGGCGAGCGAGTTGATCAGGCCGATGTTCGGGCCTTCCGGCGTTTCGATCGGGCAGATGCGGCCGTAATGGGTCGGATGCACGTCGCGGACTTCGAAGCCGGCGCGCTCGCGGGTCAGACCGCCCGGTCCAAGCGCCGAGAGACGACGCTTGTGGGTGATTTCCGACAACGGGTTGGTCTGGTCCATGAACTGCGACAGCTGCGACGAGCCGAAGAATTCACGCACGGCTGCGGCTGCCGGCTTGGCGTTGATCAGGTCCTGCGGCATCACGGTATCGATGTCGACGGAGGACATGCGCTCCTTGATGGCGCGCTCCATGCGTAGAAGGCCGACGCGGTACTGATTTTCCATCAGCTCGCCGACCGAACGCACACGGCGGTTACCGAGATGGTCGATGTCGTCGATCTCGCCCTTGCCGTCGCGCAGATCCACCAGCGTCTTGATCACTGCGAGGATGTCTTCCTTGCGCAGCGTGCGGTGGGTGTCCGGCGCGTCGAGTTCGAGGCGCATGTTCATCTTGACGCGGCCGACCGCGGACAGGTCGTAGCGCTCAGAGTCGAAGAACAGCGACTGGAACATGTTCTGCGCGGAATCGATCGTCGGCGGCTCGCCCGGACGCATCACGCGATAGATGTCGAACAGCGCGTCTTCACGCGTCATGTTCTTGTCGGCGTTCAGCGTGTTGCGGATGTAGGCGCCGATGTTGACGTGATCGATGTCGAGCAGCGGCAGTTCCTTGTAGCCCTCCTCGTTCAGCGCCTTCAGCGACTTCTCGGTGATCTCTTCGCCGGCCTCGGCGTAGATTTCGCCGGTCTTCGGATTGACGAGATCTTCCGCAAGGTAGTTGCCGACCAACTCTTCGTCGGTCATGCGCAGCGCCTTGAGGCCCTTTTCCTGCAGCTGACGGGCAGCACGCACGGTGAGCTTCTTGCCGGCTTCGAGCACGACCTTGCCGGTGTCGGCGTCGATCAGATCGTTGATGGTGCTGTAGCCGCGGAAGCGCGTGGCGTCGAACGGGACGCGCCAGCCTTCCTTGATCTTCTTGAACTGGATCTTCTTGTAGAACGTCGAGAGGATTTCCTCGCCGTCCAGACCCAGCGCGAACATCAGCGACGTCACCGGAATCTTGCGGCGGCGATCGATACGCGCGAACACGATGTCCTTGGCGTCGAACTCGATGTCGAGCCAGGAACCGCGATACGGAATCACGCGCGCGGCGAACAGGAGCTTGCCTGACGAGTGGGTCTTGCCCTTGTCGTGGTCAAAGAACACGCCAGGCGAACGATGCATCTGCGAGACGATGACGCGCTCGGTGCCGTTGACGACGAAGGTGCCGTTCATGGTCATGAGCGGAATATCGCCCATGTAGACGTCCTGCTCCTTGATGTCCTTGACCGAGCGGGCGCCGGTTTCTTCGTCGATATCGAACACGATCAGGCGCAACGTCACCTTCAGCGGCGCAGCATAGGTCATGCCGCGCTGGCGGCACTCGTCGACGTCATATTTCGGCGGCTCGAATTCGTAGCGAACGAATTCCAGCATCGAGGTATTGGAGAAGTCCGAGATCGGGAACACCGAGCGGAATACCGCCTGCAGACCCTCGTCGAGGCGTCCGCCGACCGGCTCGTCGACCATCAGGAACTGGTCGTAGGATGCCTTCTGAACCTCGATGAGGTTCGGCATCTCCGCGACTTCTTTAATATGACCGAAGAACTTGCGAACGCGTTTGCGACCGGTGAACGTCTGCTGACCCATCGTGGCCTCTCATTTCGTCGCCCGTAACGGGCGAACCTTCCGAAGCGCGATTGGCATCGCCCCCGGGTTGAATTTCAAAACGCTCCACTTCCGGAGCCTCAATTTCAGGACCAAAATCCTGACGTAGGGCACTTGAATGGCGGAACGCAAAACGACGTGCGGGATGCCTGGCTGCATCCTGCCCGTCAAAATCGTCTAGTTACGGACTGAGAAAGCCCGAAATTGCATATCTCCCAACGGCTTACGCAGAAACGCTGCCGTTCCCGCCATCAAACCGCGCTTTCGTGCTACCGTCCCGATATGGGATGGCAATAATGGAGATTCGAGGGTTGTTCCCAAAATTCCCCACACATTCCTGTGTACAATTCAAAAATCATTCCAGAAGGCAACCGGACGGCCGCCTTCTGGATGAAATTTGAAGTGCTTACTTGAGGTCGACTTTGGCGCCAGCCTTCTCGAGCTGAGCCTTGATCTTGTCGGCCTCGTCCTTGTTGACGCCTTCCTTGACAGGCTTCGGCGCGCCTTCGACCAGGTCCTTGGCTTCCTTGAGGCCAAGACCTGTGATCGCACGGACTTCCTTGATGACTTCGATCTTCTTCTCGCCGGCAGCGGTCAGAACGACCGTGAACTCGGTCTTTTCTTCAGCGGCAGCGGCAGCGCCGCCACCAGCAGCCGGACCGGCAACCGCAACGGCAGCAGCGGCAGACACGCCCCACTTTTCTTCAAGCATCTTGGCGAGGTCGGCGGCTTCGAGCACGGTGAGGCTCGAGAGGTCTTCAACAATCTTATTCAGGTCAGCCATTGATCTATTTCCTTAAGCGTATCTAGTTCGAACCAGGGTTGAATGCGAAGGGCGTCAGGCCGCTTCGCTCTTTGAGGCATAGGCCTGAACAACACGCGCGAGCTTCGCCGCGGGCGCTGTCGAGAGCTGAGCGATCTTGGTCGCGGGCGCCACAAGGAGGCCAACAATCTTCGCGCGCAGTTCATCGAGCGAGGGCAGCGCGGCCAAAGCCTTGACGCTGTCGACGTTCAGGACGGTTTTACCCATCGATCCGCCGAGAATGACGAAGTTCTCGTTCGTCTTGGCGAATTCGACGGCAACCTTCGGTGCCGCTACCGGATCGTCAGAAGTGGCGATCACGGTTGGTCCCTTCAGAAGGGAACCAATGGCAACGACGTCCGTGCCTTCAAGAGCAATTTTGGCGAGACGGTTTTTCGAGACCTTGACCGATGCGCCGGCCAGCTTCATCTGCGAACGCAGAGTCTGCATCTGGGCAACGGTGAGGCCGGAATAATGGGCGACAACCGCAACGCTGGTGGTCTTGAACAGACCATTCAGCGATTCGACCGCGTCCTTTTTTGCCGCTCTTTCCACAGCAAGCTCTCTCCGGTTGGCGGCCTTTGCCCTAGAACTTTGTCCAGGCAGGACCGCCGGGTTACACCCACCGCCCCACCCTAAACCTGACCTCAAGACACACGGTCTTCAGACACGTCGGGCGAGACGGTATTTGAAAAGCCTGCCCTCCCGAACCATCACTGGCCAAAACCAGCGAAGACTTGGGGTGTCGAGGTTCGAACAAGATCCGCGGCCCGTCGCGAGAAGCGACGCTGGCGAAATCCGGTCTTCACCCGTCTATGCTGGCTTGAAGATTAAGCCGTTGACGAAACTTGCGTTTGTCGCGGGCGCCAGCAGTCTCGGACAGGATCGAGATCATCCGGCAGCCGTGATGGCCAACTGGAGACCCCTGCCCGCTTCGTTCAGCCCGCGTCAAGTTTCCCGCCCCTTTCGAGCATCCATGCGGATAGCCTGAAAGGAATGGTCTCCTACTGATGTGGGTTGTATGATGCGAACACAGACGCGCCAGCTACCAGCCAGCACGCCCGGAAACGGTTGTTTAACGAGTCTTTTGTGTGTTGCCAAGAGAATTTAGCGGGAATTTTGTTCCGCGGCATCTTTTATGCAGGCAGGGGGCGCAAGTTCCAAACGTGCGCCTTCCCGGCAAGCTCACTTGCGAGCACAAGGCGGGGCCCATATTCCACGGCGCCGGCTCTTTCCGCTGCAAATTCCATGACATGCCCAAACATGGCATGCCTAAACAAGACGACACTGTGCGTCGGTCCCGGCGCTCGCCGGGACCGTTGAAGTTCAGTGCGTCACCCCTTCGGGCAGGCCGCTCCGGCATCGGCCCAGGCCTTGATCAGCTCGCCGAACTGCTTCTGGGTGCCCGGCGCTGGCGTCCGACTGCCGCCGGGGTGCCAGCCCCAGCCGACCAATTCGTCTTCGGCCATGTGCTTGATCAGCGCCGCCATGTCCTTGCCGCCGTTGCGCCCCTTGTCCTTGATCTGGACGCAGATCTGGCCGAGCGTTTTGCCCTGCCAGGCCATCTCCGCCGGCGCCAGCGACCATTTCGGATTGCCCGGGACGTTGGCGGCGTCGAAGTTGTTTTCGTGATGGCAGGTCGTGCAGGCGAGCCCGCCCGCGGCTCCCATGCCGCCGTCGCCACGCACCACCAGCGGGATGTGCGGCCGCATGCGGTCGGTCTGGGTCGGGCGCTCGGTGGCCGGATGGCAGTTCATGCAGCGCGGTGACTGGATGACCTTGCCGGCCTCCTGAAACAGCGCCACCGCACGCTCGTTCCTGTTCTTGATCTTGGCGAAGGCCGAGACCGGCTGCAGCTTGGTCGTATTGCTGACCGCTGCATCGGCCTCCTGGAAGCCGGGCTCCGCGAATGCCAGCAGACCAGCCGCAAGACCGCCGGCTGCGAGCGCCAGCATCGATTGCTTGAACAGACTCATGCCGAAGCTCCCGGCACGATCGGCAATTGCCGCGGCCGCCCTACCCCGAGTTTGGCCATTGCGTTGGCGACGGCAGGCCCGAGCGGAGGCACGCCGGGTTCGCCGACGCCCGTTGGCTTCTCCGTCGACTTCACGATGACCACCTCGACCTTCGGCATCTCGTTGATGCGCAGCGAACGATAGGTGTCGAAGTTGCCGGCAACGGGTGCGCCGCCATCCAGCGTCTGTTCGGCATAGAGGATGTGGCCGAGGCCGAAGCCGATGCCGCCTTCCATCTGCGCGCGGATGATGTCGGGATTGACGGCAACGCCGCAATCCACCGCACACCAGACCTTGTGCACCTTCGGGCCGTCATCGGTCATCGACAGTTCGACCACCTGCGCAACGAAGGTGTTGAAGCTCTCGACCACGGCGACACCGCGGGCACGGCCGTCAGGAGTCTTGTAGTTCTTCCAGTCGGCGAGTTCTGCGACGGCCTTCAGCACGCCGGCATGGCGCGGCTTCTTGCTGAGCAATGCGAGCCGGCCTTCGATCGGATCCTTGCCGGCGGCCTCGAGCAGTTCATCGACAAAGGCTTCGACAGCATAGCCGGTATGGGTGTGTCCCACGGAGCGCCACCAAAGAACCGGCACGCCGACATCGATCTGATGCATGTCGCATTTGAAGTTCTCGACGTCATACGGGATTTCGTTCGAGCCTTCATAGGAGGTCGAGTCCAGACCGTCCTTGAAGGTGAACGATTCCATGAAGGAGCCCTTCATGATCGACTGCGAGACGATGGTGTCGCTCCACGCCTCGATCTTGCCGTCGCGCACAGCGCCGCGCATGCGGTGGATGCTGTAGGGCCGATAATAGCCGCCGCGCATGTCGTCTTCGCGGGTCCAGACCAGCTTGATCGGCTTGCCCGGTCCGATCGCCTTCGCGACTTCCGCTAGTTCGGTCGCCACGTGGGTCGATTGCTGGGCGCGGCGGCCAAAGCTTCCGCCGGCGAGAAGAACGTCGATCTTCACCTTCTCGATCGGCAGTCCGAGCACCTTGGAGAGGGCCATGTGGTCGGGCGTCGGAAACTGGCAGCCATAGCGCGCATGGACGGTTTCGCCATCCCACTTCAGGTAAGCGTTGAGCGGCTCCATCGCAGCATGGGCGAGATAGGGGAAGACGTATTCTACTTCGACCACGCGGCCGCCTTTGGCCATCGACGCCGCGAAGTCGCCTTCGGCCTTCACCAGCTTGCCCGGCGTCTTAGAGAGTCCACGGAATTGCTGCAGCAACTCCGCGCTGCCACGCTTCTCCGCCTTGCTGTCGTCCCAGCTGATCTTCAACGCCTCGCGGCCCATCTTGGCCGGCCAGAAGCCTTTGGCATAGACGGCAACGCCGGTCGGCACCTGCTTGACGTCGACGACGCCGGCAATGGTCTTCGCAGCGGTCGCATCGAAGCTCGCGACCTTGCCGCCGAATTTCGGCGAGCGCGCCACGACCACCGTGAGCATGTCGGGCTCGTTGATATCGAGCGTGTAGAAGGCCTTGCCGTTGGTCTTGTCGGCGCTGTCGAGGCGCTTCACGACGCCTTCCTTGCCGATCAGCTTGAACGCCGAGGGATCCTTCAGCTTCGGATCCGACGGCACCGGCATCTGCATCGCCTTGTCGGCAAACTCGCCGAACCGGCCTTCCTTGCCCGAGGCATGCTTGATCACGCCATTCTCGACAGTGATTTCACCGGCTGGCACCTGCCAGGCCTCGGCTGCTGCTGCGACCAGCATCTGGCGCGCGGCGGCACCGACCTGGCGCATCTGGATGTAGGAGTTGGCGATGGCCGTCGAGCCACCGGTCCCCTGCATGCCGAACACCAGGTTCTTGTACAGCGCCGGATTCGACGGCGCGTGATCGGCGCGCATCTGCGACCAGTCGGCGTCGAGTTCTTCGGCCACCAGCGTCGCCATGCCGGTGAATGGCCCCTGCCCGAACTCGATGGCCTTGCACAGCACAGTGACCGTGTTGTCGGGCTTGATGATCAGGAAGGTGTTGGGCGCGATGTTGACCGGATTTTTGGCAGCCGCCTGCGCAAACAGTTTGTCGGCGCGCGCAACGTAGGCGCCGAGCACGAGGCCGGCGCCGCCCTTGAGCAGCGTGCGGCGGGAGAGCTTGGTGTCATGAACGGTCATGGCTCAGCCCTCCAGCGACTTGGCGGCGCCATGGATGGCGGCGCGGATGCGGACATAGGTGGCGCAGCGGCAGATGTTGCCGTTCATCGCCAGATCGATGTCGCGATCGGTGGGCGTGGGATTGATGCTGAGCAGCGCGGTGGCGCTCATGACCTGGCCAGACTGGCAGTAGCCGCATTGCGGCACATCGAGCGCGACCCAGGCCGTCTGCACGGCCTTGGCTTCCTTCGTGTCGAGGCCTTCGATGGTGGTTATTTCGCTGGTGCCGATGGCCGATACCGGCATCGAACAGGAGCGGACGGTCTGGTCGTCCACATAGACCGTGCAGGCGCCGCATTGCGCGACGCCGCAGCCGTATTTGGTGCCGGTCAGGCCGGCTCCGTCACGAATAGCCCAGAGCAGAGGTGTGTTGGGATCGACATCGACCTGATGGGTCTGACCGTTGATTTTGAGTGCGAACGCAGCCATCGCTGTTGTCCTTGGTTTCGAATGTACGCCTACATTCGATTTGTTCTAAATCACCACGGACACTTACAACGCTATTCCGAATTCAGACACTCACTTATTTTTGTCGCACGACGGAACAAACATCCGCCTTGCGGAACTGCCGCCACAACCCTATCTGCGCGCGCGTCGTGTGTAGTTGTCAGACCGTCACGACGTAAGGCAACGGCTTGCCGGCAAAGTAGGCACCAAGATTAGCGATCACGCAGTCCTGCATCGCGACGTGCGAATCCAGCGTGTGGCCGCCGATATGCGGTGTCAGCACGACGTTCGGAAATGCGGTGAGCGCATCCGGTGCATGCGGCTCCTTCTCGAACACATCGAGTCCGGCGCCGGCGATGGCCTTGTCGGTCAGTGCCGCGACCAGCGCGTTCTGGTCGATCACCGAGCCGCGTGAAATATTGATGACATAACCGTTTGGCCCGAGCTTCCTGAGCATGTCGGCATCGATGATGTGCTGGGTGTCGGGACCGGCGCGCACCGCGATCATCAACACATCGCACCATTCCACCAGCGCCGCGAGGCTGCTCATATACTGATACGGCACGTCGTGCTTGCTGCGGCTGTGATAGGCGACATCGCACTCGAACGACGCGACGCGCGATGCGATCTTGCGGCCGATCTCGCCCATGCCGTAGACGCCCACTTTGCGGCCCGGATTGCCCGGCAGCGGCGTCATCAGGGGCGATGGTTTTGCCGAGGACCAACCGCCCTCGCGCAAATAATTGTCCGCAGGCAGCAGGCGGCGTGTCACCGCAAGCATCAGTGTCAGCGCGAGGTCGGCGACTGACGCCGCATTGGCGCCCGGGCTGTGGCCGACGATAATGTTGCGTTCGGCCGCGGCCTTGAAGTCGACGCCGTCATAGCCGGTGCCGTAGCAGACGATGGCGCCGAGCGCCGGCATCATGTCCATCACGTCGCCCTTCAACGACTGTGCGCCCGCGGTGATCACCGCGCGGACATCCTTCAACTCATCGAGCGTGAAGGTTTCGAGCGGCGGTTTGCCGGCGGCATCGATCAGGTCGTAGCGCTGTCCAATCCGAGCCATCAACGACTTCGGGAAACGCGAATAGATCAATACCTTGTCGGCCATCGTGACGATCCTTCAGTAGATTCTTGCCTTTGGAGGCATTCCTGGTGAAGACAAAAGAAAAAGGGCGGAACCGGTTATCCCGATTCCGCCCCTGTTTTCTTGCAAGCTTTATTCCGGCTTAGCCGAGCACCGTTCCCGGTTCAACCTTGACGCCGGGGCCCATGGTCGAGGACACCGCAACGCGCTGGATGTAGGTGCCCTTCGAGCCGGCGGGCTTCGCCTTGGCGACGGCGTCCGCCAACGCCTTGATGTTTTCGATCAGCTTCTCTTCCGAGAACGACGCCTTGCCGATGCCGGCCTGCACGATGCCGGCCTTCTCGACGCGGAACTCGACCGACCCCCCCTTGGCACCCTTGACGGCGCCAGTGACGTCCATGGTCACCGTGCCGATCTTCGGGTTCGGCATCATGCCGCGCGGACCGAGCACCTTACCGAGGCGACCGACCAGCGGCATCATGTCCGGGGTAGCGATACAGCGATCGAAGTTGATCTCGCCAGCCTGCACCTTCTCGACCAAGTCTTCAGCACCGACAACGTCAGCGCCTGCGGCGCGGGCTTCATCGGCCTTGGGGCCACGGGCGAACACGCCGACGCGCAAGGTGCGGCCGGTGCCGTTCGGCAGCGAGACGACACCACGGACCATCTGATCGGCGTGACGCGGATCGACGCCGAGATTCATCGAGATTTCGATGGTCTCGTCGAACTTCGACTTGGCGCGTTCCTTGACCATCTTGATGGCTTCGACGATCGGGTAGAGCTTTTCACGATCGATGCCCTCGCGGGCGCTCTTCAAACGTTTTCCAATTGCCATGACCGTTTACCCCGCCACCTCGACGCCCATCGAACGGGCAGAGCCCTCAACCATCTTCATGGCCGATTCAATGGTGTCGCAATTCAGATCGTTCATCTTGGCTTCGGCGATCTCGCGCACCTGCGCTTTGGTCACCGAACCCGCCTTGTCGCGACCCGGCAGCTTGGAGCCGGCCGTGAGCTTGGCGGCCTTCTTGATGAAGAAGGACATCGGAGGGGTCTTCAGGGCGAAGGTGAAGGAACGATCGGCGTAGATCGTGATCACCACCGGAATTGGCGTGTTCTTTTCTTCCTTCTGCGTCTGCGCGTTGAACGCTTTGCAGAATTCCATGATGTTGAGGCCGCGCTGACCAAGCGCGGGACCGATCGGGGGCGAAGGGTTCGCCGCACCGGCCGGCACCTGCAATTTCAGGTATCCGGTCACTTTCTTTGCCATATGTCACTCCTGTTGTGCCGGCCTTGGCCAGCTGTTTCAGGTTCCGTGGTTCGGTCGAAAAGCGGCTGGCAACCGCCCTCTTCCTCCCACGGCCTTCAATGCGAAGACGTGCTTCGCACTTTCGAACGCAGAAACGAATTCCGCGCTTATTCGGGTCAGACCTTCTCGACCTGACCGAATTCCAGCTCGACAGGGGTTGCGCGACCGAAGATCGACACCGCGACCTTCACGCGCGACCGCGCCTCGTCGATTTCCTCGACCACACCGGAGAACGACGCGAACGGGCCATCGGCCACGCGGACGTTCTCGCCGATCTCGAACGACACCGACGCCTTCGGGCGCTCCACGCCTTCCTGCACCTGGTGCAGGATGCGCATCGCCTCGGGCTCCGAGATCGGCATCGGCTTGTTTTCCGCGCCGAGGAAGCCGGTGACCTTCGGGGTGTTCTTGATCAGATGAAAGGCTTCGTCGGTGAGCTTCATCTTCACCAGCACGTAGCCCGGGAAGAACTTGCGCTCGGCGTCGATCTTGCGGCCGCGACGCACTTCCGTGACTTTCTCGGTCGGGACCAGGACCTGCTCGAACAGTTCCTCAAGCCCACGCTGCTTCGACTGTTCGCGAATCGATTCCGCGACCTTCTTTTCGAAGTTCGAATAGGCGTGAACGATATACCAGCGCATGCTCATAATTCAGTTCCGAGTTAGTGAATGCCGAGCAAAAGGGTCACGATGTAGCGGATGATCTGATCCGCGGCGAAAAAGAAGATCGAGGCCACCGCCACCATCACGAACACCATGATCGTGGTGATCGTCGTCTCGCGACGCGACGGCCAGGTGACCTTGTTGGTCTCCGTGCGCACTTCCTGCAGGAATTTGAACGGGCTGAAAGCCATCGTTTGTGTCCGCATCCGTCGTGAGACGACTGTTAGGTTTCGGGAATCCGAACAGCCCTCTTGCGCCCAACCCTCTTCCAAGGATGAGCCGCCAAGCGGGCCCTTTTGTTTCGGGAAATCAAAGCCGCGTCGGAGGTCCGTCAAAGCGGGCCGACAGCGAGTGCTGCGTTGT
Source organism: Nitrobacteraceae bacterium AZCC 2146 (assembly GCA_036924855.1). Taxonomy (NCBI): domain Bacteria; kingdom Pseudomonadati; phylum Pseudomonadota; class Alphaproteobacteria; order Hyphomicrobiales; family Nitrobacteraceae; species Nitrobacteraceae bacterium AZCC 2146. Next base: position 1,736,196 of record JBAGRP010000001.1, read on the forward strand.
ATGGCGACAATGGCGAAAGGTCAAGACTGGGTGGAACAGGTCGGCCGGCTTTCCACGGGGCTGGCCGATGCCCACGAAAGCGAAAATTAACCTATGCAATCAACGAACTGGCAGGGGCGGTAGGGCTCGAACCTACGACAACCGGTTTTGGAGACCGGTACTCTACCAACTGAGCTACACCCCTACGGGAAACGGCGAAGCAGCCATTCCGCGCCGTTTGAAGCATAAGCGGCGGCCGAAATGCAAGGGGCGAGTGGCGAATAGAGGCCGGCCCCCTGTTCGCCACTCCCTATTCGCCTACCTTCACTCGATAATCGACGCGACGACGCCGGCACCAACCGTGCGGCCGCCTTCACGGATGGCGAAGCGCAGCTTCTCTTCCATCGCGATCGGCACGATCAGGTGCACTTCCATCGCGATGTTGTCGCCCGGCATCACCATTTCGGTGCCTTCCGGCAAATGCACGACGCCGGTCACGTCGGTGGTGCGGAAGTAGAACTGCGGACGGTAGTTGGTGAAGAACGGCGTGTGACGGCCACCCTCTTCCTTGGTCAGAATGTAGGCCTCGGCCTTGAACTTGGTGTGCGGCTTCACCGAACCCGGCTTGCACAGCACCTGGCCGCGCTCCACTTCCTCACGCTTGGTGCCGCGCAGCAGCGCGCCGATGTTGTCGCCGGCCTGGCCCTGATCGAGCAGCTTGCGGAACATCTCGACGCCGGTGACGATGGTCTTCTGGGTGTCCTTCAGACCGACGATCTCGATTTCCTCGCCGACCTTGACGATGCCGCGCTCGACGCGGCCGGTCACCACGGTGCCGCGGCCCGAGATCGAGAACACGTCTTCCACCGGCATCAGGAACGGCTGATCGATCGGACGCTCCGGCTGCGGGATGTAGGCGTCGACTGCCTTCATCAGCTCCAGGATCGCGTCATGACCGAGCTTCTGGTCCGAGTTCTCCAGCGCGGCCAAAGCCGAGCCCTTGATGATCGGAATGTCGTCGCCCGGGAAATCGTACTTCGACAGCAGTTCGCGGACTTCCATCTCGACCAGTTCGAGCAGTTCCGGATCGTCCACCATGTCGCACTTGTTCAGGAACACCACCAGCGCGGGAACGCCGACCTGGCGCGCCAGCAGGATGTGCTCGCGGGTCTGCGGCATCGGGCCGTCGGCCGCCGACACCACCAGGATGCCGCCGTCCATCTGCGCCGCACCGGTGATCATGTTCTTCACATAGTCCGCGTGGCCGGGACAATCGACGTGGGCGTAATGCCGGTTCGCGGTCTCGTACTCCACGTGAGCGGTCGAGATCGTGATGCCGCGCGCCTTCTCTTCCGGCGCCTTGTCGATCTGGTCATAGGCCGTGAACGTCGCACCGCCCGTTTCCGCAAGCACCTTCGTGATCGCCGCCGTCAGCGACGTCTTGCCGTGGTCAACGTGACCAATCGTCCCGATGTTGCAATGCGGCTTGTTTCGTTCAAACTTTGCTTTCGCCATTGTCCACCTTGTTACGCCAGCGCCCCTGCGCGGCACCAAACCGGCGGCTGGTTACAAGGGAAAACGACCCTGTTCAAGCCTGAACTTCTGGGCCACTCTCGCCAAACCATGCCGGTGAAGCCCTTATGTAGTCCGGCCAACGACAAGATCAATCGGGAGAGACCATGAACGCGCAGACCGCTGCCAAACAAGCCCCTGCCCCGCAAACGCCCGACCTGCCGCAGGCCAGACCGGAAACGCTGGGACTGTCATCAGCCCGTCTTGAAAAGATGTCCGACGCGTTCAAGCGCGAGATCGACAAGGGTACCACGCCCGGCGTCACCATGCTGGTCGCGCGCCGCGGCCAGATCGGCTTTTTCGAGGCCTTCGGCAAGCAGAGCCCGGCAGCGTCCGCGCCAATGTCGCAGGACAGCCTGTTTCGCATCTTCTCGATGACCAAGCCGATCGTCTCATTGGGCATCATGACGTTGGTCGAGGACGGCCACCTGCTGCTCAACGATCCGCTCGCGAAATACATTCCGGAATTCGCCCACACCAAGGTTGGCGTCGAGCGCAACGGCCAGCTCGAACTGGCGCTGCCGCTGCGGCCGATCACGATCCAGGACCTGTTGCGGCACACGTCGGGCATCGCCTATGAGATCACCGGCAATGGCATGGTGCAGCGAGCGTACCAGAAAGCCAAGGTCCGCGACCGCAATATCACCAACGCCGAACATGCGGCCATCGTCGCCAGCCTGCCGCTGATCTGTCAGCCCGGCACCGAATGGAATTACAGCCGCTCCACCGACATTCTCGGCCGCGTCATCGAGGTGATCTCCGGCAAGAGGCTGGGCGCGTTCCTGACCGAACGGATTCTGGCACCGCTACGGATGGCGGAGACCGGCTTTCACACCGGCGCCGAGAACAAGGGCCGGATCGCAGAGCCGTTCCCGACCGATCCCTGGACCGGCGACAAGGTGCAGCTGTTCGATCCCCTGGAAATTCCCAAGATGGAATCCGGCGGCGGCGGACTGGTCTCGACCACGATGGACTATGCGCGGTTCTGCCAGATGCTGCTGAACGGCGGCACGCTCGACGGCAACAGGATCATCGGCAAGAAGACGCTGCAGTTCATGACGTCCAATCATCTCGCCGCGGACGTGAAACTGGAAAGCCACCTCGTGCCGCCCGGCCACGGCTTCGGCCTCGGCTTCGCGGTGCGGACCCGTGATGGCATGGCGCCCTATGCGGGCTCGAAGGGCCAGTTCTTCTGGAGCGGCGTCGCCGGCACGTTCTTCTGGATCGATCCGGCGGAAGAACTGTTCGCCGTGTTCATGTCGCAGGGCCCGGGCCAGCGCGAATATTTCCGCACGCTGATCCGCAGCCTGGTCTATGCGGCGGTGGAGTAGACAAGGCACCACGAACAATGACTGTCATTCCAGGATGAGCTTCAGACGGCAATAGCCGGCTGGAGCTCAGACCCGGAATCCAGAAGTAGTTTTGCACTTCTGGATTCCGGGTTCGCGCAAGGGCGCGCCCCGGAATGACGAGCCTGAACTTTCCACCCTCAGCTAATCGTAGCCCCGCCGTCGATCACCATCGACTGCCCCGTCATGAAGTTGCCCGCGGCAGAGCCGAGGAACACCGCGGCGCCGGCGATCTCGTCGGGGATACCAATCCGCAGCAGCGGCGAGCGCGCGGTCGAGGCCTTTAGATTGTCCGGATTGTCCCACAGCGCCTTCGCAAAGTCGGTCTTGATCAGGCCGGGCGCGATGCAGTTCACGCGCACATTGTGCTTGCCGTATTCGCAGGCGAGATTGCGCGCCAGTTGCATGTCGGCGGCTTTCGAGATCGCATAAGCGCCGAGGATGGTCGAGCCTTTCAGCCCGCCGATCGACGACACGATGATGATCGATCCATCCTTGCGTTCGATCATGTCGGGCACGACCATGCTGGTCAGCCAGTTGTTCGCAACGATATTGTTGTCGAGAATTTTTCGGAACTGATCGTCCGAGATGCCGGCGAGCGGACCGTAATACGGATTCGACGCGGCGTTGCAGACCAGCACGTCGATCTTGCCGAAGGCACGCTTGCTCTCGTCGACGAGGTTCTGCAGGTTTTCCTTGCTGGAAATATTCGCCGCAATGGCGACAGCGGTGCCCTTGCCGAACTTTTCATTGATCTCCTTCGCCACTTCGTCGCAGACATCCTGCTTGCGCGACGAGATCACCACCTTGGCGCCGTGCTCGGCCATGCGCTCGGCGATGGCGCGGCCGATGCCGCGCGTCGAGCCGGTGATGACCGCAACTTTTCCGGTCATGTCGAACAAGGTCATGCGTTTCTCTCCCGATGATTGATCCGGCACTGAGCGCGCCGGTTTTCAGTTTTGATTTTTACGCGAGCTTGGTGGTCGTCGTTGCGATTTCGGGCCCTGCCGGCTGGTGCATCGCGGCGTGGGAGACATCGGCAATCCACGGCTGCTGGTTGACCATGGGAATCCGCCAGCCGCTATGGCCGTCGCTGGCCAGATGATCGAGCCGCGTCACCGAGCAATTGTCGATGGTGAAGGCCAGTCCGCGATCCGGCTGGTCGTTGAGCGCCAGCCCGATCGCGGCCTTGATGGTGCCGCCATGGGCGACGGCGATCACGTCCTGGCCGGCGTGGCTGATGTTGATGCGTTCGATCGCACGGCGGACGCGGTTGTAGAGATCCATGAAGCTTTCGCCATTCGGCGATGGCTCGTCGATCGGCGCGAACCAATAGCTGCCGACATTGATCGGGCGGCTGGCGAAAAACGCGGCGCGGTTGAGACCCTGCCAGTCGCCGAGATGCTGCTCGGCCAGATCCGGCTCGTGCTGCATATTGTCCGGCTTCGGAAATCCCGCGGCCCAGATCGCATCGGCGGTCTGATGCGTGCGTTTCAGATTGCTCGAGAACCACGCCGCGTTGCGGGGCAGGATTTTGCCGACCGCATCGAACACCACGCGATCGCTGGTATCACAGCCCAGATCCTTCTGGCCGTAGATGTTGCCGTCGTCCTCGCGTACCGGGGCGTGGCGTACCCACCACCACCGCGTCGCCACTACGCCGGAGGGAACGGAATGCTGCGCCACGAATGGTTTTTCGGCGTTGGACATCGCGATCACCCTTCAATACTGTTTCATCTCGCTGTACGTCAGAGCGCGCAACGCCTCAAGCACCTTCGCATCTTGACACGCGACATTGAATTCCATGTGGCGGCAAGCCGCACAAATAAAATGCAACGGGAGAAAACCATGGGCCGCCTCGAAGGCAAATCCGTCATCATCACCGGCGCCGGCAGCGGCATCGGCCGCGCTGCGGCGTTGATGTTCGCCAAGGAAGGCGCCAGACTGATTGTCGTGGATCGCAGCGACAGCGTGCAGGAAACCGCAAAACTCGTCAGCCATGCCGGCGGCACCATCGAAGCCGTGATGGCCGATGCCGGTTCCGAAACCGACGTGAAGGCCTTCATCGACAAGGCGGTCTCTACCTATGGACGGCTCGATGCGATCTGGGCCAATGCCGGCGTCAGCGGCGGTCTGGTGCCGCTGATCGAACAGACCGTTGAGCAGTGGCAGGAAATCCTGCGCATCAATCTGATCGGCCCGTTCCTGGCGATCAAGCATTCGATGCCGCACATGATCAAACAGAAATACGGTTCGATCGTCTGCACCGCCTCGGTCGCCGGCCTGAAGTCCGGCGCGTCAGGTCATCCCTATGCGGCGAGCAAGGCCGGCGTCATCAGCCTGGTGCAGACCACAGCCTATTCGCTGTCCGGCACCGGCGTGCGCATCAATGCGGTATGTCCCGGCCTGATCGAGACCGGCATGACCAAACCGATCTTCGACAACGCCAGGGAGCGCGGCACCGATAGCAAGATCGGCCAGCTCAATCCGCTGAAGCGCGCCGGCCAGCCGCACGAACTCGCCGCGATGGGACTCTTTTTGGCCAGCGACGACGCGTCCTACGTCAACGGCCAGGCGATCCCGGTGGATGGCGGACTGACGGCGTCGATGCCCTATGCGGGCAAGCCGATCTAAGCGCAGACGGCTGTCGTCTGCACGCACCAACACGAATTCAAATATCAAACAGCCAAGCCTGCGCATTCTCGCGGCCCATCGAGCCCGAGTTGTGCGGGTGATTTCCCCTCGAACATGAGGGGTAGCAGCGCGCCGAAAGGCGCGGGGTAATAGTGTCGCGATCCGCTCCGCCGCATCGGCGACAAAGCTGCGACCGCGCAACGCCTTTCGGCGCGCCACCGCGGCGATTTTGGGCCTTGGGGCCGTGCTTCCGGGTACTGGGCATCTATCCGGCCGGCTTTCGCCCGCCTTCACCCGCACCCGTCCAGCTCACGAAGAGCAGACCCCCGTAGTGGGGTCGGACAGCTACCCAAGGCCTCCCGAGTGCGCAGGGATACGTCCTCCCCACGCCCGCAGGCGCCGCATTCCCAATTCCACCGCAAGACGCCTCATGAAGCGCCCCTCGCGAACGGGATGTAGGGGAATATAATCAAGATAGGATTGTTGTCAATTGACGATGTGATTTTTTTCTTCCACACCCACGCCTGTCATTCCCCGGCGCGCCAATTGGCGCGCCTGAGGGCGCGAGCAGCGCCAGCTGCGAGCGAGCCCCGAATCCATACTCACCGCCGGTCGTGGTTATGGATTCCGGGCCCGCGCCTCAGTCGGCTATCGCCGACGAGGCGCGTCCCGGAATGACGAAGGAGAGTGTCGTGGTGTGAATCCCGGATTGCGCTGCGCTCATCCGGACTACGACGAAAAAAGCGCGACCTCTTTCGAGATCGCGCCTTCCATTTCATTTCGCGCCGGCCTTCTGCGCGTAGTCCCATGAAGCCCTTGCCAGCGGCACGGTGCGCTTGACCGACTCCATCGCCTTGGCTGACGAGGCGGTGCCGTCGCGGATGCGGCCGGCGATACCCTGCAAAATGCCGGCGAGGCGGAACAGGTTGTAGGAGTAGTACCAGTTCAGGTCCGGCACCTGGGAACGGCCCGTCGCCTTGCAATAGATCTCCGCGGCTTCATCCATGGTGGGAATGTTGAGATTCGCGAAGTCGAGATCCGCCAGGCCCGGCATCGTCCACTGCATCAAGAGATAGGTGAAGTCGGCCATCGGATCGCCCAAGGTCGACAGCTCCCAGTCCAGCACCGCCTGCACCTTCGGCCTGGTGGCGTGGAACACCATGTTGTCGATGCGGTAGTCGCCGTGCACCACCGACACCCGCTCCTGCTGCGGCACCGAGGTCGGCAGCCATTCCATCAGCCGGTCCATTTCCGGAATCGACTGGGTTTCCGACGCCTTGTACTGCTTGCTCCAGCGATCGACCTGGCGGGCAAAATAATTGCCGGGCTTGCCGAAATCGCCGAGCCCGATCGCCACGGGATCGTACATGTGCAGCTTGGCCAGCGTCTCGATCTTGTCGACGAAGATCGGGCGGCGTTCCTCCTTCGGCACCTGCGGCAATGCCGGGTCCCAGAAGATCCGCCCCTCTTCCATCGACATGATGTAGAACGCCGAGCCGATCACATCGTCGTCGGTGCACAGCGCATAGGCCTTGGCGACAGGAAAACCCTGCTTGCCCAGCGCCGCGATCACCTTGAATTCGCGATCGACGGCGTGGGCGGAGGGCAGCAGCTTTCCGAACGGCTTGCGGCGCATCACATAGGACCGGCCCGGCGTATTCAGCCGATAGGTCGGGTTGGACTGACCGCCCTTGAATTGCAGGACGGTCAGCGGTCCCTGATAGCCTTCGACATGATCGCGCATCCAGCTTTCGAGGCGCAGCTCATCGATCCGATGACGCTCCTCCACCGGCCGGGTGCCCGAAAAATCGTCGTCGCGCCGCACGCCTTCAGTCACGTTGCAACCTCACTTAGTGCTTGGCCGGAGCATTGGCATACTTGCGAAGCTCGAGCCGCGCAATGGCGCGGTTGTGAACCTCGTCCGGACCGTCGGCCAGACGCATGGTGCGCATCGAGGCGTAGTCGCGGGCGAGACCGGCATCGTCGGAAACACCGGCGGCGCCGTAGGCCTGGATCGCGTTGTCGAGAATCTTCAGCGCCATGTTCGGGCCGGAGACCTTGATCATCGCGATTTCGAGCTGCGCGGTCTTGTTGCCGACCTTGTCCATCATGTCGGCGGCCTTGAGGCAGAGCAGACGGTTCATCTCGATGTCGGTGCGGGCTTCAGCGATGCGCTGCTCCCAGATCGAATATTCGATGATCTTCTTGCCGAAGGCCGTGCGCGACGACAGCCGCTTGACCATCTTCTCCAGCGCCTCTTCGGCCTTGCCGATGGTGCGCATGCAGTGATGGATGCGGCCCGGACCGAGACGGCCCTGCGCGATCTCAAAACCCCTGCCCTCGCCGAGCAAGATGTTGCTGACGGGAACGCGGACGTTGTCGAGCAGCACCTGGGCGTGGCCATGCGGCGCATCGTCAAAGCCGAACACCGGCAGCATCTTCTCCACGGTGACGCCCTTGGCATCGCGCGGCACCAGGATCTGCGACTGCTGCTGATGCTTCGGCGCGGAAGGATCAGTCTTGCCCATCACGATCATGATGGCGCAGCGGGGATCGCCGACGCCGGACGACCACCACTTGCGGCCGTTGATCACATAGTGATCGCCGTCGCGCACAATCGAGGTTTCGATATTGGTCGCGTCCGACGACGCCACCGCGGGCTCGGTCATCAGGAACGCGGACCGGATCTCGCCGTCCATCAGCGGCCGCAGCCACTTCTTCTTGTGCTCCTTGGAGCCGTACCGCATGAACACTTCCATGTTGCCGGTATCGGGCGCGGAGCAGTTGAACACCTCAGAGGCCCAGCCGATGTGGCCCATCTGTTCGGCGAGCAGCGCGTATTCCAGATTGCTCAATCCCGCGCCCCGGAATTCGTCGTCTTCATGCGCGTTCGGCGGCATGAACAAGTTCCACAAGCCTTCGGCCTTTGCCTTCTTCTTCAGTTCCTCGACGATCGGGATCACCTTCCAGCGCTCACCGGCTTCATCCTGCTCCCTGTAAACAGGCACGGCGGGACGCACGTGCTTGTCCATGAAGGAGGAAACGCGATCGAGCCATTCGCGCTGGCGGTTCGAGAGATTGAAGTCCATAGGGCGTTCCTCATTTTTTTTGAAAAAATATTTGGCGGCACTGTTGTCCCGTCGATCGTCATCCGCAAGATATTTTTGGTCTGTCTTTTTGCAGTTGCGAGCAAGATCGGCGCGATGGCGGTTGCGGGAATGTCGGCCGTGCCATTGGGCACATTGACATTTCCATCCCGTCAAACGATAGTTTCATACACGCGTTTGAAATGCAATCCTCTCGTTCCGCGCCCGGCGCATAGGGCCACCACATGGCAGCAGACCACACACGGACGGCGATCCTCCTGGCGGCCGAACGGCTCTATGCCGAGCGCGGCTTCGCGGATGTGACGATGCGCGACATCGTCGCGGCGGCGGACGTGAATCTCGCGGCAGTGAACTATCATTTCGGCTCGAAGGACGAATTGATCGCCGAACTGTTCGTCAGCAGGAGCCTGGTCACCAACCGCGAGCGCCTCAACGAACTGAAAGCCGCGGAAGAAGCCGGCGGCGGCCGCGCCCATATCGATGCGATTTTTGCCGCGCTGGTCGGCCCGACCTTGCGCGGCTGCCTTGGACCGGACAAGCAGCGCTCCGACGCCGCGCGCTTCATGATCCGCGCGTCGATCGAATCCGTGCCGCCGATCCGCAAGATCAAGAACCGCGAGGTCGATCACCTCAAGCGTTTTGCGGCGGCGATGCGGCGCTCGCTGCCCGACCACGACGACGTCGATCTGTTCTGGGGCCTGCACTTCGCGCTCGCCATGGCGCACCAGACCATCCGCGACACCGAGCGGCTCAACAAATTGTCGGAAGGCCGCTGCGACCTCAACGACGTCCCGGGAATCATCAACCGGATCGTCGGAGTTTCGGTGCTGGCGCTGACCGGACGGGCGAAAGTCAGAGCCTGATCCCGATAACGGCCTGACTCCAATATTATGCCGTGACGACGGTGCGATTCGGGGTCTATGCCGACATCAGACTAGGAATCATCGCATGCTCGCGCAGCAGGCCATCGCGTATATGTCGGCTGAGATCGCCGAGGTCGGAACGCTGATGCGGACCCTCTCCGGCCGGTACGAGGGGATCTTCGCGAATTTGCGAGCAGCCCTCGGCGTCACCCTGGAACAATCTGAGACGATGGCCGGCGCCGCCCGGGATGCGGCTGATATCGCCGATGCCGCTGCCGCGAGTTTTCACGACAGCGTTCCCAATCAACCCGGCACCGCCTGCACCAGCGGCTGCAGCGCCTGCTGCCATCTCTACGTCCAGGTCCCGCCCGGCGTCGCCGCTGCGATGGCGGACTATATCGAAACCCGCTTCACCCCCGCCGAGCGCGACGCGTTATATGACAAGCTCACCGTGGCGGCCGCGGCGGCCAATGCTGCCGAGGATCCGGCGCGGCTGCGCCTGCGCTGCCCGCTGCTCGGCGAAGACGATCGCTGCTCGGTCTATGACGTCCGGCCGCTGACCTGTCGCGCCTTCACCTCGAAGTCGGTGGCGCGCTGCCATCAGGTCGTGTTCGGCGCAGAGCCTGCCGGTGCCGGCGTGGAGCAGAATCCCGCTCATTTCCGCATCCATATGGAAGCCACCTTCGCGCTCGAACAGGCCGCGAAATCCCGCGGCCTGCCGCATCAGCAAAAGGGATTGGCGCAGGCGCTGCTCGATGAAATGCGCGCGCCCACGGCAACCTCCCCGCACGAGCGATCGAGAATCAGTCTGTCGGACTCGATTCCGGAATAATTACAAGCATTGAACTTTCGCCTGCCAGCCGCCAGCATCCTACTCTTGATGAAGCGGCGATTCTCACGATGACCAAGATGGGCCTGTCGGAAACTCTGCTGTGGCTCGCGCGCGCGGAACAGGCCCGTCGGATTGCCAGCATGCTGTCGCCACAGGATGCCGCGCTGGTGGAAGCCTATGCCAGGGAATGCGAAGACCACGCCCGCGCTGCCTCCATCGAGGGTGTTAAAGTCAGGCCCCGCCGGTTGATCGAGACCCCACCTATGGCCGATCAATCGCTTGCATCGCCGGCCAGAAGTCGTCGGCCGAAGCAAGCCGCCTAGGCTTGCAAGCGCGGCACTGGCCATGGCGATCGACTATCCCTGGTGTGCCCAAGGCGGCGGCATCGGCGGAAGTCCCCAATGCAGCTTCCAGCAATGCCAGGCCGCAATCAGCGGACTGGGAGGCACATGCGTGCAGAATCCCGCGGCTTCCTACAGCCAGAACACGGCGCCACAGCCTTCCCCGGAAGGGCCTTCACGGCCGCGGCGCAAGGGCAAGGTGTATCACAGCCAAGGAAAGCATGGCTGGTATTATGAGTAAGCATAATACCACACCAGACTAGCGCGACTTACTCGTCGCAGCGCCAGTGCCCATCAATAGGCCAGCGTTTGCGGCCGGCCGACCCCGCTATACAGGAAGCCATTCCGCGTCACCTCGTCGGGCGAGTAGATATTCCGGAGATCAACGATCACGGGGCACGCCATGATCGAAGCCATCTCCTTGAGGTCGAGCGCGCGAAACTGCTCCCACTCCGTCACGATGACGATCGCATGGGATCCACGCGCGCAATCATAGGCGTCTTCGCAAAAGGTGACGTTCTCGAAGACCTTCTTTGCCTGCTCCATGCCGACGGGATCGAACACCCGCACCTCTGCGCCCATGTCCTGCAGCGCCGTAATCAGCGGGATCGACGGCGCATCGCGCATATCATCGGTGTCGGGCTTGAACGTGACCCCCAGAACGGCGATGGATTTGCCACGCAGATTGCCGCCGAATGCATGCGCCACCTTACGCGCCATCGCACGCTTGCGCTGGTCATTCACCGCGACCACCGCTTCGACAATTCGCATCGGCGATTCGTTGTCCTGTCCGGTCTTGATCAGCGCCAGCGTATCCTTCGGAAAGCACGACCCGCCAAAACCTGGTCCGGCGTGCAGGAATTTGAGACCGATGCGGTTATCGAGACCGATGCCGCGGGCCACTTCCTGCACGTTAGCTCCCACCTTCTCGGCAAGATCGGCCATTTCATTGATGAAGGCGACCTTGGTGGCGAGGAAAGAGTTGGCCGCATATTTCGTCAGTTCGGCCGTTCGGCGATCGGTATAGAGAATCGGCGATATATTGAGATGCAGCGGCCGATAGACTTCGGCCATGACCTCCCTGGCGCGCTTGTCGGTCGTGCCGATCACGATGCGGTCGGGATGTTTGAAGTCGCGGATTGCCGCGCCCTCGCGCAGGAATTCGGGGTTCGAAACCACGGCGAATTCCGCGTCGGGGTTCTGTTCGTGAATGATGCGCTCCACTTCGTCGCCGGTCCCCACAGGAACCGTCGACTTGTTCACGATCACAACGAACTTCGAAAGAGAGCCGGCAATTTCGCGGGCCGCCGCGTAAACGTAAGAGAGATCGGCGTGTCCGTCGCCGCGGCGCGACGGCGTTCCCACGGCGATGAATACCACTTCGGCGTTGCCGACGGCCGATTTCATGTCGTTCACGAAGGCCAGCCGGCCCTGCTTCATGTTGCTGGCCACGAGTTCGGCCAGACCCGGCTCGTGGATTGGAATTTCTCCGTTGTTCAGCGCGGCGATCTTCTCCCGATCGCTGTCGACACAGATCACATGATGCCCGAAATCGGAAAAGCACGCCCCCGATACCAGCCCGACATAGCCGGCACCAATCATCGCAATTCGCATTGATTATCCTGTTCGATTGAGGTCCGCCGGATTGGCGAATGGAAAGTCCGCGGCAGTGACGGCGAATTAACTTCCGAGGATCGAATCGCCATCCAGATGCTGCGGGAAAAAAAAGAAATTGTTGACGTAGGATTGTCCAGGCTTGCGGCCACCGTTCGGCAGCAGCGCATCGGTGTCCTGCAGCTCTTCGGCGCGAAACTGATCGACCGGAACCACGTCGTCGTTTTTCAGGAAAAATCCGCGATAGGATTTATCCTGAAAGAACTCGAACACCGATCGGGTCGCCTCCGCCCGGTGACGATCCTCCGCTTCGACCAGGAACACCGGCTGACAGCGATCGACGAGTTCGACCGCTCCATTCAGGACGTTCAGTTCGTGCCCCTCGACGTCCACCTTCACGAAGGCGACGTCCTGATGAACCACCGCATCCAGACGCGCGATCGACACATGGGTGGAAATCACACGCTTCGCCGGCGACTCCACTTGAGGTTCAAGCGATGCGAGCCCGTGAACGAGCCCGTCCTCGCCCTGCGGAATAAACAGTTCGGCGTCGCCGTCATGATCCGACAGAGCGATCTCGTGAATGCTGACATTCGATGCCGACGTGCGACGCAGAAGATTTGCCATCTGCCGGGATGGTTCGAACGCATAGACCTCCTTCGAAAGCCGGGCCAGTTGCCTTGTATAGAGGCCGCAATTTGCTCCGACGTCCACGGTCACGGCGCCCCGTGGCACGATCTTGTCGAGATACAACAACTCCCGCTCCGCCGATTTCGGGCGATTCATGAAGTGCCAACGGAGCCACATCGACGGGAATGTGTCTTTCAGCACTTCTTTGGTCCGCTTGGTGGCGTTCATCGCAGGCACCTTTCATTCGTGGCGGCATTCAGAGATTTAAAGATCGCTCGCACGGCGCTTCCGATGTGATGACAAGATTTGCCGGAAACCAAGATTTGCCGGAAACGCAGGTTCAGGCAGGTTGACGGATATCCCGCACGCGAACGCTGTCGTCCTCACCAGGACAAGGACCGGACGCGATCTCCTGTCGCCACCTCCGCGTTTAAACGGCAGCCCCTCGTTGCGGCTCAAAAACCGCTACCGGACAGAAATTCGCTGCGGACGGTGCGTACAAGGATCGTGATGTCCATGCGTATCGACCATTTCTCGATGTAGTCGAGATCGTAGTCGATCCGCGAGATGGCCCTTCTCGGCTCGACAGTGCTACCCCTGCAGCCGCTCACCTGGGCGAGGCCCGTGATCCCCGGCCGCGCGCTGTGCCGCTGGAAATAGTAAGGCACGAGGTCCTCGTAGGGCACGTTGGCCGCGAGCATGCCGGGAACATGCGGCCTGGGCCCGACCAAGGACATATCGCCTTTGAGGACGTTGAAGAGCTGCGGGATCTCATCGAGGCTGGTTTTGCGCAAGAACTTTCCGACCCGCGTGACCCTCGAATCGCCTTCGACCGTCTGCTTCACCCCGGCAACGTCGCCGGCATCGGTGCGCATCGAACGGAACTTGTAGATCTTGAAGAACCGGTTGCGATACCCGTATCGATACTGATGAAACAGGATAGGTCCCGGCGATGTGGCCTTGATGGCGATCGCCACTGCGATCAGCAGCGGCGCGAAAAACAGCAGAACCGCACTTGCCACCGCAATATCGAAAAGCCTCTTTCCGATGGAGGCCGAAGGTTCGCGTCGCACAGAACGCCTAGGCTGTCTGCTCCGATAAGCACTGTTGCCCGCAAATTCGACAGGCCGAACGGATATAAACCGGCGTTCTTTCCAGAGCCGCGTAACATTGCTCTGATCAACATCAAGTGAAACTGTGCGGGCCATTGCTCTTGCTCTCTGCTGGAACCTCGGAACGACACGAACTGGAGCAGTATGTTTGCGCGTAAGGCGTTGCCCCAACCACCGGCAAAGCATTCGCAGTTGCGAAGCTTTGCGTGACCCGAGACACCCAGCCATCCTGCTTGGCGACAGGTTTTCTCAAATGTTGGTACAAAATGGGGCCGCAAAACGGTAATGTCGGGTAACGCATTGCAGCGAGGATCGCTAAAATTTGTGCGACGCGGAAAAACATACGTTGCGGGAGGCGCTTAGGTAGTGCTGCAAAAAAATTGAGCTGCACTCAGCCCGCGGCTGCCATGCAAAATCAATCAGCCGCTCGGAACTCAAGATTCAAATCGCGCTCCAATCTAAACAGGTGCATGATCTCGTCGGCGTTGTTAGCGCCAAGTTTTGCCGTTGATTCGCACAGTTCCGTTCATCGATCGCTAAGAGAAAATATTCATCGATCCCTAAGAGATAATTCGTACTCTGTTACCGAAAACATTTTCGCTTCAACGTTTTACGAGTTACGCCATGACCGCCAAACTGCAGAACGCCAGGGTGGAGGCAGTGGGCGCGTCGTCTATTTCGCGCCCCAGTCCTGTGCAACTATCAACGCGCGTCGAACCTGCAGGAGATCCTGCAATGGAACAGTCGCTCCTGTCCGGCCGAAAGCTCAGAAATCGCATCATTCTGGCGAACGCCATGGCCTGGATTGCCATCATTGTTGGTATACGAGTGATCTTTTTCTGAAAGAGGTCGCGGCGACGGCCCAGGCCATCTCGCTTCGAGATCGCGCAATACATAACACGACACATAAACATAAAGAGACAACATACATATAGAGATACATATAGAGCGCCCGATATAGAGCGCCCGCCGGAACGACGATCAATTTGACCGCGCTGGTTCCAGGATCGTACGTTGCGCGCAATGCGGCAATCCCTTCCCTCCTATCTGCAGTTGAAAAAGGCGTCGTTGCCGCCGGACACGCGCGTCTACTGCATCGGCGATATTCACGGCCGAGCCGATCTGTTGCAAGAAACGTGCGAACGCATCGACGACGACCTGCGGCGCCGGCCGATCAGGCATGCAATCGAAGTCTACATTGGCGACTACATCGACCGGGGTCCGGATTCGAAAGGCGTTATTGACCTGCTGACGGTTCGGCTGGTCCGAAACCAGGCGGTCTGCCTGCGCGGCAACCATGAAGCCTTAATGGAATACTTCCTTGAGGATCCCGAATGGCTTCAACCATGGCTTAAGCTGGGCGGATTGCAGACCCTTGTATCCTACGGAGTTCCCACTTCGGTGAGCGCGAAGGCGCCCGATCAGCGGCGATCGCTTGTTGCTGCGTTACCTCGCACTCATGTGCTTTTCCTGCGCTGCCTCCGTAACAGTTTCCGTTGCGGAGATTTCCTCTTCGTGCATGCCGGGATCCGGCCGAATGTACCGCTGTGGTCGCAAGACCCCGTCGATTTATTATGGATACGTGACGAATTTCTGAATTCGAATGACGATCACGGCTTCTTTGTTGTGCATGGGCATACGCCGGTTCCACATCCGGACATCCGCGATAACCGGATCAACATCGATACCGGTGCATGGCGAACAGGCACTCTCACTTGCATCGCCATTGAAGGCACAAAGATTCTGGTTTTATGAGAAGCAGTTAAGTCGACTTCCTGCACTCTCAATCCGACCGCCACATTTTTTTGCCGCTTTTGCCCGAGTATGATCGATGGTCGTCATCTGATCGATGCAGATGACCTTTTTTCATGTGGGGCTCCATCATGCTGAACCGAATGAACAGCCTTGCTGGCTTATCATTTCTTTTTATGCTCGCCGTTGTCGCCGCGATCGGCAGCTCTTCAACAACAGCATCGGCACAGGCACAGCGCCCTCCCTCGGCAGCGTCCAGTACCGCAGCGTCTTCCGGCACCTATGTGCTTGGGCCGACGGACAGAGTTCGTGTGAAGGTCTACGGCGAAGCCGACATCACCGGTGAGTATGAAGTCGATAGCAACGGCATTGTATCGGTTCCACTCGCCGGACATGTCAAAGCCGCCGGGCTGACGACACGAGAGCTCGAGCGGGGAATTACATTAGCGTTGTCAAAGGGAATCGTACGCGATCCCCGTGTTAGCGTCGAGGTCGCCCTATATCGTCCTTACTATATTCTCGGCGAAGTCAAGAAGAGCGGAGAATATCCTTATCGCATTGGGCTGACGGTGATGGATGCGGTCGCAAGCGCGGGCGGATTCACTTATCGCGCCAATGAAAGCAAAGTCTATCTGCGCCGATCGGGATCCACCGTCGAAGAGATCTATCCGCTCGATGCGCCAATTCTTATTTTTCCCGGCGACAATGTTCGGGTTCCCGAGCGCTACTTCTAGCGCAGTCTCCAACCTTCCTTGCTCGGATGTTGATGTGCGGAAGAAGACGCGCGATGGTATGTCGCGCGTCCGCCATAGTCTCGTCTCTTTGCGATGCGTACTATTGTGCAGTGCAGTCAATTTCCTTTCGCGGCGCATTGAAGTAGCAAAGGAGTCTCGTGATCACGTGATCAAGAAAACGTCGTGCTTCCATGGCACGGTGACGAGTTAGTCATCACGGCCTGCTGCATTCGTCAGCGGTTACGATGATTTTTTGTGCGACAGTCCCAGTCTCGACCAGTGATCGATAGCGAAATGATTGTGTCCCGCCGCAAGGGAAGAGTGATGAAATGTGCGTTTTCAGTTGCACAGTCGGACGCGACTGCTGAACGTCAGAGCGCGTCTCGTTCGGCAGTCTGGCTCGGCTATTGCGGCTTCAAGGTCGCGCCGTGGCCAGCAACGGTGCTTCTGCTCGGTCTCGCGTCACCTGCGAATGCGCAAGCCATCCCAGTTACCGAGGAGGTTGCTTCGCCCTGGAATGCGCAACGGGTCTTCGAATCCGTACCGTTGCCGGACCTGACCGATCCGGATAGTCGCGAAGAGATACCCATTGAAGACCTGCCGGTGAAGAAGCGGCAGCAGCCCGGATACGAGCCCGTCGGAATCCGCGCAGGCTCCTGGATGTTTAGCCCGGCGGTGATGGCGGGCGGCTTTTATGACAGCAACGTCTTCGCCTCCAGCACGGCAAAGCGTTCCGATTTCGCCGCGATCATCGAACCAACCCTGCGCGCACACACGCTTTGGGAACGGCATGGCATCGATCTGAAGCTGGATACGCAGACGACCATCTACCAACAAAATTCCAGCCTCGACCAGACCAATGCCAGCCTCAAGGGCAACGCCTGGTTCGACATCAGCCGTGATCTGGCGGTTCTGACAAATTTTCAGATCGCCCACCTGAATGAGGGTGTCGGCTCGCTCACCTCGCCATCCAACGCCATTGCGCCGACGCCATACAACCTTCTGTCCGGCGACGTGAGCGTTCGCAAGCAATTCAACCGGGTGGCGGCATCGGTCGGAGTCAGCGTCGATTCCTACGATTACGGGAGCACCCGTGCACAGGACGGTACCGTCATCAATCAGGACAGCCGCGACGGCCAGATCTATACCGTTCACGGCCGGGTCGATTACGCGTTTTCGCCGGTCCTGGGCTGGTTCGGCGGGGTCGAAGGCAATCAACGGAATATCCGCGGTGTCCCCGGTCAAACGCTCGATTCCAACGGGTATCGCGCGCTGTCGGGAGTCACCATCGGCTTGACGAACCTTGTCAGCGGCGAGATTGGCGCCGGCTACGTCCAGCAACGTTTCGACGACCCGACGATTGGCACCATCGACGGCCCGTCCTATCGCGCCAAATTGACGTGGCGGCCCACCCGCTTGCTCGACGTCCATTTCAAAGCCGAACAACTTGTCACGGAAACATCCGTCACCAGCTCAGCCGGCGTCCTCGCCAATGCCCTGCAACTCGGTGCCGATTACGAACTTCGCCGCAACGTCATCGTGTCGGTCAGTGGCGGATACGAAACCGACCGCTTCTTCGGTGAGATTCGCAAGGACAAGGTCACCACGACCAATGCCGGCATCAAGTATCTGATGAACCGGTACAGCGCCGTTTCGGTCTATCATCGATATACCGCCCGCAACAGCAGTACGCCCACCTTCAGCTACGACAAACATCAGGTAGGGATCAATGTTACAGCGCAATTCTGATCAACCTTACCAGGCACAGCCGGAGCCCATGGGAACTGCCATCGAAGGTTGGCAGCCCCCAACCGTCGATTTGCGCGAGATGGCCCGCATCCTGCGCCGCCGCTGGACCGTGCTCGTACTGCCCGCGATGGTGCTGGTGACCCTGGCGCTGATCTACATCATGGTCGTCAGTACTCTATATACTGCGACTTCCACGGTCCTGGTCGACCCACGCCGCGCCAGTGTGGTCGAGACAAACCAGTCCGTGTTGTCAAATTTCGGCACCGACGATGCCACCATCGAAAGTCAGACCCTGCTGATCCAGTCGGTTTCGATCCTGCAACGCGTCGTCGACAAGCTGAAGCTGACCGAAGATCCTGAATTTATTCCGCAACCTGGCCTTCTCGACCCGATCAAGCGCCTGTTCAGCAGTGACAGTCCATCCTCAGGATTGAGCGCTGAAGATGCCGCACGGGCAAGATCGGTTGAAATTCTTCAGCGCCGCATGAAAGTGACCCGGCAAGGCACCACCTTTCTTGTCGATATCAATATCAGTTCGGAATCCCCGCAAAAGGCGGCGGCAATCGCAAACGCCATTGCAGAGGGATATTTCGAAGAACAGGTCCGCGCCAAATTCGACGCGACGCGAATCGCAGCCAACTGGCTCAACGGGCAGATCGATGCGCTGAAATCGCGCGTCGTCACGTCGGAACAGGCCGTCGAGAATTATCGTGCCGCCAACAACCTCGCGGTGTCGCAGGGCGTGACGGTCAACGACCAGCAGATCACCGACCTCAACAACAAGCTGATCGCCGCCCGCGTGCAGACGGCTGAAGCGCGCGCAAAATTCGACCAGGTCCAGCAACTCGCAAAATCCGGCGGAGATCCAGGCGGCATCAACGCCGCCATCTCATCGGAGATGGTCGGCAAATTGCGAACCCAATACGCGGATATCGCCAAGAACGAAGCCGATCTCACCAGCAAATACGGCCCGCGTCATCCCCTCGTCGCCAACGTCCGGGCACAGTTGAAGGACACCCAGCGGCTGATCAACGAGGAGATCCAGCGCATCGTGCAGAGCACGAAGCACGACTATGACGTGGCCCGCTCGCGCGAAGCCTCGCTGCAGGACAGCTTCGACAAGCTTCAGGGCGTCTCCAGTTCCTCCGGCCAGGCCATGGTCCGCCTGCACGAACTGCAGCGGGAGGCCGAGGCCAATCGCACGCAGTATGAGTCCTATCTGGCGCGCTCGAAAGAGACCACTGCGCAGGAAAGCCTGGAGATGCCGGATTCCCGGGTCGTCAGCAAAGCCAGCATTCCGATCCGGCCCTCGTCGCCGAAGACTCTCCTGATTCTCGGTCTTGCCGGGATGCTGGGCCTTGGCGCCGGGACCGTGCTGGCCTTTCTCATCGACTATCTCGATGGCCGGGTGAAGACGCTCGAACAGGCTGAAGAAGTTTCGGGTGTTCCTGCGCTCGCGGCCTTGCCCCTGATTGGAACGCGCGAGCTCGCCGGCCGTGCGAAGCGCGGCCGGCGCGAGCTCGACAGTTACGATCCGCGTACCGTCCGGCTGTTGCCGCCGTCACTGCAACCACCCCTGATGCGCTATGCCATCGAAGAGCCCGGCACCTTCTTCGCGGAGGCCATTCGGGCCGTTCGCCTTTCGATCCAGCGCACGCGGCGGGTCCAACCGGTCAAGGTGGTGCTGGTGACTTCGGGACTGGATGGCGAGGGCAAGACGACGCTCGCCGCCAATCTCGCCCTCTCCTTCGCGACGCTTGGCATCAACACCCTTCTCATCGACGGAGATCTGCGCAACCCCGGCCTGACGCGCGCTCTGTGTCCGCATGCAGACGCCGGGTTGTTGCAGGTGGCCACGGGACAGGTGTCGCTCGAACGAGCCCTGCTGCTCGACCGCAGCACCGGGCTCTCCATCCTGCCGTCACCTGCCGTCAAGGATGTCGACTCCATCACCGAACTGATGTTCTCGGAACGGATGACGGACATCCTCGATCATCTGCGGCAGCACTACGAATTGATCATCATCGATTCGCCGCCGCTGATTCCGCTGGTCGATGGCCGC
The DNA here is from genome assembly GCA_036924855.1 of Nitrobacteraceae bacterium AZCC 2146. NCBI lineage: Bacteria > Pseudomonadati > Pseudomonadota > Alphaproteobacteria > Hyphomicrobiales > Nitrobacteraceae > Nitrobacteraceae bacterium AZCC 2146. The sequence continues at coordinate 1,756,526 of JBAGRP010000001.1, forward strand.
GCACTCGCCGAACTTGCCGACCGTATCGTGCTCGCCGTGGCCTGGGATCAAACGCCCCGCGAAGTCGTCGCTCACACCATGAATTTGCTCGCGCCAGTGCACGACCGGGTTCTCGGAACGGTGCTGACGCGAGTCGATCTCAGCCGGATCCGGTTCTATGACTATTATCGCAGCTCCGCCTATCTGAAGCCCTATGGGGTTCCTGCAATCACGGCGGGAGCCGCGCAGTGATGATGCCCCGTTCAGCATCGCTGCCGCTCTATCGCGACACTTATGCCGCCGGGGCAGGAGGCCGTCGCCCGCCCTACCTCCGACGTGGCAAAGCGATCGATGCCGTCCGGTTGATCGGCTGGACCGTTGTCGGACTCCTGCTGCTAGCCGTCATTTCTGTCTTCACGCTCTCCGCGGGGGTGCTCACCAACTGGAAGATCCATTATCTGACGTCCGGCGGCAATTTCCTGGAGAAACTGCACCCCGCGACCTACGCAACGTTCCTCGCGTCGCTGCTGCTGCTGGTGCGGAACGGCGATCCGATCGGGGAGATCAACCGAACCTTCTCCGAAGCCAAGCTCATCCTGCCTTATCTGTTGTGCTGGCTTGCCCTGCTGGTTCAGATGTTCGTTCTAGACCGTCCATTTACGGTGATCATCGACACGTTCCTGACGCCGGTCGTGATGTGCCTGGTGTTCTGGCGCCTCACGGCCACGCAAAGACGTCCGCTGATCTGGGCCGTTCACCTCACGATCCTGCTAAACGTCGTCCTTGGCTATTATGAATATTTTTCAGGGCACCGCCTGATTCCCCTGACGCTCGGGAACGTTCTGGTGATTGGCGAATGGCGCTCGTCGGCTCTTCTTGGCCACCCCTTGACGGCCTCCGGGATCGTCGGCGGATATCTGCTCGCGCTTGTGCTTCGGCCGGCGCTCTGTCCCCCGGCCTTTATCCGGTTGCCATTGATCGTCTTCTGTCTGGGATCGCTGATGGCGTTCGGCGGACGGACAGCGCTGATGACAGTGCTGACGGTGATCGGCTTCCTCACGCTGCTTGAAGGAGTCCGGTTGCTGCGCGGCAAGCGAACCTCGCTGCTCGTCGCGATCGCCGCCCTCTGCCTGTTGTTCGCCGCGGCCGCCGCGATATTCGCCGCCCTCGACCTTGGCATTTTCGACAAGATGCTGCTGCGCTTTTCGTCGGACAAGGGCAGTGCACTGGCGCGCTTTGCCACCTTCAATCTGCTGTCGCATTTTGACTGGCATGAATTGATCCTTGGCCCAAATCCGGTTCGGGTGAACGCGCTGCAGTCGCAGCTTGGGCTCAACTATGGGATCGAGAACTTCTGGATCTCCTGCATCGTCCAGTTCGGACTCATTCACTCCGTGCTACTGAGCCTCGGTCTGGTGTGCTTCTTCATTGAACTGCTTCGGCGATCGAGCCGGGCAGCCTGGGCCATTGTCCTGCTGATTCTGATGATCGCGGCGAGTTCGGTGAGCTTCTCGTCCAAGAATATCCAGCTCGCCCAATTCGTCATTCTCATCGTGCTGCTGCTACCCCGCGAGCGAGGGCACGCGATTGCGTCCGGGGGTTACGACCCTCGTGCGCGATATTCGTTGTCGCGTGCATAACCTCGAGATCAGGACATCGCATGGCCATCTATGTCGACCACACTCATCTCGGACGCCACGTCACCGGTCTTGAGCGCATCACGCTGGAGCTGTTTTCACCGGCGGCGCTTGCACCGCTGGACGTCGTTCCGGTCACGGCCCGCGGCACCGGTCAGATGGTGGCGATGCAAACCCTTGGCCTGCCCATGCGGCTTGCCGCCTCTTCGTCCATTCTTCTGTGCCCCGGCTTTCCACCAAGCCCGTTGTTGCGGCCGTTCGCGTCACGCGTTCTTCCCTACATCCATGACGACTTTCTGCTGACGCGCGAGGCCGACCTGAACCGCCGCGCCCGGCTCTATATGGCAAAGCCCTTCAAGCTTGCGCTACGCCACTATCCCCGCTTTCTCGCCAATTCCCGCGATACGAAGCGGAAGCTTGCCACGCATTGCCGGCCGGACGCCGAGATCACCCTGTATCGACCGCCGGTCCGCAACGTCTTCAACCTGCAATCTGCGGAGCGTGCCCAGCGCGCGCCCCGGACTTCGCCGCTGCGCGTCGTCGCGCTCGGAACAGTCGAACCTCGCAAGAATTTCGTTGCGGCCGGGAACATCGTCCGCGCGCTGCACGCACAGGGATTTTCCGGCGCAACCCTCGACGTGCTCGGACGAAAGGGCTGGGGCGAAGACTGGCAGATCCTGGAAAGGATGTCCTGCGTCACGCTGCACGGCTATCAGCCCACAGAAAGCGTCCGTCAGATCCTCGACCAGGCCGACATCTTCATCTGCACCTCCCACGACGAGGGCCTAGGCTTGCCGCTGCTTGAAGCCCAATATGCCGGCCTGCCTATCATTGCACCGGACGCGGCCATCTTTCACGAAGTGCTCGATAAATCCGGCATCTTCATCGATCCATCCGATCCCGCCGCGGCCGCGGCACAGATCGCCGCCGCGCTATCCGGCGACCAATGGCGCGCGCGCTATGTCGATGCTGCGGCCCAGAACCTGCTGCGCTGGAATTCGCTGGCGGCTACCGACCACGACGCGGTCATCAGCCTGATTGCCGAACTCGCCGGACATAAGATGTCCAGCAGGCCGACGCCTCATAACGAAAATTTCGTGGTGCGCTAGGGAGGCGGCTCTTATCGGACGCACAAACAGCATCGCCGACGCCGCCATCAGATCGAATTCGGGACGCCTTCCTTTGCAAGAGACTCACAACAGCATGCGACATCTGGACGGGTTACGCATTGTCGCAGCCTGCGCCGTTGTCGTTCTTCACTACTCGGACTACGTCAAGGAGCTGCCGGTCGGCCGGTTCATGGTCGACCACGTCTGGCACTTCAACCTGTTCGTGGACCTGTTCTTTGTCGTCTCCGGATTTGTCATTGCCAGCCAGTACCTCGCAAAGGTCGATACCCCCGCGTCGGTCGGCCGCTTCATCTGGCGCCGCCTGGCCCGGATCTATCCGCTCCATCTGGCAACCCTTGCGTTCTACGTGGCGGTCGCGCTCGCGCTTCATTTCGGCCTCGCCAAGACCGACAACCCCACCCATTACCCGTTTTCTGATCTCCCCGCGCAGCTTCTGCTGCTGCATGCCTTCGATGGCGCGAGACTGACCTTCAACTTCCCCAGCTGGTCGCTGTCCGCGGAGTTGTTCTGCTACCTGCTTTTTCCACTGGTGGCGCTGCTGGTCACGCGCAACAGAGCCGTCATCATCGCGCTCGTGATGCTGCCGACCATCGGCAACAGCCTTTACGCGGCGATCGCCGGCACCGCGCCGTGGACCGACTGGATCAATACCGGCGGCGCCTTCCGGGCACTGCCGGGCTTCAATCTGGGCATCGCGTGTTATCTGTTTCGCGACGACATTGCCCGTCTTCCCGCGTTGCCGGGCGCGCTGACCGTCTCGTTGCTGCTGTACATCGTGTTCGGGTCCTATCTTCCGGACATGATCGCACTCGCCGTGATCTATGCCATCGCGGTTGTTGCGATCCAGGATGACTGCGCCGGACGGCAAACGCTGTTCTCGAAGCTGGGCTTCGACCGCTGGTCGTCGCTCACCTATTCTTCCTACATGCTTCATATTCCGGTCGCGACCGTCGTTCTCACACTTGCCTCGCGCTATCTGGCCCCCGTGCTTCCCGGCGGAAAACTGACCCTGGTGCCTGTCGCCATGGTCGTGCTGGCTGCGGCAAGCGTGCTGTCCTTGCGGAAATTCGAGAACCCCATGCGACGATATCTGAACGACGCCTATGACCGCTGGTTCGGTGCACAGGTCGTCGCGCCCGCTATCCCTGGACGGAACGTGATCCGATGAAAGCCACCGCCCAGGTCTTCCCGGCTCCGCGATCCCAGCCAGACCTCAACGCGCAGGCGACCGCCTCGGGCCGGAATTTGGCAATCGACACCATGCGTGGCATCGCGATTCTTATGGTCGTCGCCATTCATTCCCTGCAACAGCCGCTCGACTCTTCCTGGCAAGTGCTTGTCGATGCGGCATTGCGGCCGTGCGTCCCGATGTTCCTGTTTGCCTCGGGATACCTGACGGCACTGTCGGGGCGTGTCCCGCTCGCAAAGCGGATCAAGGCGGCGCTGATCCCATACGCGATCGCATTCGTCGCCGCCTACATCTATATGTCGCTGCAAAACCCGGCCATGGACCATCGCCTCACCACAACGTTGGCGCGGTTCGTCCTCGCCTATGTCTTTGTCTACTATTACGTCTTCGTCTATGTCGGCTGCACCCTGTGCCTTTGGCTGGTACTGCGTCTCTCCGGGGCGGAAGCACCGCCCGCGAAGCCACGGCTTGTCGTGTTTCTGATGCTTTCCATCGCGTTCGGCCTGATCGCCGGCAGCTATCTCGACCCGCTGCTGACGCGTCTCGGATTTTCGGGGGCGCTGATTGAAGAAGTCCGCATGCGCGATATTCCGTTCTGGTTCAGCTTCGCCGCAGTCGGGGCGCTCGTCGCACAATTGTCGGCTGGACGCCCCCTGCGCGACATGCGCTGGACGATCGCCGGCGCGGTGCTGACCGCATATGCGATTTATGCAGCGGTACGGCTGTTCGGGATCGGCGATGCCGCGGACTATGATTCGGTTGCGTTCTTCGGCTACGCCGCGACGCTGTGCGTCCTGCTGTTCGCCCTCGACATCCAGCTTCCCTTCGTCGCCGCGTTGGGCTCGGGCAGCTATTTCATCTATCTCTGGCACATCTTCATCGTCATGGCGTTGCGCGATCAGGCGGCGTTGCGTCAATACGGCGCCGCAATCGGATCGGGGGTCATCTATATGGTGACCGTGGCCGCCAGCATTCTTGCGCTGCTGGCCGTCCGGCGATTTTGCCCTCCCCGCCTTGTCCGCTGGCTGGGAGCTTAAATATGCTGTTGCGACGGACCCTGCTGTACCTTCCCGCCCAGATCGTCGGCCCGCTATTCCAGCTGGTCGCCATGATCGTCTGGACCCATGTCGTCGACGAGCACACGCTGGGCGTGATCACGCTGATCACAGCCACGCACGAACTGCTGCAGATCGGCTTCCTGGCCTGGTGGTCGCAATACGCGCTGCGCTTCTTCGGGCGCTACCAGGAGGGGCATGACGCGCAACGCTTCTACCGCACCGAAAATGCCGTCCTTCTGGTCTCGCTATTCATCCAGAGCGCTGCCGTCATCGCCGTTCTCCTGCTGGTCATCGTGCCCGGTACCGACGCCGGATTGCTCGCGGCAACCGTCGCCTACGTCATCACCCGGTCGCTCAATCTCTACATCGCCGAGCGCGCACGCGTACGCCACCAGATCGGGGTCTATTCGATCCAGCAGATTCTCGGGCCGTCGGTCGGATTCATTGCCGGCCTGATCCTGATCAAGCTGCTCGGTCAATCGCCGACATGGCCGCTGCTGGGCTACGCGGCTGCGCAACTTGTCGCCGCCGTCGTTGTTCTGCCGAAGATCGGTTACGGCCGCAGGGTCTGGCCGATCGATCGCGAAATCATGCGTCACGCGTTCAGCTATGGCATTCCGCTCGTCATCGGAGGTGCATTGGGCTGGGTCGGCCTCAATGCATCGCGCTTCATTGTCAACGATATGCTGGGGGTCGCTGCCGCGGGCCTGTTCGCGGTCGGTTACGGCCTCGGCCAGCGTGCAGCGACGGTCGCCGCCATGCTGGTGACGGCAGCGGCCTTTCCGCTGGCGGTCAAGAGCATGGAGCAAGGCGGCAGCAAGGCAGCGATGCGCCAACTCTCCGACAATAGCGCGCTTCTGATCGCGATCCTGGCACCGAGCATCGCCGGGATATTTCTGCTGCGCACCGAAATTGTGCATCTACTGATCGCATCACCATTCCAGCAGGTGACGCTCGCCATCCTTCCGCTATCCACCCTGGCTGGCTCGATTCGCAACCTTCGCGCCCATTTCGGCGATCAGGTCTTTCTCCTGCACAGCCGCACGCGGCTTATGGTCATCGTCGCGACCATCGATGCTACGGTGACCGTCGTGCTCAGCGCTGTCTGCATCCGCTACTGGGGCCTGGTCGGGGCTGCGGGCGCAACTGTCATGGCCGCGCTCGCGGCCGCAATCGTCAGTTTTGCGATTGGATTTTCCAAGTTCGGCCTGACGCTGCCGTTAGCTCACCTCGCCCGCATTGCCGTGGCGACCATCGCGATGGCAGTGCTGCTGAACTATATGCCGGAGGCCCCCTCCTTCATCGTTCTGGCGCTGCATATCGTCGCCGGCGCAACGGTTTACACCGCGACATTGGCGCTTCTTTATGCGCCGGCATTGTTTCGGATGCTGCGTCCACAAACCCCGCTTTCGGAGCCACAGAGTCTGGAGCCATAGTGCCAAAGGACTTGGAGTCCAACGACTTGCGTCAGGTTCGTTTCGCTTTTTCGAACGACCTGGCCATGGCAAACCAAAGCGGCTTCTTTTGCATCTCGGCGTCAAAGGGCAATGGCCGGGGCAGCCGTTGCGCGAGCGGATCCTTCCTCTTCACGGCGTCGGTGTAGAAGGAATAGTTGTCCGCAAGTTCCCATGCGATGACAGCCTTGACCGCGGGAACCTTCAGCACGGTGTCCAGGAATTTCTCCGCCGTTTCGGCGACCATCGCATCACGGGCAGCGATGTCATCTGGAAAGGTGTCGTCGCGCACATCAAATTCGGTGATGTAGATATCGACTCCACGCCCGGCGAGCGCGTGAAGGAATTCGGCAAAGCGTGCCGGATCGTGCGGGTAACGCGGCTGCAAATGGCCTTGCAGGCCGACGGCTTGCAGCCGCACGCCCGCATGCTGCAGTTCATCGACCAGGCGCAGCAGACCTTCTCGCACCGCGCGGCCGACATCGTCATCGCGTTCCGTCTGAGCTTCATTGAGGACAAATTTCGTCTTCTTGTCGACAATAGCCGCGCGTTCGAAGGCGCGGCGGATGTAGTCGGTACCGAAGGCGTCGTACCAGGGCCCGAGCCGATAACCGCCAGGCGCCTTGTGCCCGGGCCAGAACGGCTCGTTGACGATGTCCCACGACTGCAACTTGCCGACATAGCGGCCAACGACCTCCTCAATATAGCCGTCGAAGAACGTCTGCCGCTCCGAGACGCTCATCGCCCGGATCCATTGCGGCACCCATTCATTCCAAATGAGGCAATGTCCGCGCATCGGAATGCGATGGTCATTGCAAAACTGCAACAGCCGATCGGCGCTTTCGAATCGCCTGGGTCCCGGCTGAGGCGCGAGGGTTCCCATTTTCATGGCAATATCGGTCGTCACGATTTTGGTGTGCGTCGTGTAGAGTTCCCGATAGGCGAGGTCCTTGTCGATAACCGGACCGCAAGCCGCACCAAACATAAATCCATTTTTTGCCGCGATCGCGCCAAGACCTTGCGCGGGCGCCGCGCCGTATGCTTCTCCCTGAGCGGCGACACCTGCACCTGCGAGAATTGCGAGCGCTTCTCTTCGAGAACATGTGAGCATGGCTGATCTCCGTTTAGCGAATGCGTTGATGTGTCGTCGTCGTGTGTGCGGGACACCATCGCCATCGTTGCGTCGCAATAGTTCGATTTGATGACCATGACTCGTCGAGGAGAGATTTCGGCTGTTAGTTCCCGTCGCCAATGTTTCGGGCATGTCGTTATTTTTTGTGCAGGCGTACCTCGGCCACATTGTCATCAGGAGATGAACATGTTGGACACGCATACGCGGCAGAACCGCAGTCTTACCGTCGATGGCATCGCCATCAACGTTTCTTCACTTCCCGACGCCGTGTCCTCGATCGTCTCAGCGGTGGAGCATGGCGATAATTTCAGCGTATGCACGCTCAATCTCGATCATGTCGTCCATTTGCAACAGCGGCCCGACTTCCGCGCGGCTTATCGTCGTGCGCGATTTGTGACAGCGGATGGATTTCCGATTGTGGTGTTGAGCCGCCTGCTCGGCCTGCCGATGTCGCGCACGACCGGCGCGGATCTCGTCGAACCCTTGTGTCGCGAGGCCGGAAAGAAAGGTCTTCCGATCTTTCTGATGGGCTCAAACAAAGACACGCTTGCCGAAACGGCCAAGCGGTTGTCGGAGCGATTTCAGGGCCTTGAAATTGCGGGCACTTTTTCTCCCGGTCCGAATTTCGACGCGCATTCCACAGAAGCGGACCTTGCCATCGACAGTATTCGCGCGTCAGGCGCAAAACTCTGTTTCGTCGCGCTAAGCGCTCCGCGCCAGGAACTGTTCGCGTCGCGGTGTCTCGATGACCTGGATGGAACGGCGTGCCTCTGCGTCGGTGCCGCGCTCGACTTCATTGCGGGCACGCAGACTCGCGCACCGGAGCTGATGCAGAAGATCGGGCTCGAATGGGCGTGGCGAATGCTACGTGATCCGCGCCGGCTGGCACCGCGCTATGCGCGCTGCGCGGCAGCCGTTCCACGGCTGGTGGCTCGGACTATTCCACAGATATTTAACGCACGAATGAGGAAAGCGGCATGACGTCGACATTGACATTGGCGCTGCGGGCGCGAAACGCCAATCACACACGGTATCAGATCTGCCTGATTCATCCGTTCGATCCGCGCGGCGAAAAGGTCGGCGGTCTCGAGACTTACATCAGGGACTTCATCACCTTTCATCCGACGGACACGGATCTGCTGTTCATCGGCGTCGACTCCATCGGCGACCTGAAGCTCGGAGAAATCCACAAGCTGACGTTTCGCGGCCGCCGCTTCGACTTCCTTCCGATCCTGCGCTACTCGGACCATCAGGCGCGGGAAGCCGCGCGCAGCATCCGCACCTCTCTCACCGGACAGTTCTTTGTCGCATTGCTGCGCCATTTCGGCACGATCGCACGCCTGATTCGCTCGCGGCGTTGTTCGATCGATCTGCGCCGGGTGGAATTTTCGTGGCTGCCGGCGGTGCTGCGGCTTCCATTTATCCAGATGTTGCACGGAGAGGGAGCGCCGAAGCTGCAGATGGATTCCCTGCTGAAAAAATATTCATTCGTCCACAATGCCGGCGAACGTTTCGCCGTGGCCACCAGCGAAAAATTCCTTTGCGTCAATCCGTTCATCACGGAGCGGTTGCAAAAGACCTATCCACGCCGAAAGAACAAGATCGATACGCTCTGGACCTGGGTGAACACCGACATCTTCAAGCCGCAGCCGTTTCCCGCCAGCACGGAGCCGTTCCGGATCATCTTCGCGGGGCGGCTCGACGAGTTCAAGGATCCGCCGCTGATGTTTCGCACCATCGAGCGCCTGCGGCAGCGCCTGCATGGCGGCGTCGAATTCCATTACATCGGCACGAGCGATCCGCATCGCTTCCCCCAATTTGCAGCGATTGAGGACATCACTATTCGCCACGGCTTCAAGGACGCCGCCGGAATGGCCGCGACTTTGGCGAGCGCCCATGCCGGCATCCTGACCTCCGAATTCGAGGGCATGCCGCGGTGTGTTCTTGAGACCCTCGCCGTCGGCCGCCCTGTCGTAGCCATGCATCTGCCGCAGCTGGAGTCGGTGATCCATGATGGTGACAGCGGATTTTTGATCCCGCGCAGTGGATCTCCCGACGACTTCGCGGACGCGCTCGCGCAGCGATTTGTCGAGGTTCGCGATGCCATCGATGCCGGGAAGCTCGATCCCGCGCGCATCGCCGGCGCGATCGATTCGTTCACCCCGGCCACCCAGCTGGCACGCGTCTACACCTATCACCAGGAAATCCAGAACGCGCGAGGCATGACTATCGCTCCATCGGGCGCTTACTGAGATCGCCCATGAAGATTCTGCTGTTGACCAGCGAGTTTGCGCCCGCCCAGGGGGGGATCGGCACCTATGCGCGCGAGATCGCCGTAGCCGCCACCAGCCTCGGGGCGCGCGTGACGCTTGTCGCGCCTGATTATGCGCAGGATACGGCGGCTGACGATCGCGCAATGCCATTTGAAATTCACCGCTTCAACGGCGGCCGGCATTCGGCGCGCGATCTTCCCGCCAAGATCCTGCTCGCGCGCAGCAAGGTCGCAGCCGAGCGCTTCGACATTGTTCACGCAGCCGATTGGCCTTTCTTTATCCCCGTCGCACTATCACGCAGGCGCACACCGGCGCGGCTGCTGATGACGGTCCACGGCACCGAAATCAACGAGACCCAGACGCTGCTCAAGCGCCTTGCCATCCGCTACAGCCAGGTGTTCGGGCCGCGAACCGAGGTCGCCGCCAACAGCCAGTTCACCAAAGAGCTGTTTCGCGAGAAGTTTGCGATCGACGAGCGCCGCATCCATGCGATTCGGCTGGGCGTATCGGATTTCTGGTTCGAAGGAAGCAATGAACGCGCCGCCGCCCGCGTGGCCTATCAACTGCCGCCGGACCGACTCGTCATGGTGACGGTCGCGCGGATTACGCGGCGTAAGGGACATCACCTCACGCTCGCGGCGCTGGCAAGCCTCCCGGACGATCTGCGTCGACGCATCACCTGGCTGGTGATCGGCCCAAACGGCGAAGCCGAATATGTCGAGCAATTGCAGCGCCTCGTTGCGGCAGCGGACTGCGACGTTCGCCTGCTCGGATCGCTGTCCAACGAGCAGATTCGCGACATCTACGCTGCAGCCGATTTCTTTTGTCTCACCGGCACGCCAGATTCGTCCGGTCGGGTCGAGGGTTTCGGGCTGGTCTACCTTGAGGCCGGAGCAAGCGGATTGCCGAGCGTCGCTACCGCGATCGGCGGCGTTCCCGATGCCGTTCTGACCGACCAGAGTGGACTGCTCGTCGCGCCTTCCGTCGAGGCGATCGCGAGCGCCATCACTGAACTCGCGGAAGACGGCAATACGCGTTCCATTCTCGCCGCCGGCGCATCCGCGCACGCCCGTGCCCTGTCCTGGGAGCGCTGCGCGGCCGAAACCTATGGATTGCCGCAGCCTGCGAGGTCCGTTCACGCTCCGATGTCCGGCCTGTCCGCAGATCCAGCAGCGCAATCCCCTGCAATTCCGGTATGAAGCATCTCGTCGCGATAGCCATCCTGCTCGCGCTCGCCACCGGCGCGGCGCGAGCCGACAATTGCGGCCGAAGCCGCGAATACCTGCTGGGCGGTCTGGGAGGCGACATCACGATGCCGCCGCAAGCCTACGAGGATTTGTTCAAGATCTGCGTCGCGGCGTCTACCATGGCAAATGTCAAGGATGCCTACATTCTGAGGGATGGCGGCATCGCCGTGATCCCGAAGCAGGACACCGTGGCAGCGACCGCATCGACGCTCGCGCAATTCTGCGATGCCTACCCCAAGGCAACGTTGCGCTTCCTGACACGCAAGGAACTGCTTCTCACAAAGTCTGTCACGGGCATCGTGCGGATGTCATCGACATCCTCCACATCGTGTAAAAAGATCAAGGGCCTTTCCTGAATTCGGCTGCGGCCCAGCGCATTTCCCTGCACAGGAGCGCCTGCATTGCCGCCACAAAATGGTGCACTCTGTCCGGGTCTTTCATACTGGAATTGCAACCATGCTGAAGCGATTTTTCCGATCGACGTCCAGCACCGACTTCAAGACGCGATCCGCCAATCGCGACAGCGAAACCGATCAGCAGGCCGTGCTGTCGGTGACGCGGGCCATCGACCTCGTTCTGCAAGGTGCCGAGGCTGAACGCGTGGGGCTGAAACGGCGATTGGACGACGTCATCGCCAGCGCCGCCCTCGCTGGCGGCAACGAGATCGAAGAATATCAGGCACGCCCTGACGCACGCTCTCAAATGCTTCACAAGTCCGACGACGAGATTCGAAACGGCGAGGAGCGGCTCCGCACTCTGGAGAGCCATATTGCCAGGTTCAGGCTACTCAGGGCTGATCTTCAAAGGCATTTTCCGGACATGAAGATAGATCCCCCTGCCCGCCATTGATGCCGCGGGCTGCCGATCCCAGCATATTCGCTTTCGACGAGATGATCAGCCGTTCCTGACGTCCCATGCACTCACTGCGCGACGACGGAATCCCGCGCTGCGTGGATTTCAGCTCGGCCACGCTTGGCCGAGGCATTGACGAGCGGCAGCTCGGTGGTGGATTTGATCTGCTCCATCGTGAACATGGACGACACGTCGTGCAGGTCAATTTTCGCAATCAAACGCTGATAGAGGTCGTCGTAGGCGCGGATATCCGACACCACCGCGCGTATCAGATAATCGACATCTCCGCTCAAACGGTAGAAGTCCACGACCTCCGGAAAGCCGATCACGATCTTCCTGAAGCGCTGAACCCACTCGGCGTTGTGCTGATTGGTTCGCACCGCAATGAAAACACTGACGCCGAGATCCAGCTTCTCTGCATCAAGCAACGCCACGCGACGCTTGATGTAGCCGGAGTTTTCCAGCTTCTGAATTCGCCTCCAGCAGGGAGTCGAGCTAAGTCCGACACGTTCCGCCACTTCCTGCATGGACAGGCTGCTGTCGACCTGAAGCGTCGCCAGGATCTTGCGATCGAACTCGTCGAGCATACTAGCCTCCAATTCGAACGAGACGGAGAAAATTACTGTCGTTCGTTGCGGTAGTTGCGCAAGGTTATTGCTGGATAAACCGCGTGGCGAGCATAAACATTTACCACTCTGCGCAAACTCCCAGCAAGCACGTGCCGCTTTGAAGGACGAACAACGCAATTCAGCGACAGCAACAGGTGCCGCCGCGCGTGCAGTTCTCATTCTTTGGGAAACGATGGTGTCGCCAGATCAGCGCTTACGCATCACAGGCGCTGACCACCGCTGGCATCTATCTGCTGGCCGGTAACCCAACCACCCGCGTCGGAAGCGAGAAATGCGACCACCTTGGCGATATCATCGGGTTGGCCGACGCGGCCGAGCGCAATCGTCCCGGCGACCGCACGGCTCGCCACCGGATCGCGGGCCGCGGTGTTCATGTCGGTAGCCGTCGCTCCCGGCATCACCGAATTCACCGTGATCTGCCGCCCACCGACATGAACCGCGAGCAGCCGGCTCAACGCCTCCAATCCAGCCTTCGCCGGCGCATAGGCCGCCATCATCGGATAGGCCGAACGCGTTCCCATCGACGAGATGTTGACGATGCGGCCGCCCTCGCGCAGATGCGGCAGCAGCGCCTTGATCAGGAACGGCGATTTCAGATTGGTCTGCAGCAGCAGATCGAAATCGTCCTCGGTGATGTCCTCGATCACGGCGCGTTTGCCGAGGCCGGCATTGTTGACGAGAATGTCGAAGGTCGGACTGCCATATCGGCTAATCAACTCGGCCGTAAAATTTTCAGCCAGCAACGTGGCGCCGCCGCGTTCGGAGAGATCGGCGCGGATCGCGAAGGCATTTCCGCCCGCGGCAATGATCCCGGCAACGGTGGCGTTGGCTGCTTCCACCGCGGCGTGGAAGTGCACGGCGACGGTGGCGCCGTCACTGGCCAGACGTCGCGCGATGGCCTGGCCGATGCCCCGGCTGGCGCCCGTGACGAGCGCGATCTTTCCCGACAATGCCGTCATGCCGACCAGCCCTTGCCTGCTTCGAGGCTGCGGGCGCGATCGATCAGCGCCTTGCGATCGATCTTGTTGGTGCCGGCCCAAGGCAGTTCGTTGACGAATTCAACCCGCCGTGGGTGCTGGTAGGCCGGACCGTTGGCGATGGTGAATTGGCGGATATCGTCGAAACTGGGATGGGCCTGCGCGCGGGTGACGATGAAGGCCACCGGCACCTGGCTGCGCTCCTCATCGGGCAGCGGGACGACGACGGCCTGCTGGACCTGCGGATGCCGCTCCAGCAGTTTTTCCACTTCGCCCGGATAGATATTCTCGCCGGAGCACACGAACATGTCGTCGGCACGGCCGACGAAATAGTAGAAACCGTTCTCGTCGCGCCGCATCACGTCGCCGCTGTAGTACCAGCCATCGGTGATCGCCTTTGTCGTCTGTTGCGGCAGGTTATGATAATGCGTCATCAGCGCCGGATTGCGCATCAGCAGCACGCCTTCATTCTCGGTGCCGTTGACGAGCTTGATGTCATCGAAACTGATGGGATAGCCGAGCGCCAGTGGCGGCGTCGGAATCTTATCCGGATGCGGACCGAACACCGCCGGCCCGGCCTCCGTGGTGCCGTAGCCGATCGACATGGTGACGTTCGGCAGCGCCTGCTTGATCTTGTCCCACAGCCCCATGGTCATCGGCGCCGAACCGAGCATCAACCGTCGGATCGACGTGATGTTGTGCTCCTGGAGAAATTCGGTCTCCTTCACCACGCGCGCCCACATGGTCGGCACCGCGGTGGCCGCCGTCACCTTGTATTTGGCGATCGCCTCGATATAGCCCCGGGTCTCGAATGCCGGCAGCAGCACCACCGATGCGTTGGTCGCGAAGATGGTCTTGACCGCGAACAGCCCGTTCATGTGAAACAGCGGCTGCGCAATAATGTAGCGTTCGCTTTCATTAAGCGCGCCGCTGGTGCGGGTGGAAATCGCCCACAGCTGGCCTAAATGCGACAGCGGCACGCCTTTTGGCCGGCCGGTGGAACCGGAGGTGTAGAGCATCTGGCCGACCTCGTCCGGCCCGGCCACAACGCTGGTGAAGTCGCCGGGCTGTATAGTCGCGGCAAAACCGGTCGGGCCGGCGTCATCGAAATCGATCACGGGAATGCCGTCCCGCACCAGCGGCCGGTTCGCCGCATCGACGAACGCCAGCGCGATCTTCGCGTCGTCCATGATATAGTCGATGGTGTCGCGGGGCAGCTTGATGTTGACCGGCACCGCGATACAGCCCGCTCGCATGATGCCGAAATAGCAAATGATATATTCGGCCCGGTTGAGCGAGACGATCGCGATATGGGTGCCCCGCGCGTAGCCTTGGTCAACCAGGTACTTTGCGACGCCGTTCGCAAGGTCGTCGACTTGCCGATGGGTGTAGACGCGCGGGCTGGCGGGCACCACGAGGTCGATGATCGCTTCCTTGTCGAGATTGCCGCTGCGATCGACCAGATCGCCGAGATTATGCCAACGCATTCGCAGAACTCCATATGTGATAGGTCAACTGGCCGCGCTCACCGCCTGCGGCAGCGCCGGTTGCTGCTCCAGGAGGTCATAGTGGCAGGCCACTTTGCGTCCGCCGGAAACCGTTCGCAGCATGGGTCGTTCCTCCCGGCAGCGCTCGCGCGCGTAGGGGCAGCGGGTGTTGAAGCTGCAGCCCGGCGGCGGATTGAGCGGGCTCGGCAATTCGCCCTGCAGCACGCTTCTGGTCCGGCTGCGCGCGAGCTTGGGGTCGGCGATCGGCGCCGCGGCCAATAGCGCCTGGGTGTAAGGATGCGCCGGCTGGTCCCACACAGCCTCGCTGCGGCCGCTTTCGACGATGCGGCCGAGATACATCACGATCAGCCGATCGCTGATGTGCTCCACCACCGACAGGTCGTGGGAGATGAACAGGTAGGACACGCCGGTCGCCTGCTGCAGATCCTCGAGCAGGTTGATCACCTGCGCGCGCACCGAGACGTCGAGCGCCGATACCGGCTCGTCGCAGATGATGACCTTGGGGCTGAGCGCGAGCGCACGCGCAATGCCGAGACGCTGGCGCTGGCCGCCCGAGAATTCGTGCGGATAGCGCCGCATCGCCTCGGCAGGCAGCCCGACCTGCCCCATCAGTTCGGTGACGCGGTCCTTGATATCGCGGCGCGACCAGCCAGCGACGCTGAGCGGCTGGCCGACGATGGTGCCGACGTCATGGCGCGGATTGAGCGAGCCGTAAGGATCCTGGAAAATCATCTGCATCGATTTGCGCGCCGCCTTGAGCGCACGCGGCTGCATCCGCGTGATGTCGTCGCCGTCGAGGAAAACCCGGCCGTCAGCGGTCGGCACCAGGCGCATCACCGCCTTTCCGAGGGTCGACTTGCCGCACCCGGACTCGCCGACCAGACCCAGTGTCTCGCCGGGCTCGAGGTCGAAGCTCACGTCGTCGACCGCGCGCACGACACCTTGCGCGCTCTGGTACTGGACGCAGAGGCTAAGTACCGATAGCAGCGGCATCGCGCGACAACTCCTTTTCGGCAGCAAAACAGGCAGCGGAACGATGCGGAAGCAACGGCATCAGATGCGGTCGCTCGGCCCGGCAGCGATCGAACACGTCGGGGCAGCGATTCTGGAAGGCACAGCCGACGGGAAGATCGGCGAGCGCGGGAACGCTGCCCGCGATTTCAACGAGGCGACTGCCGCGCCGGCGCAATGCCGACGGCGTCGCGCCGAGCAGGCCGCGCGTGTAGCGATGCAGAGGCCGCTCGAGCAACGCCTCGACCGACGCATCCTCGACTTTGCGGCCGGCATACATCACCGCCACCCGGTCGGCGATCTCGGCGACGACGCCGAGATCATGAGTGATGATGATCAGCCCCATGCCCGATTCCGCCTGCAGCTCCTTCATCAATTCGATGATCTGCGCCTGGATGGTCACGTCGAGTGCCGTGGTCGGCTCATCGGCGATCAGGAGTTTGGGGCCGCAGGCGATCGCCATGGCGATCATCACGCGCTGGCTCATGCCACCGGACATCTGGTGCGGATAGTCGCTAAGCCTGCGCTCGGCATCGGGAATCCGCACCTGCCGCAACAGCTCGACTGCGCGATTACCGGCCTCCTTGTGCGAGAGGTCGGTGTGCCGCTGGATCGCCTCGATCAGCTGATCGCCGACCGTGACCACCGGATTGAGCGAGGTCATCGGATCCTGGAAGATCATCGAGATGTCCTTGCCGCGCACGCGCTGCATCTCTCGATCGGACAGAGTGGCGAGGTCGCGGCCCATGAAGCGCACAGCGCCGCCGACGATTTTCGCGGGCGGCTCGGGCAACAGGCGCATCACCGCCAGCGCCGCCAGCGACTTTCCGCAGCCGGATTCGCCGACGATGGCCACGGTCTCGCCGGGCGCCACGGTGAGCGACAGGCCGTCCACCGCTGGCAGCACCCCGCGTCGCGTGAACAACGAGACCTGCAGTCTGTCTATCGCGAGGATCGGTGTTCGATCGGGGACGGCATCGATAGCCATGTCAGCGATCCCGCAGTTTCGGGTTGAGCGCGTCGTTAAGGCCATCGCCGACCAGATTGAGCGCCAGCACCGTGAGCATGATCGCGAGCCCCGGCACCGCGCAGATGTACCAGGAGCTGCGGATCAAGGTGCGGCCATCGCCGATCAGCCGGCCCCAGCTCGACACGTTGGGATCGCCGAGGCCAAGAAACGACACCGCAGATTCGAACAGCACGGCGCCGGCGATCACCAGCGACGACAGCACGATCACCGGCGGCAGCGCATTCGGCAGGATTTCGCCGAACATAATGCGCAGATTCCCCATGCCCATGGCACGGCAGGCCTGAATGAACTCGCGATCGCGCAGCGACATGAACTCGGCACGCGTCAGGCGTGCGATCGGCGTCCAGGTCACGACCCCGACCGCGATGGTGACGTATTCGATCTTCTGCCCGAGAATCGAGACGATGGTCAGCACGAAGATCAGGTTCGGGATGGTCTGGAACAGTTCGGTGATGCGCATCAGCAGCTCATCGACCCAGCCGCCGAGATAGGCGGCGGTCGCCCCGACGCTGATGCCGATAACCGTGGCCGTCAGACTCGCACAGAGCCCGATCAGCAGCGTGGTCCGCGCGCCATAGGCGATCATCGCCGCGATGTCGCGGCCAAGCGAATCCGTTCCGAGCGGATAACGCGACGACACGAACGGCCATATCTCGGGCCGACCGACGATGCGCAGCGGGTTGCGCGGGAACATCCAGGGCGCTGCGAGGGCAAAGCCGATCACGGCCACGACAAGCACAAATCCGACCAGGGCCGCACGGTTGCGGGCGAAGCGTCGAGCAAAGTCGATGAACAGAACGAACATGCGTCACCTCGCCCGAATGCGGGGATCGAGCCGCAGGTAAAGGATATCGACCGTTGCATTGCAGACCGCCACGAGCAGCGAGCCGAGCACGAGAACGCCGAGCACCATCGGGAAATTGCGGCTCATCACGCTATCGAATAGCAGGCTGCCGATCCCGGGCCAGCTGGACACCGCCTCGATCACCACGCTGCCGCCGAGCATGGTGCCGAGCTGCAGGCCGACCAAGGTGATGATCGGCAGCAGCGCATTGCGCATCACATGCGCGACGACGACGCGGCCGGGCGACAGCCCCTTGGCCCGCGCGGTGCGGACGAAGTCGAGCCGGAACACTTCTAGCATCGATGCCCGCATCACCCGCGCATAGGTAGCGGCATAGAACAGGCCGAGCGCGGTGGCGGGGAGCACGAGATGATGCATCACGTCGAGCGCATCGCCGAGTGCGCTTTGATCGGAGCCGATGGTGCGCATGCCGCCGACCGGAAACCAGCCGAGCTTCACCGCAAACAGCACCGTCATCATGATCCCGAGCCAGAAACTCGGCGCAGCGAAGAAGAACACCGCGCCGAGCGATATCAGGTTGTCCCAGATGGTATTGACCTTGACCGAGGCCAGCACGCCCGCCGTGATTCCGACGAGCAGCGCGATCACCGTGGCTGCCAGCATCAGGATCACGGTGGCCGGGAGTTGCTCCACGATCACGTCAAGCACCGGCGCGTTTTGCCGGTAGGAATAGCCAAGATCGAGCCGCACCACCGACCAGATATACTTCGCGAGCTGCACCGAGGTTGGCTGATCGACGCCATAGGTCTTGCGTAGCTGATTCAGCATCGCCGGGTCGGTGACCTGCTGCTCGGACGTCATGACGTCGAACAGGCTGCCGGGCGCGAGCTGGATCAGCACGAAGTTCATGACGATCACGGCGAAGACCAGCGGGATGATCTGCGCAAGGCGGCGAAGGATGATGCGACGCACGTTTGTCTCCGCTCTCAGCGATCGAGCCAGACCTCAGCCCAGCTTTCACCCAGGAAATCTGCCGTCGTGGAATGGTTTCGGACGTCGGAGCGAACGATCGTCACCGGTTCAAGATCGACCATCGGCAGGATCGGCGCCTCGATGGTCGCGAGGCGATCAAAATCTTTCGCCAACTCGATGCGCTTCGGCTCGTCGGTTTCGACCGTCATCCTGGCGACGATTTCGTCCATCTTCGGGTTGGAATAGCCGGTGGCGTTGCGGAACGCGGCGCCCTTCACGATGCCGTCGGTGGTGTAATACTGCGTCGTGCCGGGGATCAGCTCGATGCCTCCCGAATTGTTAGAGATCGCGACGTCGTAATCGTAATCGGTGTAGATGCGCTTGAGCGAGGTGGCGCGATCCGGCACCGACAGATCGACAGTGATGTCGAGATCCTCGAACGCCTGCTTGAGGTACTGCCCCATCTTGACGTTCTCCTCGAACCAGCCCGCCGATACCAGGCTGAGCTTGAAGCGGGAACCGGATTTCACCGGATAGCCGGCGGCATCGAGCAACGCCGCCGCCTTCTTGACGTCGAACGGATAGTTCTGGACGTCCTTGGTGAAGAAGATCGAGTTGGAATTGTGGATGGCACCGATCGAAGGGCTGGCGCGGCCGAAGAAGATCGTATCCGCGATGAACTGCCGGTCGATCGCATGCATTAGCGCCTGGCGGACTTCGCGCTTCTTGAAGATCTCGCGGCGCTGGTTGAATTCGACGGTCGCGATCCAGGCCGAGTTCGAATAGCCCTTGCTCTCGGCGATGAACTTGCCGCCGGCGCTGAGGCGCGCGATCTCGGGCATCGGGATCGGATTGAACACACCGATGTCGAGCTGACCCGCCTCGAACGCCGCGGAGCGCGACGCCGGATCGCGCCACCAACGGATCACCAGCCGGTCGATATAGGGCAGTCCGGGATTCCAGTATTTGTCGTTGCGCAACAGCTCGACGTGGCTGCCGCGCACCCATTCCTTGACCTTGTACGGCCCGGTGCCGACCGGCGTATTGTTGATCGGGTTGGTGATGATGTTACTGCCCGCATAGATATGCTTCGGGATCACCAGCCCGGACTTGCTGGCGAGCACCGATTTGAGGAAGAACTCCGGCACCGGCGCCTTGAACTTCAGAACCACAGTGAGCCGATCGACCGCCTCGACGCTTTCCAGCGCGTCGAGCGATACGCCGCCCGAGATCGGCTTCCAGTATTCCATCGCGTTGAAGACGACATCGTCGGCCGTGAACGGCTTGCCGTCGTGCCAGGTGACGTTGTCGCGCAGCTTGATGGTGTAGCTGCGGAAGTCGGCCGCCGGCTTGATCTCCAGCGCCAGCACCGGCTCGAATTTGAGATCGACGGCGAGCCGGATCAGGCGTTCGTGCACTTTTGTCGAGGTGAAATAGGGGCTCGATCCGCCGCCGGCGGGGACGAACAGAGACTGTGGTTCGAAGCCGCCCCAGGTGCCGATCAGCGTGCCACCGCGCTTCGGGGTCACCGTCGGTGCGGCAGCCGCGGAACCGACAAAGCGGGATGCAAGCGCGGCACCCGCCGTTGTCGCCAGAAAGTCACGTCTCGAAAACCTGCTCATCGTTCTTCCTTCGTTTCGAATGCGCCGAACCGGTTCCCCGTCGCGCGTTATCCGTCCCGGCGATCTTGTTATTGCTCAAGCGTCGAATAGGTGCCGCGCCCGATCGCGAGCAGCGCCCCCTTCTCATCGAACACATCGACATCGGCAACGCCGACGCTCTTGCCGGCGCGGCGCACGCGCGACACCGCAACGAGCGCGGTATCGACCGCCGGCTTCAGATAATCGACGCGGAAGTTGACGGTCGGCAGGCCGCGGCCGACCATCATGCCAACAGCGAAATCACCGACAGTATCGATCACCGACGCGATGACGCCGCCGTGCCACTGCTTCGAGCCGGGCCGGCGCTCGAATTCCGGGCGCATCGGCGACCGCATCGTGACTTCCTGCCTGGCCGGGTCCGCCGTCACCACGGTGAGACCGAGGAACAGATTGAACGGCGAGACATCCAGCATCTTCTGAATTTCGTCGGCGGTCAGCGGCGTGATGACAGGCTTGCTCACGGCGTCACCACGACTTTGCCGAATACCGCGCGGTCTTCGATAATGCGTACGGCCTCCTTCGCCTCTTCAAGCGGATAGGACTTGTCGATCAACACCTTCAACTTGCCGGCTTCAACCAGGTCGAACAGCTTGGTGATGTCGTCGCGCTCCCAGCCGTTGGAACCGAGCAGTTGCAGCTCGAAGGTCCAGATAAAGCGCAGATCTTCGGTCGGCGCATAGCCCGCGGTGGCGCCGCAGGTCAGCAGGCGACCGCCAAGCTTCAGGCAGCGCAGCGATTTCACCCAGGTGTCGCCACCGGTGAAGTTGACGACCACGTCGACGCCGCCACCTTCGACGAAACGCCGCCGATGCGGCTTGCCGTGGCGCTCGAACACCGTCTTCATGAAGTCGGCCTGGGTGTAGAGAATGATCTCGTCGGCGCCGAGCTCTGTGAGGCGCTTACCCTTCTCCTCGCTGCCGGCGCAGGCGATGACATAGGCGCCGGCCAGTTTTGCGAGCTGCACGCAGCACACGCCGACGCCGCCGCTGGCGCCGAGGATCAGCACCTTCTCGCCAGCCTTGATCTGGCCGATGGTGTTCATCATGCGGATCGCGGTGCCATAGGCCACCGGCAATGCCGCCGCCTGCTCGAAGCCTACCCCGTCGGGAATCTTCACTAGCTGATGCGCCTTGGCGCGGCAGAATTCGGCGAGACCGCCATCCTGGGTCTCGCCCATCAGACCGCCTTCGACGCGGTTGACCGGATCGATCAGAACGCGGTCGCCGACCTTCCAGCCTTTAACGCCGGCGCCGAGTTCAGCGATCTCGCCGACGACATCAAGCCCGATGATGACCGGCAGCGGCACCTTGATGCCGGGCATGCCGCGGCGGGTGAACACGTCGTGATAATTGATCGACGACGCCCGCACGCGCACGACAACGTCGCCCTCGCCGGCTTTCGGCGTCGGATAATCCGCGACGTATTGCAGTTTATCGTTGTCGCCATGTTCGTGAAGGACCACTGCTCGCATGTTCTGTAT
This sequence comes from Nitrobacteraceae bacterium AZCC 2146, assembly GCA_036924855.1. Taxonomy (NCBI): domain Bacteria; kingdom Pseudomonadati; phylum Pseudomonadota; class Alphaproteobacteria; order Hyphomicrobiales; family Nitrobacteraceae; species Nitrobacteraceae bacterium AZCC 2146. Next base: position 1,778,550 of record JBAGRP010000001.1, read on the forward strand.
CGCTCCGTTGTCAGGCTGCGGCGGAAAGGGGCCAGGATGCCAGCCCCTCCACCGCCTGTTGGGTGATCGAGATGGCTTGTTGCGTCGTTTCTTCCCGCCAATGCGACGAGACTGGCACGAAGCAGTCGTGAAGGTCGGCGCGCAGCAGGCGGACCCGCTCACTGTCGCGTTCTGCCTTGAATTTCAGCCACAGATCGAGCTGCAACGCGCGACGGACATTGATGCCGCGCGTTCCGAATTCGATCACCGCGCCGACCATCGGCCGGCCGGCCAAGAATTTCGTCAGGCCGTGAAAGACCAGGCCCTGATAATTGGGACGAACAAGGCTGTGCGGCTTCTGGCCGACGATCCGGTCGTCGCCCCACCAGCGCGCGGCCTCGGCGTGAAGCGGGCCGCCCTCGTCATTGAAGCAGAGGAAGAAGGACTGTCCCCAGTCACCGATGCCGGTGTGCCAGTCGATGAAGCCAACGCGTTCGGCTGCACCGAGGTGATCGGCAACGATGGTCTCGAGAACGAGATTGGACCATTCGCGCTGGGCGCCGCCGTAGTTGGTGCCGTTCGGAAAATCGTATTGCCCGCGCGCCTGCACATCGAACAGCACGTCGGCGCCATGGGCCTCCTTGAAGGTGGCGACAGCGTCGGCATAGGCCTGCAGCGCGGATGGCGTCCAGTCGTCCGGCACCAGATGAGGATAAAGCGTGGCGTAGCCGGGATTGGCTGGGTGGGGCGCGTCGTGATCGATGAAATTGCGGTTGAGGTCGACGTTGTTCTCGGTCGTGCGGGTCCCCCGGGCAAAGCCGTAAGGGTTAAGCGCATGGACGAAAAGCACCGAGACATTGCGCGGCAGAGCACGGGAAAAAGCGCTCTGCATCCAGCCGACCTGCGCTGCGGAACCGCTGAGGCCTTCGAGGCCGTGGGTGCCGCTGATGACGATCAGTTGCGACGGGGCACGGGCATTGCCGAGCCGGGCCACGTCGATGAACAACTCCTGACCATCGGGACCCGTTGCCGTCGGATGCTTGTAGGCCGACAATACACAACCGGTCCGGCTCGCCGTGGCGCGAAACTTTTTTCGTGCCCCCTCATAATCGAGCGCAAAGCTTTGCGTAAAATCGTTCATGGCGGCGGACATCACGCAGTGAACCCCAGCGCGACATTCGCGGCGTCGGCGTGCGCCACGACGATACCGCCCGCGTAAGGCCGATATGCGATGCCCGCGGCGTCAAACAACGCACGCGGCGTGGCCAGCGAGGCCACCTTGAAGGTCAGCGCGACCATCCGGTCCGAGCCGTCTTCACTGGTCAGCGCAGCGCCATCGTAACGCTCGGCGATCGCCGATGGCTCCAGCACCAGCACAGTCGCCGTGCCGGCGCGGAACGACACGCCACCGGGTGTCGATGTCAGCAGGTTGGGGCCAAACATCCGATCGTAAACCGCCGCGGTCCGCGCGGGCTCGCGCGAGGCGATGACAAACTCGACAATGTCGGTAACGCCATTGGGATGGGCCTGCCATTCCGGACGGTACACCAGCTCCGGCGTATCGTGGTGACAAAAGAATGTGCGACCGTTCCGCACTTCGTCGCCGCTAACGCGAATGACCTTGAAACGCGCATCTTGCGCGCCACCTGGAAGCGCCACCGGCCGCGCAAAGCTCATCGGTTCGAGCACCGGAACGCCGCGCTCTTTCACCGTAGCGTAAACCAGATCGGCATCGACGGATTTGAATACGAGGCCGGTCAGTCCCGGCGGATGCGCCCACAGATCGGCGCGCATCGTTTCTCGCCCCGGCAGATAGCCGAGAAGCTCGAGATAATTCGTGCCGAAGATCGCGAGATTGTTACTCGACCCCAGCGTGTGATGACCGCGCTCGGTCAATTGAAAGCCGAGGCGGACATATTGCGCGGCCGCCTCATCGAGCTGTCCCATCACGTTGATGACGACATGATCGAGAACAGGCGAGATCGAACGCGTGGCAGCAACCATATCACTCATACATATCCCTCATCGCCGCTCACTCACAACTCAGCAAGATTGATGCCATTTCATACTTTTGCCGCGAACCCGTCAGGCCGCGCGTGGACGCGGTGTCTCCTTCGCCATGGCAAATTCGATGGCCGCATCGGCATGGAGCAGCGTCGAATCGAACACCGGCAGATCGATATGCTGCGGGCCGACGAGCAGGCAAATCTCAGTGCAACCGAGAATGACACTATCCGCGCCCTGCGCCTTTCCACGCGCGATCACGTCGAGATAGCGGGTTCGCGAGTCGTCGCTCACAATGCCCTGACACAATTCGTCGAAGATGATGTCATGAATGACAGTGCGATCATCGGCATCGGGAATGACGGGGTCGAGCCTGAAGCGCTCTCGCAGCCGCGCCACGTAGAAATCCTGTTCCATCGTGTAACGCGTCGCCAGAAGCAGCGGCCGCTTCAGACCTTCAGCCTTGATGGCCGCGGCGGTGACGTCGGCGATGTGCAGAAGCGGGATCGACACCGCCTGTTGAACCTCGTCGGCAAGCTTGTGCATCGTATTCGTGCAGATCAGCAGGCAGCCTGCGCCACCCTGTTCCAGGCCGCGTGCGATGTTCGCGAGAACCTGACAGGCTTCATCCCAGCGTCCCTGCTTTTGCAGGCTCACGATCGCATCGAAGTCGACCGATCGCATCAGGATATCCGCGGAATGAAGGCCGCCAAGCCGTGTGCGAACCTGTTCATTCAACCGGCGGTAATACACAGCAGTACTTTCCCAGCTCATTCCGCCAATCAAACCAATTGTCTGCATTGCTGCCGCTCGCTCCACTGACATTTCTGCCTTGGTGCGACGATAGCAGCACGGTCGTGCAATCAGATTGCAGATGCGCCACAACATACGCGTTTCACGCGAGAATAAACTTCATGTTTGCGGCGATCTGCGGAATAGGATTTCAAATTCAGATTCGAAGCGGAGATTACATGCTCCATCGACGACAGGACGAGCGTGAAGCCGACGCCGCTCCTAGGCCGCGTGCAAGTATCGATTCAACCCCGGTCAAATCCACAAACGAAATGAGACGCGATCGACGGACACCCGTCGCAAGATAGGCTGCCGGTCGGCTTGCGCGCGCCAGTTGCGCTCGGAGCTCCGATGGTCAGGCCCGCCACCCGAAGCGCTGGCCTTGCTCACGACTCCGAGCAGCCGCCGGCTACAACGGCAACTCGCCACGACATTTGGCCCGTTGCCCCTGCCTCCACGTCAACAGGAAGCTCATGTTGCGGTAGCCGTGAGCATCAATCGTTCGGCCGGCATCTTGTCAGTGGCGAATGGCTCGGGCTGAAGAGAAGGCGAGACGGTCGGTGCGAGACCGAAAAGATCAGCCATTTGTCCGGGAGGAACCGGCTTGCTGAACAGGAATCCTTGTACCTCATCGCAGGCGTGATCGCGCAGGAAGGTCTCTTGCTCGGCGGTTTCGACGCCTTCGGCAATCACCGTCATTCCGAGCGCCTTGCCCATGCTGATGATCGCCTGCGCGATGGCCTGATCCTCGGAATCGATCGGAAGATCGCGAACAAAAGACCGATCGATCTTGATCGTGTCGATCGGGAACTGCTTCATCAGGGACATGGACGAATAGCCGGTCCCGAAATCGTCGATCGCAAGACGAATGCCCCGGCTCTGGATGGCATCGAGAAGCTTGACCGCGCGGGGAACGTCCCGCATGACCATGCTCTCTGTGACCTCAAGCTGCAGCTGCGTCGCAGGCATCCCGCTCTCCGCAAGCGCATCGTCGATATACTGCAACAGGTCCTCATCGAAAAATTGTCGCGGCGAGAGGTTCACCGCCATCGAAACCGGCGGCACCCCCTGGCGCTGCCACGCCATGTTCTGGGTGCAGGCTTCCGTCAAGACCCAGCGGCCAATCGGCACGATCAGCCCGTTTTCTTCGGCGAGCGGGATGAATTGCATCGGCGCCAACATGCCGAGGTCGGGATGGGCCCATCGCAGCAGGGCCTCCACTCCGGTGATCAGTCCCGTCGCGAGAACCACCTTCGGCTGATAGTGCAACGTGAACTGGTTGCGTTCAATAGCGTGACGCAGAGCAGTTTCCAGCATCAAGCGCTCGATCGACTGTGTCTTGACCTTTTCGCTGAAGAAACGGAAGGCGTTCTTGCCGTCTTCCTTGGCGAGATACATCGCCATGTCGGCGTTTTTCGTCAGCGTCTGAATATCGGAACCGTCGGCGGGGAACATCGCGATGCCGATACTCGCGGTGACGTGGCATTCGTGACCGCACAGTTGCATGGAGCGGCTGAGCGTTGACAACAGCTTGTGAGCGACGTTTTCAACGTCCTTGATTTCCAGGATGTCCCCAAGAATCAAGACGAATTCATCGCCGCCCAGCCGAGCGACGACGTCGCTCGAACGCAAGCTCCCGCGCAACCTGTTGCCGATTTCGATCAGCAATGCATCGCCGGCCTCATGACCCAGCGAATCATTGATGACCTTGAACCGATCGAGATCGATGAACAGCAATGCAAATCGCCGTCCGAAGCGTTGCGAGGCCTCAATCGTGAAATGCAGCAGCTGATTGAACATCTCGCGATTGGGCAGGCCCGTCAGGCTGTCATGGGTTGCGAGATATTCGATCCGCTCGTCGGCTCTGGTTTTTTCGTCGGCGCGATCGAAATTGGTAAGAGCAAAAGAGACATTGTCGGTCAACCGCCGCAGCAGTTCGACAACTTCGGGCGTAAACGCGTCCAGCTCCGCGGAGATGAAAAGCATGGCGCCAGTCACCTGATCGGAGCTGAACAGGGGAAAAGCCGCACCCGACCTTGCGCCATCGCTGCGGGCCAGCGCGTGGAAGGCGCTGCCACGCCGGTCCGCCAGATAGTCATTGCTGATGCAAGCCTGCCGGGTACGAAATGCTGTTCCGCTGAGACCCCTTCCTTCGGGATGAACCTCATTGATCGACAGCTTTATGTTTCTTGTCGTCTCGGCGGTTGGACCCGCCGACGCGACAATATCCAGGAAATCATTGTCAGGCTTGACCATGGCAATCGTGGTCGAGGTGAACTCGCTTCCCTTGGAGGCCGCTTGGCAGACGAGTTCGAAGAGCTGAATTCGCGTCTTGGACTTCATGATCGCTTCGTTGGTCGCGCTCAGCGCAGCCAGCATTCGTGCCAACTGTTCCTTCGAGACCATCAGCGCGTGATCCTGGTCAGCGCGGACCTTCAGGCTTCCCTGCATGGCGAGAAGAGATTTCAGAAGGCGGCCGAGTTCGTCGTGCCGCCGAACCTCGATCCGGTCGGTGAGGTTGCCCGCAGCCACGCGTTCGGCGACCCGCATGGCGGCGAAGATCGGCCTGCTCATGGAAACCGCAAATGCAACCGCAAGCGCCAGTCCGATCAGCGCGGTGCCGATTGCGAGGGCGAGCATGGTTGTGCGCGCCGCCGCGACCGTTGACTCTGCCTGTATCCGGTAATCGAAGCCGTACGCGGCGACCATTTCCACGAGATCGTCAAGCGCTGAAACCGCGTCGTCGCTCTTCTGCTGGATCGAGAAAGGTGCGGGAACCATCGTGAGCCCGCCCGACGGTGGCTTGAGTATCTTCAGTCCGGCGTCCGCCCAGTCGAGAAGCTGGCTTTCCGCCCGCTGCAGGGCTACGGTCACGTTTTCATTTTTGACCCGCTCCCGAACGATTGTCAGATCTTCCGCAATATCGGCGAGTATTTTTTCGTACTTTGCGAGTGTTTCTTTCGGCGCGCCCTCGCTGAGGCTCCGCTGCAAGATGAGGCGAGCTTCATTCAACGAAGCATGCGCCGAACGCGCATGATTGATCCCCATCAGCGGCCCATCATAGAGGCGCACGACAAGGTCACCCGTGGTGGAAATGCCTCGAATGCCGTAGAATGCGAGCCCGCAGGCAAGGGCGACCACGACACTGAACGCCCAAAAAAACTTGTAGCGAATTGACATGTCGATTCTCCGGCAAACTGCCCAGCGAGATTAGTTCGTAATCTTCACCGTCATCTTCATTCGCGGATGGATGGCGCAGATCACTTGCACATCCCCGACTTCGGTGAAGGTGACGTCGGTCGACGCACCGGGAGGCTGCGACCCGAGATTGAACTCGTTGCCCTTGCTCACCGATGCGATGTTGTGGGGCACGTTGTCGTCATTCTGGAAAATGAGCGTCTCACCCTTCCTGATGGTGACGCTCTCGGTCGAAAACATGCGGCCGTGTTGTCGGACCGTCTGATTGGCGGCGTAAGCTGCGGCCGACAGGCCACCAAGGATGAGAAGAGCGATCAGAGCTGGCTTGTGCATGGGGAGTTCCTTGAATGAAACGAACCAATTTCAGCGCGGAAGATCCGGAAGGGCGGTTGGATTGAGGTGGCTGTTCAGAGTCTTCAGGAACGCAACCAATTCGGACTTCTCCTGTGACGTGAGACCGAGCGGCTTGATGAGGTCGGAGCGGCTCGGCCGGACGACACCGCCGCGGTCGTAATGTTCGATCACCTCTTCAAGCGTCGCGACCGATCCGTCGTGCATGTAGGGACCGCGGCGGGAGATCTCGCGCAGTCCCGGTGTCTTGAAGGCATGCTTCATCTTGAGAATGCCGGGCAGGAATTGGCCGCGACCGACATCGGCGCCTGGTAGGCCGATATCCTGGAATCCGTCATCAGTGAAATTCCACCCCTCGTGACACGACGAGCATTGACCCTTGGTGTTGAAGACCACAAGGCCGCGCTTTGCCTCCTCGGAGATGGCCTGCTCGTTTCCCTCGAGCCAGAGGTCGAACGGCGCTCGTTCGGAGACAATCGTCCGCTCAAAAGTCGCGATCGCGTCGGCAAGCGTCTTGGCGCTCATGCCCTCGTTCGGAAAAACCGCCGCAAAAATCGACTTGTATTCTGCGATCGAGGCAAGACGCTCCATGAGCTGCTCGATCGGCATGTTCATCTCACCGGAAGATTGAATCGGGCCGAGCGCCTGCTCCTCGAGGCTTGCGGCCCGGCCGTCCCACATGAAAATTTCTCCCCATGCGGCGTTGACGATGGTCGGCGAGCGCCGGGCCAGTTTGGCCATGCCGTGGCCGACGCCGACCGCCAATCCGTCGCCCCAACCGAAGCCGGGGTTATGACAGCTCGCGCAGGACTGTGCCGAGGTCACCGAAAGACGCGTATCGAAGTACAGCTTTTTGCCAAGCGACGCCTTCTCCGGCGTATAAGGATTTTCCTTCGGGAATGGGATCAGAGCGGGACGGCGGTATTCCGCCTTTATCCCCTCGAGGCTGGTCGCTGTGTCCGGGTTGATTTTTGCGTAACGCGTCTCTCCGACAATCGCCGCAGCAAAGCAGATGTCTGCAACGCAGCCCATGAAGACGATCGCCGCAGCGACCGCGGAGCCCAGCAAGGTTGAGCGACTGAAACCAGGTTCAGGCATGCTTCTTCCCCGGAGGTAGCGGCAAGCCACAACAAGTACAGTCGTCGTTTGAGCCGCGATTTATTGGACCTTTTTAAGCTCTATTGGTTAAGAGGTTGTCTTGTGCGCACGGTACAATCGATCCGGACGATGAGGAGCTGACGCGGTGGCAAGCTACCGGTAGAGGTATACGAAGGCAGCCGTGTCCGCTTTTGATCATGACGCGCGCCGTTTCACTCGGCCGATTCGAAATGCCGATATCGGCGATGAATCCGTCTTCTGGCGGATCAGCCCGTGCCAGCCCGGCGCACGTGGCAGGACGCGCAACTGAAGCACAATGCATCTGCACGCAGCGGTCGCCCATCCGTCAAGACGCGGGCCCACGCCGATGGCTCAGAACGAACCCGCCACCGAGCCGAGCGCGATGACGGCGGCAAGCGCCACAAGGGCGCCGATGATGCCGACCACAACGATGTCGCGATAGCTGTCTCGGTGCGTCGATCCGCAGACCGCGAGCAACGTGACTACCGCGCCATTGTGCGGCAGGCTATCGAGCGTGCCCGAACCGATCACCGCGACGCGATGCAGTAGCGCGGGATCGAGCCCTATCTCCGCCGCGCGCGTCATGTAGGTCGCCCCGAGCGCGTCGAGCGCGATGGTCAGCCCGCCCGACGCCGAGCCGGTCAGGGCTGCGAGCACGTTGGTGGCGACTGCCAGCGACACCAGCGGTCCGCCGCCGATGCCGAGCACGGCATCGCGCACCACCGTGAAGGCAGGCATCGCCGCCACCACGGCGCCGAAGCCGACCAGGCTCGCCACGCTCATCGCCGGCAATACCGAGGCGTTGGCGCCGGCGTCCATGGTCGCGCGCAGCGCCGGCAGTCGCCGATGGCTGACCGCGAGCACGGTCAGAATCGCGCATGCAAGTGCCGTGATCACGGCCCACACGCCGCCAACAGCGGCGAGCGACGTCTCGCCCCAGCGGGCTTCGGCGAGAAAGCGCGTATCGAGTGCCGGCAGGATGAACAGCGACATTGCCAGATTGACGACAATCACCACAATCAGGGGCAGCGCGGCGAGCATGGCCGGAGCTGGCACGCCGGCCGCCTTGCCGTGCATGATCTCCGCCGGGTCGAACTCGCGCGCGGCGATGGCGCGCTCGCGCAACTTTTCATCGGTGGCGAGACGGTCGGAGGGCATGGGCGCGCCGTCGCCAAAGCTTTCGCCGTTCTTCCTTGCGATCGCCTCTTGGCGATTGAGCCACCACAGGCCGAAGCCGAGCATGATCAGCGATGCCAGAATGCCGAGGCCGGGCGCAGCAAAGGGTGTGGTGCCGAAGAACGGCATCGGGATCGCGTTCTGAATCGACGGCGTACCGGGCAGCGCCGACATGGTGAAGGTCGAGGTGCCGAGCACAATTGCCGCCGGCATCAGGCGCCGCGGGATGCCAGCCGCGCGGAACAACTCCTGCGCCATCGGTGCCAGCACGAAGAAGGCGACGAACAGACTGACCCCGCCATAAGTGACGAGCGCGCCGGCGAGCACCACCGCCAGTACGGCCCGCTGCGGGCCGAGCCGCTGTGTCATGAAGTTCGCGATCGCGGCGACCGAGCCACTGTCTTCCATCAGCTTGCCGAACAGCGCGCCAAGCAGAAACAGCGGAAAGAACTGCGCCAGAAAGCCTGCCGCGCTGGCCATGAAAGTCTGGGTCCAGTGGGCCAGCAGTGGCTCCCGCGAAAACAGCGCCGCGATCAAGGCCGCGAGCGGCGCCAGCAGCAGCACGCTCCAGCCCCGGAAGGCGAACGCGATCAGCAGGCCGAGCCCGATCAGAATACCGAGAAGCCCTAACAAGGTCATCGCTTCAGCACTCTGCAAGCAGCGCGTCGAGGTCGGCGGTGGACCGCTTTCCGATATCCTCGCCGTGGGCGTTGAGGAATGCGTCGGCGCTCTTGCGGCCCTCTTCTTTCAGCAGTGAGACGAACGCCCACTCGGCGTTGAGCTTCGACGACGCACCGAAGTCCGCGAGCGCGTCGGTCATGATCCGGTGCGTGCGCATTCCGGCCCAGCGCGCGCCTTCGCCGTGTCCGGGGTCCGCCACCTGGCGCAGCAGCGCCATCATGCGCAATTCCTTCATCAGCGGCGAGTTGAAGGAAATCTCGTTGAGCCGGTTGAGGATCTCGTTTGCCGTGCGCGGCGGCTCCGGCCGTTCGCGCGGATTGATCTGCACCAAAATGGTGTCATGCGCGTCGCTTTCGCGCACCAGCGGCGTCAGCGTCGGATTGCCGGCATAGCCGCCATCCCAGTAAGGTTCACCGTCGATCTCGATCGCATGGAACATGGTCGGCAGGCAGGCCGAAGCGAGTAACACCTCGGCCGTGATCTCCTTGTTGCGGAAGATGCGGCCGCGGCCGGTGCGCACATTGGTCGCGGTGACGAACAGCCTGATCGGTGCGCGGGCCAGTCGGTCGAAATCGATGCTTTCGGCGAGGATGGCGCGCAGCGGGTTGAGGCCGAGCGGATTGAGATCATAGGGCGAAACCACGCGGGCCATCAGGTCCATGGCGATATAGGCGGGCGACGTGTCGAGGGTCCAGCGGCCCATCAGCCGGTCGAGCGGTGAGCGCTGCAGCGGGCTGAACGCCGCAGCCTGCGACACGCGCCGCCAATAGGCCTCGAGCGCCGCCCGCGCGCCTTCGGCGCCGCCTTGCGTCCATCCGTCCGCCACCAACGCTGCATTCATCGCGCCCGCCGACGTACCGGAGATCGCCTCGATCCGCAGCCACGGCTCCTGGATCAGCCGATCGAGCACGCCCCAGGTGAACGCGCCGTGGGAGCCACCGCCCTGCAAAGCGAGGTCCACCAGAACCTGTTCGCGCACTGTCTCGTCCATCGTCACCCTCCTCGGTCGGGATGAAACGACACCCGATTCAGGACGAGCCCGTAAGGCCTCGCCTCGACTCTTCGTAAGATCGACGCAGCAGCGCGAACAAGCTGCCGCCGGTCGCCGCGCCCAAGAGGTAGGCGACGGCGACCAGCAGCGCGAGCGGCACGCGGGCATTGAAGCCGAGAAAGGACATGGTGACGATCTCGAAGTTCTGCAGCGCGAAGATGATCGTCGCGGCGGCGAACAGAATGATGACGGCGAGGTAGATCCAGCGCATGGGCGCCTCCTGATGGTCGATCAACCACGTGGCGCGCAGTCCGCCACCACCACCTCAACGACCGCGGCGCAAGCCGAAGCCCACTCCGATCCAGCCGGCGCCGGCCATGATGAGATCGATGCCAAGGAACAGGCCGAGGATATAGAGGCTCGAAACCGGCCATCGCGCCAAAATCAAGAGGCCGAGCAGCAGCGTGATCACACCGGACAGCACCACCCAGATCCATGGCCGTTCCCGTTTCATGCTGAAGGCCAGGATGATCCGCATGATGCCCGAGGCCACCAGCGATGCGCCGAGAATGAGGGTGAGCAGCACGGCGGCGAGCAGCGGATTCTGGAACGTGACGAAGCCGGCGACAATGTAGAGCACACCGAGCAGGACCCAGAGCAGGAATTTGCCCCAGCTCTTGATCTGGAAGGCGCTGAACACTTCGGCGACGCCGGCGATGATCATCATCACACCGACGATGAGGACGCTCGCGACGGTCGCCATCATAACGCTGCCAAGCGCGATAAACCCGGCGATGAGATAGACGACGCCGAGTGCGATGATCCAGCCCGACTTGGCGCGTAGCGGCGCCGTATCCGAACCGGCTTGTGGATCTCCCATTGTGCCCAAAGTATTGGTCATGACGGTCCTCCGATGCAAAAACCTATCCGACGTTCGTCTCCAAGAGATGGAGGATAATAGCAAAATTGGAGAGGTATTCAGCCTGGTTACCCGGATGACATCTAACGGTTGTCAGAATGAGATCAAGAATTTGTACTAAGTCACTGAAATTGCTTGGAGCGGGTGGAGGGAAGCGAACCCTCGTATTCAGCTTGGAAGTCTCGAAAAACTGCAATGTTTTCAAAGGCAGTTCTGACATTTTCGTCGTCTTTGGCCCATTGAGATCATTACAGAACTTCTCTTTGTCAGAATGACGGTTGCCAGCCCATGCTCGTCCTTTCCGAGCCATCTGCCGGCGGTTAAGCACCCCTCCCCGAGCCTGTTAAGTTATTCCTTATCAGTCACGGGATGCCGTTTGCGTATGAACGGCCGCTTAGCGCGCCATGAGCGGACGTTGATTAAGTCAACGACGTTATCCGAACATCGTGATGCTGTTGAGAAATTGGAATCAATTATCCAGAACAGAATCATCTGCTACGCCGCCATGAGAGTCCTGAATGTCGATACGACCTAGGTGCCGAGCCGCCCCAGCGCCTTCGCCACGCGGCCGATGAAGGCGACGCGCTGGGCATCTGTCGCCACGTTAAGATGATAGAGCGCGTGGTAATCCACCTGCGCGTTTCCGCCGGTGAACCAGCGCATGTAGCGTTTCACGATCTTCCGTGGCGGATCGCTCATCCACAGCGCCATGTAGCGCGGTCGCCCATAGGTGACGATGCCGATGATGCGTCTGATGTTGCCGAGCATCGGCTTGACGTGCGCCGGATCGCCGATGTCGAAGGCCACGCCGGGCATGATCATGCGGTCGAGGAAGCCTTTGAGCATCGCCGGCATGCTGAAGCACCAGGTGGGGAACTGCACTACCAGCACCTCGGCTCTCTGAAGCCGCGCGATGTAGCTTTCCAGCCCCATCTGATTGCGCGAAGTGTCGTGGTAGTACCGCCGCGCCTCCTCCGACAGCACCGGATCGAACTTCTCGACATAGAGATCGAGCAGATCGACTTCGTGCCCGGCGGCCTTCAGCGCCTCCAACGCCTTGGCCCGGATTCCAGCGTGAAAGCTTTCAGGCAGAGGATGGCAGTAAATGTAGAGGATGCGCATGGAATTTCTATCCGGCAACCCGTACGCGCTCTGCACGGGCCGCTTCGTCATGCTCCCACAACTCGGAATAATCCGGCGCCCTCACCGCGAGTCGCTTGCCGCATTCGATCACAACACGGTCGGTCTGGGGGCGGCTGACAATCTCGTTGATGCTGCGTGCGTTGAACACGATCAGCCGCGCCGATGCCCCCGTCGCAATCAGGCCATGCCCGTCGAACTTGGCGATGCGCGAGGGCATGGCACCGACCAGCGACGGCGCTTGCGCCAGCGGATGATCGAAATGCAGGATGCGCACGGCCTGGCGGAAGGTATCGACCATGTCGTGATCACCATAGGCATAGAAGCTGTCGCGACAATTGTCGCCGGCAGCGGCGACGCGGATGCCGCGCCTGAGCATCTCGTGCACCACGGTGACGCCGCGCCAGCGCGGCGTGCGGCCTCTCTGGCGGTCCTGAAGATACATGTTCACCGTCGGCAGCGTGACGATGCCGATCTGAGCCTCGGCGAGCAAGTCAAGCGTACGATCGACCTCGCTCTCGCTCTGCACTGCCAGGCTACAGCAGTGTCCGCAGACGACGCGGCCCTTGTAACCGTGACGCAGCGCCGCGCGCGCCACGAAGGGCAATGTCGTTGCGGTCGGGTCGCCGGTCTCGTCGATATGAAGGTCGATCTTGAGATCGTAGCGGATCGCCAGCGCGAACAGCCGGTCGAGTTGCGCGTCGATATTGGCACTGGTCGAGCCATGCGTTCCGATGGCCGGGCGCGTGACGCCGCCGATGAGCCCCCCGGACTCCTTGACGATCTCGGCGACGCGATCGCCAAAAGAATCCATTAGCAATTCGAGCGGGCACAGCGACACTGCCTGCAAGTCCACCTTGCCGGCCCATTCAGCGCGCATCTCGCGCAGCACCCGCCAGCTCCGTTCGGCCGTGTCCTGATAGGTGTCGATATGCGTGCGGATCGCCGATACGCCGTACGCATGGGCGCAGCGCAGGCCGAAGCCCATGCGACGGCGCAAGTCCGCCGCCGTCCAGTTCGGCCGGTCAGCGGCGGCAGCGAGCCGCGCATTGTTGAACGTGCCGTCGACGTTCGGATTGCGCTCGATCGAATGGCCCTTGTCGAGATGCGCATGCATGTCGATCAATGTCGGCCACACTTGGCGGCCGCCGAGATCAACGCGGGCGACGCCATCATCGCTGACACCTCCCACGGGCGCAATACACGCGATCTTGCCATCAGAGATCAGCAGATCGGCGCGCACGACACCCTCTTGATCCTTATTCGCCAGAGCGGCGGGATCGGCGAGAAGACAAACGGGCACGCGCGCATTGACGAGCCAATAGCGCGGTGCGTCGGACCAGGCTATGTCAGCGAAATAAACTGTCATCTCGGGTTATGCAGACATTTTAGTGAGAATGCGGTCATATGTCATGCAGCAGACTGTACGACCTTTCGTTCATTGAGAAGCATCATTTTGCGTCCGCGGCGATGCCTATTCGTCATCATTCATGCGCCGCTGCAAGGCTTGGCATGGCGGCGCGCATCACCTCGACCAGGTGGCTTGGGAATGCATCAAGCGTGCCACGGGCGCGCACCGTGAGCTTGATGGTGATGGGATCGACCTTGAGGTCGTGGAACGTAATGAAAACGAGATCGCCGAAGACCGGCCGCTGCTTAGCGCGAAGGAGGTTCGTCTAAAAACTAACCACCGATGCCAACAAATCATCACAACGACTAAAATTGATGCTTTCTCTTATCATTCGCATTTGCTGACATTGCTGCCAAGCCGGATCACACTCGACGGATGGCGCAAATGACCAAGTTCACGCGGATTACCCGACCTGCCTTCGGCATCGCCCTGCTTCTCAACGCCGCTTTCGTTCCCAGCGTCGCGCTCGCCGCAGACAAGATCACGCTGCTGTCGAGCTGGTTCGCCCAAGCCGAGCACGGCGGCTTCTATCAGGCCAAGGCCGCAGGCCTTTACGAGAAGGCTGGGCTCGACGTCACCATCAAGATGGGCGGCCCGCAAGTAAACGGCATGCAGCTTCTGCTCGGCGGTGAAGCCGACGTCGTCATGGGTTATGACATCCAGGTCCTGCAATCAGTTGCGAAAGGCCTTCCCGTCGTCACCGTCGGCGCGTCGTTCCAGAAAGACCTGCAAGGCATGATGACGCATGACGACATCAAGAGCCTCGCCGATCTCAAAGGCAAGGACATCCTGATCGCCAGTTCGAGCCACGCCACCTTTTGGCCGTGGCTGAAAGCCAAATACGGCTACGGCGAAGGTCAGGCCAAGGCCTACACCTTCAACCTGCAGCCATTTTTCGTCGATCCGAACGTCGCCCAGCAGGCCTATCCCTCATCCGAGCCGTTCCAGGCCGTCCAAAAGGGCGTGCCGGTCAATTTCTTCCTGTTTGCCGATGACGGCTATCCGCCCTACGGCACGACAATGGTGACCACGACCAAGCTGGTGGCCGAGAAGCCGGATGCGCTCAAGCGTTTCGTGCGCGCGTCGATGGAGGGCTGGAAGAGCTATCTCACCGGCGATCCCGCCGCCGCCAATGCGCTGATCAAGGCCGACAATCCGAAAATGAGCGATGATCAGATCGCCTACGGAATCAAGCGCATGAAGGAATTGAAGGTGGTCGACGGCGGCGACGCGCAGACCATGGGCATCGGCGTGATGACCGACGCGCGCTGGAAGGCGACCTATGACTTCATGGTGGCCGGCGGCCTGCTCGATAAGAACGTCGACTATAAGAAGGCATTCACGACGCAATTCATCGACGGCATGAAGATTCCGATGAACTGACACCGGGCGCAGCGGCCGCCAATCGCGCCGCGCTCCCGCTCCTGGATGCGATAGACGAGTGCCGGCAATGCAACGACACAGGACCCGGTCCGCCCTCGCCGAAGTGCTGCCGCCCGTGGTGGTCGGTGTCATTATCGTGGCGTGCTGGGAGGCTGCCTGCCGCATCTTCGCTATTCCCGTCTATCTTGTCCCGGCGCCCAGCGCCATCGCGCAGGCGATCGCCACCGACACGCCGGGGCTGATGCGGGCCCTGTGGAGCACGCTGAAAGTGGCGCTGATTGCACTCGGATTTGCGACTGTGATCGGCTCGCTCCTCGCCTTCCTGTTCGTGCAGAACAGGCTGATCGAGCGCAGCTTCTTCCCCTACGCGGTCATCATGCAGGTCACGCCGATCGTGGCCATTGCACCGCTGATCATCATCCTGGTGAAGAACACACAGGTCGCGCTGATCATCTGCGCCACCATCATCGCGGTTTTTCCCATCATCTCCAACACCACCATCGGCCTGCGCAGCATTGAGAGCGGGCACCAGAACCTGTTCGCCATCAATCACGCCACGCGTCTGCAGAGTCTCATTTATCTGCGCATCCCGAGCGCGCTGCCGTTTTTCTTCGCCGGCTTGCGCATCGCCAGCGGCCTGGCTCTGATCGGCGCGGTGGTCGCCGAATTCGTCGCTGGCACCGGCGGCCGAAGCGCGGGCCTGGCTTACGAAATTCTCCAGGCCGGCTTCCAGCTCGAGATCCCGCGCATGTTCGCCGCTCTGTTCCTGATCACCGTCACCGGCATCCTGTTGTTCCTGGTGATGGTCGGCCTGTCGAAGCTCGCGCTCGGCCGCTGGCACGAGAGCGAGGCCGAACAGGACGCCTGAAAAGCGTTCCCTGCTGCAACAATACGCCCAACGAGGCTCACATGCCATCCGATGCCGCTCTCTCCGCTCCCGACGCCGCCCCCACCTCGCGTTACCCGATCGACGCGCTGCTCACCGACATCGGCGACGTGCCGTCTAGTCTCGATGCCAACGAGATCCGGCGCAAATCGCGCGACTACTACTGGTACTCGCCGATCCTCAACGCCCAATTGAAGGAGAAGCTTGCCGACATCGTCCTCACGCCGCGCGACGAGGCCGATGTCATCCGTGTCGCAGCCGCCTGCTACCGCCACCGCATTCCGCTCACTGCGCGCGGCGGCGCCACCGGCAACTACGGCCAGTGCGTGCCACTCGAGGGCGGCGTGGTGCTCGACATGTCCGCGATGAACCAGATCGAATGGCAGAAGCCCGGCATCGTGCGCGTGCGGACCGGCGCCAAGCTGTTCAACATCGACGCGCAGACACGGCCGAACGGCTGGGAACTGCGCATGCATCCCTCGACCAAACGCATGTCGCAGATCGGCGGCTTCGTCGCCGGCGGCTCAGGCGGCATCGGCAGCGTCACCTATGGCGGCATGCGCGAGCCAGGCAACATCCTGGCTGCGCGCATCGTGACAATGGAAGAAAACCCGCGTGTGATCGAATTGCGCGGCGACGCGGCGCAGAAGATCAGCCGCGCCTATGGCACGACCGGTATCATCACCGCGCTGGAGATGCCGCTGGCGCCGGCGCTCCCCTGGATCGACGTGATCGTCGCCTTCGACGACTTCTATGAAGCGGTTCGGTTCGGCCAGGCCATCGCCATGGCCGACGGTATCGTCAAGAAATTTCTGTCACCAATCCAGTGGCCGCTGCCGGAGAACTTTTCTGCCATCCGTCAACATTGCCCTGACGGCAAGGCGGTGCTGCTCGGCATGATCGGCCCGATGTCGATCGAAAGCTTCGAGACGCTGCTCGAACTCTTCAGCGGCACCATCACCTACAAGGCGCCGAGCGAGGACGTGCTGACCAAGGCACCGCTCTACGAGCACACCTGGAATCACTGCACCCTGCACATGTTCAAGGTCGATCGCAACATCACCTATCTGCAGGTCCTTCATCCGCATGATCGGATCGTCCAGTCGGCTACCGAGATCGGCGCTAGGTTCGAGGGCGAAGTGATGCAGCACTTGCAGTTCATCCGCATCAATGGCCTGATGACCGCAAGCGGCATTCCGGTGATCCGCTATTCGACGCCGGAGCGGCTTTACGAGATCATGGCTGCCTATGAGGCCTGCGGCATCATGATTGCCAATCCGCATGTCCTCACGCTGGAAGACGGCAGTCGCTACAAGCGCGTCGATGCCGACCAGTTCGGTTACAAGCACGAGGTCGATCCGCTGGGATTGCTCAATCCGGGCAAGATGCGTAGTTTCGTTCCGCGCTCACCGGGGCCGCTGCAATGAATGTCGTGCCCATGTTCGAGGCGCAGCCCCCGACACCTGCCGAAGCGCCCGCCCCGCCGCGCGCACTGCTCAAGCTCGCCGGCATCTCCAAGACCTTCGCCAACAAGACGCAGGCGCTAGAAGGCGTCGACCTGACCATTCTGCCGGGCGAGTTCCTGACACTCCTCGGTCCCTCGGGTTGCGGAAAATCCACGCTCCTGAAGATGATTGCTGGGCTTGGCGCGCCGTCCACGGGCACGATCGATTGGCCGCAGTCGAGCTACGACGCGCTCGGCGAGCCGGACCGGCTGCTCGGTTTCGTCTTCCAGGAGCCGACGCTGCTGCCCTGGCGCACCGTGTTCGACAATGTCTATCTGCCGCTGATGCTCGCCGGTCAGCGCACGAAGGATGTGCACGACCGGATTATGGAGGTGCTGGCCCAGGTCGGCCTGACACGTTTCATCAACGCCTATCCGCGCGAACTCTCCGGCGGCATGAAGATGCGCGTCTCCATTGCGCGTGCAATGGCGACCAACCCGCGCATCCTGCTGATGGACGAGCCCTTCGCCGCGCTGGACGAGATCACGCGTACGAAGCTCAATAACGATCTCCTGGAGCTGTTCGCGAAGAAGAATCTTACGGTCATCTTCGTCACCCACAGCGTCTATGAGTCGGTCTATCTCTCGTCGCGCATCCTGGTGATGAGCGCGCGTCCCGGCCGCGTGAGCGCCGATATTCCGATCGCCGCGCCCTATCCGCGCAACGAAGACTTCCGCCTCTCGCCCGTCTATAGCGAATACTGCCGCCGCGCCTCGGAGGCACTGCGCGAGGCCATGGCGCAGAGCCCGGCGGAGGAGGAGTGAGCGCGATGCTGAATCATCTCATTCCCACCGGCATCCGAAAACCGTTCGCCAAATACAGCCATGCGGTGGAGGTCCAGGCCGGCGCGCGATTGCTGTTCTGCTCGGGACAGCTCGGCATCTCCGTCGGTGACCGCATTCCGGAGAGCACCGAGGAACAGGCGGTGCTCTGCTTCGAGGCGATCGGCTTGTGCCTCGCCGAGGCCGGCATGGCCTTTTCCGATCTGGTGCGCATCAACGCCTATGTCACCGACCGTGCGCACATGGCGCCCTATATGGCCGTGCGCGACCGCTATGTCGCGATGCCGGCACCAGCCTCGACACTGATGATCGTGGGCGGCTTCACGCGCCCGGAGTTCAAGGTCGAAGTCGAGGCGCTCGCAGCGAAGTAACGTGTAGTGTTGCCACGTCCCGGACGTCATGCCCTTGGCTTGGCGGCCAGCGCCGACTCCGCGATCGACCTGTCCGCTTTGCGCCGATATTGTTGATTTAGTCGCTGCGTTGCATTCGAGCCGGTCCTTTCCGGTCCCACGTCTATTTATAGAGGCGATGTTTCTAATCCGGGCCGTTCATGGAGGCCTCAGCCCCTTGATCGTGTGCATCGTCATGCCCCCAGAGGGCAGACGGCCGGCATCGGTCGAAGCTTTGCGAGCTTTCTCAGGTTTTGGGCGGTGGCGGCGAGGAGGAATTCGTCTCGTGCGCCGTTGGGGCCGCGCAATCTGAGGCGACCGAGTCTAAGGATGCGCTTGAGATGGGCGAACAGCATCTCGATCTTCTTCCGGCGATGCCGCGAACGTTCGTAGGCCGGCGTGTTTGCCAGAGCTCGGGCGACATCACGAGCATCTTCGTCGAGGTCACGCGGCACTTTGCGCTGCGGCGTGTTCGGACAGCACTTCGCCTTGAGGGCGCAGCCCTGGCAATCAGACTTGCTCGATCGGTATAGCCGCGTTCCGTCTTTGGTGATGCCCGAGCGCGGCGTCGCGAAGGTTCGCCTGAACTGCACCAGCAAATTGCCCTGTGGGCAGGTGTAGTGGTTGCGTTCAGCGTCGAAGACGAAGTCGGATCGCGAGAAGGTGCCGTCGGTCCGGTTGGACTTGTCGAACACCGGGATGTGCGGTTCGATCTGCCGCTCCTTGACCAGCCAGGCCAGGTTCGCAGCCGAGCCATAGGCACTGTCGGCAGCAAGGTACCGGGGCCTGAGGCCAAAGCGTTTGGTGGTTCGATCGATCATAGTGCGTGAGGCTCCGACCTCCGCCTGGCGGATGGCTCGGCTGGCTTCGACGTCGAGAATGACAGCGTTCTCCGTGTCGATTAGGTAGTTGGTTGCGTAGGCGAAGAAGGCGTGCCCCTTATGGGCGCCGGTCCACTGCGCGGCTGGATCCGAAGGCGAGATGAACTTCGGCGTCACCTCGCTGGCAGCGCCGAAAGCAGCATCGTCCAGGGTTGCCAGATACTCGCGAACAGCCTGCCCGGCATCGGCGCCAAGGTCATCGACCCGCCACTGATCTCCGGGGATGGACCGCTGCTTGTTGGCATCGGCTGCGATCAGGCTCGCGTCCACCGCGAACCCCTCACCGCCAACAAGACCTTCGCGCAGGCACCGCCCCACCACCGCCTCGAACAAATGCCGCAGGATATCACTCTGCCGGAACCGGCCATGGCGGTTGCGCGAGAAGGTGGAGTGGTCCGGCACCTTGCCGTCGAGCCCCAGACGACAAAACCAGCGATAGGCCAGGTTGAGATGGACCTCATCGCACAGCCGCCGTTCGGATCGGATGCCCATGCAATAGCCGACGATCAGCATCCGCATCATCAGCTCAGGATCAATCGAGGGGCGGCCAATGGTGCTGTAGAACGGCTTTAGTTCCGAGCGCACCGTCTCAAGTTCGAGGAACTGGTCGATGCGACGAAGCAGGTGATCGCCGGGAACGTGGTCATCGAGGCAGAAATCGTAGAACAGCCGTGCCGGCGACGTCTGCATCCCCATCATCGTCCTGCCCCTCCGCAAAGCAACACAAGGATGGAATCACGCCGGCCAACGTTGATCAACCGCAAACTAAATCAACACAATCCGCCATGAGCCGCCATCGAACAACTAAGCGATAGTTCGCGGCTTTATTCTGGATGGTGGCAATTTAGCGCGCCATTCAGAATAAAACTGCGAACTATTATGTAATTGAAATTGCCCTGTAATTCTGAAATTGGTGCATTCGCAGGAAACTGAGCGAACTCAAACCCTTTCGGTGCCCCGCATCGGGAACGAGATCGCCAGCATACTTTGGTCGGAAATTGAGATTGATACAGCGGACCCGTCGCGCACTGATGGCGACATGAACGACAGGGTGACCAAAATGTCCTCAACCGCCGATTCCAAAATCCACGCGCCGCGTCGCCCACCCAGTCATCCTTCCCTCGATCACGGCGAAAACGGCGTACATCGCTACGCTCATGGCTGCGATGACAGTGAGTGCCGCAAAAACCAGGGGGATACGCAAGTTTGACGATGCCTGCACGATCAACATTCCAATCCCTTCGTTCGACGCCATCGTCTCGGCAATAACGGCGCCGACGAAAGCGAGGGTGATGGAGATCTTCAGCGACGCAAAGAAATACGGCAACGAGCGCGGCAGACCGACCTTGAGCACGATATCGGCCCGCGTCGCACCCAGCGAACGCAGAACATCCTCAAGTTCAGGCTCCACGGTCGCCAGGCCGGTCGCGACATTCACAGCGATCGGAAAAAAGCTCAGCAGAAACGCGGTCAGCACTGCCGGAACCGTTCCGATCCCGAACCACACGACCAGCACAGGCACGATGGCGACTTTTGGCACCGCGTTGAATCCCACCAGCAGCGGATAGATGGCCTTGTAGATCAGGCGCGACGACCCGACGAAAACGCCAAGAAATCCACCGACGACAATTGCCAGCCCGAAGCCGATCAAGGTGCTCACCAAGGTACGTGTTGCATGAAACATGAGCGTGCCGAAATTACTGCTGAGCGCGACCGCGATCTGACTCGGGCGAGGCAGCACGAAGTCCGGCACCTTGAATGCCCGGCAACCGAACTCCCAGAGGATCAGGAGGGCAGCGGAAACCAGCCATGGCAATGCATCTTCTCGCCAGGCGCGGTTCACGGCTCAATTCCGTCGACGACGGCCGCCGAGCCCACCACGGCCTTTCCGCTTTCCTTGGCAATCTGCTGGCGCAACTGTTGGACTTGCTGCACGAAGCGCGGTTCGAACGACATGTCGAGGGAGCGCGGGCGGGGCAATTCAATCTGATGAGTGGCGACGATGCGACCGGGGCGTGCCGACATCACGATGACCTGGTCTGCCATGTAAACGGCTTCGCGCAGATCATGAGTCACCAGGATGACCGTGAACTGGCGGCTCTGCCAGATATTCTGCAGCACGTCCCACAATTCCTCGCGCGTGAAGGCATCCAGCGCGCCGAACGGCTCATCCAGCATCAGCAAGGATGGCCGGTGAATCAGTGCGCGGCAGAGCGAAGCGCGTTGCAACATCCCGCCAGAGAGCTGCCAAGGATATTTGTCGGCAAAACCCTCAAGCCCCACGATCTTCAACAACTCAATCGCTTCGTCACGATAGGCCTGGCGCTCGCGACGAATCCGGCCGCGATGCGGCGGCACGATCTCGAGAGGCAGCATCACATTGGAGATAATGTTGCGCCACGGCAGCATCGTGGGATTCTGAAAAGCCATCCCGACGACCGTGACCGGACCGCTCACCTCGCGGCCGTTCACGATGATGCCGCCACGTGTCGGAGCTACCAGCCCCGTCGTCAACTTCATCAACGACGATTTTCCGCATCCGGACGGACCGACAACGGCGACAAACTCTCCTGTGGTGATGCGCAGGTCGAGCCGCTCCACGGCAACCGTCGGACTGCGCCCGGGGTAGACGAGACCCACGTCATCCATCTCGACGAAATAGGGGCGCTTCGGCTTGCTGGCGGCCATGTCCATCCTCGTTGTCACCGCGCCGCCCAACCGGCGATCACTTGGGAATGCGTCGCAGATCGGCCGACGGCAGAAATTCCGTGGTGAAGACCGACGAGGCCGAAGGCTTGGCGGGAAGCGCCAGCGCTTCCGTCACGATGTCGATATGCTTGGCAAGTCGCGCCTGATCGACACCGCCCAGGCCGTTTGCTTGCACATGCGGCGTCACGATGATCTCCTTCAGCGTGAATTCAAGACGACGCAACTCGATGGCGTCATCGATGAGACTGTTGCGCGCCTTAACCAGCGGGATGGTGGCCGCCGGATTCTTGATTGTATCGATCAATCCATGCGTGAGGGCCTTGACCATGCCCACGACGACCTTTGGATTCTGGCTGACATAGTCGGCCTTGGCGATGATCGCGCTACCGTAAAGATCGAGTCCGTGATCGGTATACTTGAAATAGCGCACCTGGTCCTTCGGCACGCCATTGGTTTCCAGGTTGAAGCTGGTCGTCGTGAAGAAGCCAATGACCGCATCGACCTTGCCGGTGCGAAGCAGGGTATCGCGAATCTGACCGCTCACATTCTGCAACGGCGCCCTGGCCGGATCGAGACCATTCAGTTTGGCGAGGGTCGGAAACAACCGGCTCATGGTTTCGTTGGTGAGGGCACCGATTTGCCGATCCTTGAGATCGGCAATGGTTTTGATGTTCTTGTCCGTCGTGGTGATGATGCTGAACGCCGATTTGTCGTACAGCATCATGACGCCGACGAGCGGCTGATCGGGATGAAGCGCGTTGTATTCGATCAGTGCGGTAACGTCGCCGATAGCAAACTGATAAGCGCCTGACGCGATTTTGGAGATGGTGTCGCCGGCGCCGTATCCGCGATCGACGGTGACCGCCAGGCCTTCATCCTTGAAGTAGCCCTTGGCTTCGGCCTGCAAGACCTCGGCGGTGGCACCGTCGAAGACCCAATCCAGACTGAAACGCACCGGGACATCGGCGGCATATGAAGCCTGGATCGGCGACAGGAGCGACAGTCCCATTAGCCCGAGAATGAATGGCCGCATGAAAACTCCCTGCTATTTCGAGGTTGAGACAATCGAGTTGTGGTACGCTGCTAACGCATCGTCGTAGAGTTCTTCGATGCGTTCGGATTTGATGGGCTGGGCCTCGAGCGGCTGCTGCAAATGGCGCGCGATCGTGACGTTGTCGAAGCCAATGGCGTCGGCATCTTCCGGCAGGCAGCAGTAGTAAATCTTGTCGATTTTGGCCCAGTAGAGCGCCGCCAGGCACATCGGGCACGGGATCGAGATGTTGTAGATCTCGCAGCCCGAGAGATCGGCCGTGCCGAGTTTGCTTGCCGCGGCCCGCAGCCCGACCATCTCGCCGTGCGCGGTCGGATCCTTGGTCAGGCGGACCTGGTTGAACCCCTCGGCAACGATGGCGCCGTCCTTGACGATCACGCATCCGAACGGGCCGCCGGAGCCACTGTCCGTGGCATGGCGCGCCATCTCAATCGCGCGCCGCATAAATTCAAGCTTTTTGGGCATCTTCCTACATCGCTGCATTGCACAACGGCGACTGTAAGGGAGCACTAACGTTGCTGTCGATTACAAAGAAAGTTACATTCTGTTCTATCAATTAGAACGCAGGACAGGCTCCCGATGTTCAAGGCACTGGCTACTCCGCTGGCTTATTTCGCTGCTGTCGCGCGCCTGGGGTCTGTGCGCGCAGCCGCGGAAATACTCCGGATCGCGCCATCGGCCCTCAGTCGGCAAATCCGGCGAATGGAGGATCTGGCGGGGTTGGCGTTGTTTGAACGGCTGCCGCGCGGGGTAAATCTCACCCCTGCCGGGGAAATCTTGTTCAGCTACGTCCAGCGTTGGGAGAAGGACTTCAGCGGTCTCAACGACGATCTGCGCAGCCTGGCTGGCCTTCGTGCCGGCACACTCAGACTAGCGACGGTGGAGATCGCGACCTACAGCGTCGTCCCCCGCGCCATTCGCGCACTGCGTGACGTCATGCCCGGCATCACCGTGAACACCAATGTCGGCGTGACGGACGGCGTGCTGCGTGACGTTGCCGAGGGAAAGGCCGAAGTCGGCGTGGTGATCAATATGCCGAAGGCCGCCGGCGTCCGGTCGGCGTGGGGTGTTCGAACGGCGGTCGGCGCGGTCGTGTTGCCGGATCATCCGCTGGCGCAACAACAGGAGGCACGCATTGCCGACTGTCTGGCCTATCCGATCATCATGCCGGATGAGACGTTGATGGTGCGTTCTGCGATCAGGCGCGCGCTCGAAAGAACGCGGCGGGGCGTTCGCATCGCCGGAACGTGCAATCGGATCGCTTCCATCAAGGGGCTTGCGAAGGCCGGCGTAGGCGTCGCTTTTCTGGTCGAACTCGACGTATTTTCCGAGATCGAGGCCGGCGAGTTCAGTTTTATCAAGCTCAAGGATCGCGACATCGAGGCACCGTACATCTCACTCGTCGTTTCCAAACACGACAAGCTGTCCCCGGCCGCGGCAAAATTCTTGGATCTTCTCAAACGCGAACTAACGCCTGCGAGGGATACAAGCCCGTAAATCGCCGTTTCATCTGAATGATGGCAATTTGGCGCGCCCGAACAGATTCGAACTCTTGCCCCCGAGATTCGTAGTTCAAAATCATCGCCCCAACGTACTTCTCAAATGTACGCCATGTGCCCCCGAGAATTGTAGTCGCCCGTGGCTGACTAATATGGGCCGGGGGAAATCTGAAGCGACGCCTAAAGCATTTTCCCTTCGCTTCAAGCGCTTACATTCATGGCGTGTTGGCTCTGCCGATGTCCTGATCTGGCCGGTACGACACTGCAGGACCAGACGAACTCGTGCGATACCGCGGTCCGGCGCAAAGCGTCAGGCGCGCAGTGGTCGCCGCAACAGCCATCCGGCAGATCCGCCGCCCGCTCCGCGCGAGGCGGCTATTCCCAGGACCAGGCGGAGAAGTCGTTTTCGAATTGCGGGACTTCCTTCCACACCCCCTTCAGCTTCCTGCTCGCAATGGTGATCCATTGCGGCTGGAACAGAAAGCCGGCAACCGCATCGGTTGCCAGCATACGCTGCGCGTCACCGAGCAGCTTGGCGCGATCGGCCTCTGCGGGCGTTGCCGTGATCTGCTTGTAGAGCGCGTTGAACGCTTCGGAATTATAGCCGAGATAGTGGCCGGGCTCGGTCAGCTTCACCAGATCGAACGGCTCGACATGCGAGATGATGGTGAGATCGAAATTGTGCGGGCCGTTGGCGGCAAAGACCTGTGACAGCCATTGCGCCCATTCCACGTTCTCGATCTTGGCAATAATGCCGACCTTGGCGAGCTGGGCCGCGAGGATTTCCCCGCCCTGCCGTGCATAAGGTGGCGGCGGCAGCCTGAGGCTCAGCTCCAGCGGCGTTGTGACGCCTGCTTCTGCGAGCAGCTTCTTGGCCTTTTCGGGATCGTAGGGATTGATGCCTGTGGTGTCGACATAGCCCTGCGATCCCGGCGTATAGAAGCTGCCGATCGGCGTGCCAAAACCATCGACGGCGCCCTCGATCATCGCCTTGCGATCGATGGCGGCGAGAATGGCGCGGCGAACCCGCACGTCGTCGAGCGGCTTCTTGCGTTCGTTGATGCCGACGATGGTCTTGGCCTTGGAGCCACCGACCAGCACATTGAAGCGCGGATCGGCCTTGAATTGCGCCAGGCTGCGCGCCACTGCGGCTCGTGGAAACGCGTCGATATCGCCCGACAGCAGCGCCGCGACCTGCGCGGAGGGATCGCCGATGAAGCGGATGGTCACCTTGGAAAGCTTGATCGCGGCGGCATTGCGGTAGTCGGGCCATTTATTCAGCGTGATCGACGATCCCTTGGCCCAGGCACCCATCGTATAGGGTCCGGTGCCAACCGGCTGCGTCGCATCAGTCGGCGCGCTCTTCGGCTCGACGATCGAACCGGACGCCTGCCCCAGCAGAAACGGCAAGTTCGGTTCGGAATATTTCACAGCGACGACGATCGTATCCGCATCGGGAGCAGTGACCGATTCAAAGGCCTGGTACAGGCTCTTGTCCTTGTTGGTGCTGGTCGGCATCGCGGCGCGATCGAACGAGAATTTCACCGCGGCAGAGTCGAAGGGCTCGCCATTGTGGAATTTGACGCCCTTGCGGAGCTTGAATGTATAGGTCTTCAGGTCGTCCGACGCCTGCCAGCTCTCGGCGAGCAAGGGCGATACCGAACCGTCCTCGTTGATCTTGGTCAACGTCTCATAGAGGTTATAGAGCGTGACCTCGGCAACCGCCGCAGCGGCTGCGGTGGTGGGATCGAGCCCCGGCGGCTCCAGTGTCATGCCCATGACGACGCTGTTCTTCCTGCCCTGCGCCAGGCTCGGCAGCGGCGCGGCGGCGAACGCGCCGATAAGTGCAAAAATGGCTAGTTTCCTAAACATTCGCTTGCTCTCCAGACATATCGCGTGACCAGGCCAGTCCCGCACAAAAGGCTAACTCTCCTCCGACGACACCGGAGGCAATGCCATCACCGCCTCGGCGTGATGGCACGCAGCAAGCTGCGCCGGACCCACCTTGCGTAGCACAGGCGCGATCTCGCGACAGTGCTGGTCGGCCAACGCACAGCGTAAAGCGTAGGGGCACCCCGTTGCGCCCGCGGACTGCGAGGCGATCGCCTGCGCACCGCGACGCCGGCGCACGCCGCCGGCCTGCGCGCGCGGAACGGCCTCGAGCAGCGCGCGCGTATAAGGATGGGCGCAGTGCGCGAACAGATCCTCGGGCCGGCCCTGCTCGACAATTCGCCCGAGATACATCACCGCAATCTCATCGCAGAGATAATCGACGACCGCAAGATCGTGGCTGATCAGGACGTAGCTCAACCCGAACTCATCCTGCAGGTCCTGAAGGAGATTAAGTACCTGGGCCTGCACGGACACGTCGAGAGCGCTGACCGGTTCGTCGGCAATGATCAGCTTCGGTTGGGTGATCAGCGCGCGCGCGATCGCGATGCGCTGGCGCTGACCGCCGGAGAATTCGTGCGGAAACTTGTCCATGTCGGCGTCGCGCAGCCCGACCTGCCGCAGCACCGTCGCGACGCGCTGACGCAGCGTGGCGCGATCCATTCGCCCGAGCGCAGTAAGCGGCTCGGCGACGATACGCGCAATCGACTGACGGGGATCGAGCGACCCATAGGGATCCTGAAACACCATCTGGAAATCCCGCCGGGCGCGGCGAAGTTCGTCCGCCGGCATCTGGTTCAGGTCGCGACCCATGAGCGACACCGAACCTGACGACGGCTGCTCCAGCGCCATCACGAGCCGCGCAAAGGTCGACTTGCCCGATCCGGATTCGCCGACCACGCCGAGGCTGCGGCCTGCCATCACCTGCGCGGTGACGCCATTGAGCGCATGCACCTGCCCGGCCGGCTTGAACATACTTTCCCGTGGCAGCGTGTAGCGCTGCGACAGATCCTTCACATCGAGCAGTGGCAGGTCGGCGGGCGGTGTCGCCTGGTCCAGCATGGTCATGCGCCCAAAACTCCGGCTGCCTCAGCCATCGAAACATCCGTTCTGAGACAGCGCACGCCATGGCCGGCGCCGACGTCCACCGCGCCCGGCAGCGCCACGCGGCAACGATCTTCGACAATCGCGCAGCGGTCGGCGAAAGTACAACCGGAGGGCAGATCGGCAAGCTCGGGCACGGTGCCGGCGATGGTCTGCAGCCGGGCGCCCTTCCGCGCACCAAGACGCGGGCGAGCGCGAAACAGCCCCTGCGTATAGGGATGTCCCATGCGCGTGAACACGGCATCCGTTGCGCCACTTTCGACGACGGTGCCGCCATACATCACCGCCATGCGCTGGACGCTCTCGGCAATAACGCCGAGATCGTGCGAAATCAGGATCATCGACATGCCGCGCTCGGCGACGAGGTCCGCAATCAGGTCGAGGATCTGTCCCTGGATGGTGACGTCGAGCGCAGTGGTCGGCTCATCGGCGATCAGCACGTCAGGCTGGCAAGCCAGTGCCATGGCAATGGTGACGCGCTGGCGCTGGCCCCCGGAGAACTGGTGCGGATAGGCATCGACGCGTTTCGCCGCATCGGGAAGGCCGACACGATCGAGCAAGGCGATGGCTTCCTTGCGCGCCTGCGCAGCCGAACAATTGGTGTGACGCCGCAACGGCTCGGCCACCTGGCGCCCGATCGTGTGCATCGGATTGAGCGCAGTCATCGGCTCCTGGAAGATCATGCTGATGCGATTGCCGCGCAGCTTGCAGTAATTCGCATCCGACAGGCCGACCAATTCGCGGCCGTCGAGCCGGATGCTGCCGCTGACGACGGCGCTCTCGGGCAGCAGGCCCATCAGCGCGAGAGCGGTGACGGACTTGCCGCATCCGGATTCGCCGATAAGACCCAGGGTTTCGCCGCGCTTCAGCGCGAAGCTGACCCCGCGAACGGCCTGCGCGGGCCCGCGGCTGGTGTTGAGCCGAACGCCGAGGTCCTTGACTTCGATCAAAGGCGCATTAGCGGATCCGTTCATGTTCAACGCTCCCGTGCCAGCCGGGGATCGAGCAGATCGCGCAACCCGTCGCCGAGCAGGTTGAGGCCAAGCACGGCGACTGCGATCGCAGCGCCCGGATAGACCGCGAGCATCGGCGACTGGAACAGCAACGTCTGCGCATCGTTCAGCATGCGCCCCCAGGACGGCTGCGGCGGCTGCGTGCCGAGCCCCAGGTAGGACAGCGCCGCTTCGGCCAGGATCGCGAGCGCGAACTGGATCGTCGCCTGCACGATCAGGGCCGAAAGGATGTTCGGCAGCACGTGCTCGATGGTGATGCGGAAGCCACCCTTACCCGACGCGCGCGCCGCCAGCACGAACTCCCGCGCCCAGATCGCGTTGGCCGATCCACGGGTCACCCGGACGAAGGTTGGAATCTGGAAGATGCCGATGGCGGTGATCGAAGTCACCATGCCCGGGCCTGCGACGGCCGCCAGCATGATCGCCGAGAGCACTGCGGGAAACGCGAACGTGAAGTCGCTCATCCGCATGATGAGCTCTTCGATCCAGCCCTTGCGCGCAGCGGCGATCAGCCCGAGGCACACGCCTGAAGTAAGGCCGATCCCGACCGCGATGATGCCGACCATGATGGTGGAGCGGGCACCTACCAGGAGCAACGAGACGATATCGCGGCCAAGCACGTCGGTGCCGAGCCAGTGCGCAGCCGACGGTGGCTGCAGCTTGGATGCTACGTCGATCTCATAAGCCGACCACGGCGTCCATACCAGCGACAGCAAGGCGGCACAAAGCACCAGCAGGCTGAGCGTGCCGCCCGTGACAAAGCTGCGATGGCGCAGCGCGCGTCGCCAGAAGCCGGTCGCAAGCTGCGGACGCTCCGGCGCGGCCCGCACGTCGCCCGAAATGCTCAGCGGAGCGCTCACAGGTTATGCGCCTTGATGCGAGGATCGATGAAGGCATAGAGCAGATCAACCACGAAATTTACGGTCACGACCATAGCCGCGAGCAGCATCACGCAGTTGCGCACCACGATCAGATCGCGATTGGCGATCGACTGGAAGATCAGCCGGCCGAGACCAGGCAGATAGAACACGTTCTCGATCACGATCGTCCCCGCCAGCAGGTTGCCGAACTGAAGACCCATTACAGTCATCACCGGGATCATCGCATTGCGCAGCACGTGCCGCCACAATACGTCGTTCTTGCTCAAACCCTTGGCGCGTGCAGTGCGCACGAAATCCTCGCGCAACACCTCAAGCACCGCGGAGCGCGTGACCCGTGCAAGGATCGCCGTCTGCACCACCGATAGCGAGATCGCAGGCAACAGCAGCGATTTGATCCCGGCAATGACGCCGTCGTCCCAGCCCTCAAATCCGCCGGCCGAAAGCCATTGCAGCTTCACCGAGAACAGCAGGATCAGCAGGATGGCGAGCCAGAAATTGGGAAGCGCTATGCCGAACTGCGTCAGCGACATCACACCCACATCGCCGAGCTTGTTGTGATTTGCTGCCGTATAGATTCCGGCGGTCAGAGCCAGCACAACCGTCATGGACATGGACATGATTGCCAATGGAATCGTCAACGTGAGGCGCTCGGCAATCAATCCGGCGATCGACGTACCGTAGGCATAGCTGTTTCCCAGATCGCCTGTCAGCATCCCCATGATCCAATGGACATACCGATAGGGCAGCGGTTGATCCAGCCCGAGCTTGACCGTCAGCGCTCGGACGGCATCAGGCGAGGCATCCGCGCCCATCAGCATCTGTGCGGCGTTGCCGGGCAAGGCATCCAGAACAAGAAAGATAATCAGCGACGCGCCGACCAGCGTCGCTATCAGCGTCAGAAAGCGGCGAAAAATGAAGACGCTCAAGTCCCGATTCCCTTGTTAGCGGCCAAGTGTGGTGGCAGCCGCATCGCCGCTTAGCTGACCAGGCTCGGCCACCGGCCGAGAAGATCTTGCGAGGCCTCAAACAGCGCGCTGACGCGCAGCAATTCGATGTCTCCACGAAATTTGCCGACGAGTTGAATGCCGATCGGCAGGCCGTCCGCGCCAAAGCCACAGGGCAGACTGACCGCCGGATGGCCGGTCATGTTAAACGGCATCGTCCAGGGAAACCAGTTTGGCCGAACGTCGCTCAACACCTGGCCGTCGATTTCTATCGTGCCGAACAGATCCTGATCGATCGGAAGCGCGGTGCGGGTGATGGTTGGCATCGCGAGAATATCGACCCTCTGCAACAATGTCTGAATCCGCCGGAACAGAGACGTACGGTCAAACATTGCCCGCTGATAATCAACACCGCTGACTTCCGTGGCCAGGGCCAGCTGCTTCATGAAGGTCTCGCTCAGCACGTCGCCATGGTCAGCCGCAAGTTTCTCAAACCGTGCGCGCCAGGCGGTGTGATTGATGGCGCGCCAGATTGGCTCCACCTCAAATCCGTCGGCAGACATTTCCTCGACCTCGGCCCCAAGGGCTTCCAGCCTGGCAAGAGCGCCCTTGAATGCAGCGACGACGTCGGCGGCAACCGGCCGGCCGGCCGGCGCCAGGCAGAATGCAATCTTGCGCCCGCGCAGATCGCCGTTTGGAGCCGATCCCTCGACGAAATTCCACGGCGGGAATCCCATCGACCACGGATCAGAAACGTCTTCTCCCGACATTGCCTGCATCATCAGGGCCGTGTCCGCGACAGTGCGTGTCATCGGCGTCACATAGGTCTGGTTGCCAAATGCGTCCTGCACCTGGCTATGGGGAATAACGCCGTTACTTTGCTTCAGCCCAACAACGCCGTTGCAGGCCGCCGGAATCCGCGTCGAGCCGCCGCCATCTGTCGCGATCGCAAGAGGCGCTATGCCGCTGGCAACCGCAACTGCCGCTCCCCCGCTCGAGCCACCGCTTGAGCGTGCGTCACTCCAGGCATTGCGCGTGCGGCCGAACAACGGCGAATCCGTCAGGCACATGGCGCCGAACTCCGGCGTCGTGGTCTTGCCCAGCAGAATGGCGCCCTCTGCCCGCATTCGCGCCACGGCAACAGCATCATGGTCAGGAACGTTGTCGTTGTAGGGAACCGCTCCGAAGGTCGTTCGCACCCCTTTGGTGTTGACCAGATCCTTCACGGTAAACGGAATGCCGTGAAGAAGGCCTAGCGGTTCCCCGACCATGACCTCACGCTCTGCCTTCCTTGCCTCGGCCATGGCTTCATCGCCGCAAAGCGTGATGAAGCAGTTCAATGAGGGTTGCATGCGCTCCGCGCGCGCAATGACGGCACGCATAATCTCAACCGGCGAAACGTCTTTGCGGACAATCCGCGCCCGGAGTTCGGTCGCTGGCAGGAAACACAGTTCATCGCTCATCGCGCTAAAGTCCCCAGGGTCGAAGTGTCACAAAGATGACATTCACGTTGACTTCAGGTCCAATACCAATGCACAACTAACCCATACGATTTCAGTATGGCAAAAATGGATCTCCGCCGTCTCCGCTATTTC
The DNA here is from genome assembly GCA_036924855.1 of Nitrobacteraceae bacterium AZCC 2146. NCBI lineage: Bacteria > Pseudomonadati > Pseudomonadota > Alphaproteobacteria > Hyphomicrobiales > Nitrobacteraceae > Nitrobacteraceae bacterium AZCC 2146. Next base: position 1,810,823 of record JBAGRP010000001.1, read on the forward strand.
GTTGCTGTGGCAGAAGAACGCAGCGTCGGCCGGGCGGCCGTCCGCCTGCGCATGGCGCAGCCGCCATTGTCGGTCCAGATTCGCAAACTGGAAGCGGAAGTAGGAACCTCGCTGTTTCATCGGGACGCGCGGGGAATGAAGCTGACGGCAGCCGGTCGTGCCTTGCTCTCGCGCGCGCGTGAAGCGCTGGCCTTGACAGCTGAAGGTTTCGAGGCAGCCCGCGCGGTGGCGGCGGGGCGCCGGGGAAGATTGTCAGTCGGATACATGTTCGCGCTCGCCCACGCCGTGTTGCCTAAACTCGTTCCGGAACTCCGTCGATCCCTTCCGAAAGTCGATCTCGAGTTCATAGAACTCAGCGCGGCGACGCGTGAGGCGCGGTTGCTGGACCACAGCGTGACTGTCGCACTGTGCATGCCTGCAATTCGCCATACCGAGATTGAAGCTTCCATCATCGGAACGCAGCGATTGATGCTTGCCATGCCGGCCGGTTCGCCCCTGGCGCGCTCCGCGGCAATACCGGTGAAAAGACTGCAGGGGCGCCCGCTTGTCAGCTTGCCCGGATCTGCCGAAGATCCCGCGACCTCTGTTGTGACGTCGCTGCTGAGACGGCATCAGGTCAGTATGCCGGTTGCCAACCGGGTCGAAACGGTCCACTCGGCGCTCAGCATGGTCCTGGCCGGAGAAGGCTTGGCTATCCTTCCTGCCTGCGCCGAACTCGGATGCCCAACCGGCGTCGTGTTCAGACCCTTCCTGGATGCCGACGATGCTATCGATGTCGCGGTTTGCTGGCGCCGAGATTCTCTCAATCCGTTAGTTCGGAATTTCCTGAAGTGCGCGGAAAGGGTGATCCGTCAGGTCTGATCGTTGGCGGGCTTGAAGGTCTCGTTGACTAATTTGGATCTTATTCGATTTCCCGATGTACACATCGTGCACACGCTGCCCTGCAACCAATTACAAAAAAACTAGACACTCGGTCCAATCCATCATTGGACAATGATTAAAGCGCATCGCCGCGTTGTCGTTACCCGTGAATGATTGTTGGACCAGCCTGTTGAGCACCGACGTCCTGAACAGTTCAGCTGATTAGAAGCGCCCCGCGACTGCGCGAGCCTGTTCCCCGTTATTTAGAGCTAGCAGCCCAGACAAAATCGTCTGAGAGAATCTCTTCAGTTTCGACTTCTCAAACGGTGTTTTTCATTAAGTGGTTGAAATTAATGGCGCGCCCGAAAGGATTCGAACCTCTGCCCCCTAGGCACGCCAGTGCAATGGCGTTTTTGCACTCTGCATACAATTTGTTGGATATGCCATTGTTTTCATCGGCATACGCGGACATTTTGGGCACGCTACGAAACCCAGAACGGTTAAACTAGAGGTCAGCGAGGCGGGACGCGTGCGGAAAAAATCGGACGTCAGTAAGGGGCGAAAGACAATCAAGCTCAAGCGGACTGGCCTGCATGAGCGCGCCGCGGCGCGGATGCGAGCAATGATTATTCGCGGAGAACTGGAGCCTGGCTCGCCGACGCAGGAAACCAAGCTGTCCAAGGCGCTTGGCGTTTCGCGAACTCCATTGCGCGAAGCCATGAAGCTGTTGGCCGCCGAAGGGCTGGTAGAATTGCGCCCGAACCGCAGCCCGCGCATCGCGGATATCGAAACAGATCGCGTGTTCGAGCTGTTCGAAGCGCTCGCCGGTATCGAACGGCTCGCGGCCGAACTTGCCGCCCAACGCGCCACCGAGCGCGAATTGCAACGGCTTCGCCTCCTGCAGACCCGCATGGAGAGCCGCCATCGGGACGGCAGGCTCGACGACTACTTCGCCATCAATGGAGAGATCCACGGCCTGATCGTTCGGGCGGCGCGGAATACACCACTGCGCGAGGCGCACGAGACGCTGCTGTCGCGGGCCGAACGCGCCCGCTATCTCGCGCTCAGCGCGGAGCGGCGCTGGAGCAATTCCGTCGAAGAACATGCGGCGATTCTTGCCGCGCTCGAAGCCCGCGACGGCGAAACGGCCGGGCGCCTTCTCTCCGCGCATGTCCAACGCACCGGCACGGCGCTTTGGGAGGTTCTGGCCAAAACCACGCTCAGCAGGCCGGCGGCCTGATCATGAACATCCTGCTTCTCAACCCCAACACGCGCGCCGACATCACCGAACTCATGCTGACGGTTGGGCAGCGCGCCGTGTCGCCGGGAACCTCGCTGATACCCCTCACCGCACCACGCGGCGTGCCGTACATATCGACGCGCGCCGAAGCACAGATCGGCGGGGCCGTCGCGCTCGAAATGCTCGCGGAGCGTCACCGGGAGGTTGATGCCGCGATCATCGCGGCTTTCGGCGATCCCGGACTTTTCGCCGCGAGAGAACTATTCGACATTCCCATTGTCGGGATGGCAGAGGCTGCGATGCTCACCGCCTGCATGGCGGGGCGTCGATTCGGCCTGGTGACGTTCGCGCGCGCGCTTGGCCCCTGGTACGAGGAGTGCGTTCGCGTCCACGGACTCTGGGAAAGATGTGCCGGCATCCGCATGCTCGATGGCCCATTCCGAGAGATTGCCGAGGTAGGGGCCGAAAAGGAAGACCTTCTGGTCGAACTTGCGAAGCGCGCTGTGGAGGAGGACGAGGCCGACGTCTTGATTTTGGCAGGCGCGCCGTTGTCCGGGCTGGCAGAGCGTGTCGCCGAGAGGATTCCCGTTCCTGTGATTGATCAGGTCGTGGCCGCCGTGAAGCAGGCCGAAGCCCTGCTCGCGCTCCGCCTGCGAAAAGCGACCGCAGGCACATTTCGCCGGCCCGACGCGAAACCGACGAGCGGACTCGCAGCTCCGCTGGCCGCTCGTCTCGAACATCGCGACGCCTGATCAAATGGGTGGCCGAAGATGAAAAAATCCCAGTTGCTGCTCGATCCTCCGGCCGAATGCGAACAGTTTGGACTCCTGTCCCGGGGCGGCAACGATCTGGACGCCGAACGGCATTTGATCGGGACGTCTCGGCGTCGGCAATGTAAGGACCGGGAAGCCGACGAGCGAGACGATGAAGGTAACGGCGAGGTAGTCGATCGGCGTTTCGAGGCGCATGTCGTCAATCCGCGTCACCTCGCCCGCGTCATTGTTCCACGGGAAGACCGAAGCGGCAGGCGCGACGAGGAAATCCTTCCGCGCCAACAGGTCGCGAAAACTGCGGTAGATAGCGGTACGACGCCGCTCGGCGGACAGATAATCCTGCGCCGTAAGGTGGCCACCCGCCTCGATGTTCCAAACAACGGTCGGCGTCAGCTCGGCCCGTCGATCTCTCAGGAGGTCGCCATAGCTGTCGGCGACATGCGCGGCCCGCAACGTACGAAAAGCTTCGATGGCGCCGCTGCAGTCGGGAGAAGCTTCCTCGACATCGGCGATGCCGGACAGCGCATCGCAAGCCGCGACAAAGCGCGAGCGGATTTCATTCGCGACCGGCGCGACGCCGAAGTCGGGTGTGACCGCGAGCAGCGGTCGCTTCCCATCAGGCTCATCGCCGGGCTTGATGCCGACGGACAGCGGATCGCGCATGTCGGGCCCAATGCAGGCGGCGAGCCCAAGTTCGAGATCGTCGACGCTGCGAGCCAAAAGCCCGTGTGTCGCGAGCATATCCCAGCCACGCGGACGGGCGGGTGCCGGAATTCGGCCTGGTGTCGGACGGATCGAGACGACATCGCAGAAACTTGCTGGCGTCCGCACGGAGCCGCCAAAGTCAGTACCGTGAGCGAGAGAGGCCATTCCGGTTGCGACGGCAACGGCGGAGCCACCCGAAGAGCCGCCGGAAGTCAGATCAAGATCGAAGGGATTGCGCGTCGGTCCGCAAAGGCGATTGGCACACACAGCGCCAAAGCCGAATTCCGGCGTGTTGGTCTTGCCAATAATGCCCGCCCCGGCCTGTCGAAGTCTCGTCACCACAAGTTCGTCTTGCTCCGGGACGTGGTGCTGGAACAGCAACGATCCATATGTCGTGCGCAATCCCCTTGTATTTGTCAGATCCTTCACGGCGATCGGAACACCATGGAGCGGTCCTGTCGGACCGCGCGCCGCGTCGCAGGCGTCGGCCTGACGGCGCGCACCGTCCGCATCGACTGTAATAAAAGCCGAGAACTGGGCGTCGTGTGCGGTGATGCGCGCGAGATGCGCCTCGAGCGCATCGCGCGCGGAAATCTCACGCCGCTCCAAGGCCTTGGCCAGTGCGATAGCTGTAAGCTCGCAGGGACTATCGTCAAACGTCATGGAGCAAGAATGCACGAACTTCGTGGGAATGACGATAGCGTAGGCACGGGACTTGCTTTCTTCTGGATATCGGGAGGAGCAATCCATGGCTGAAGCGAAGGGCGGCCGTTCGCTTGTACTTGACGGGATCACACACCGTTATCCTGGCGGAGCGGTCGCGGTTGAAAACATCAATCTCGACGTGAAGGGCGGCGAAATCATCGCCTTGCTTGGTCCGTCCGGCTGCGGGAAGACAACACTCCTGCGCATCGTCGCGGGTTTTATAGCTCAGAGCGAAGGGCGTATCATTATTGGCGACGACATTGTCGATATGTTGCCGCCCAACCGCCGCGCCGTCGGGATCGTCTTCCAGAATTACGCCTTGTTTCCGCATCTAACGATCGCCGAGAACGTGGCGTATGGTCTTGCCGCACGCGGCATCGACACTGCGACGCGCCGGCGCGAGGCCCAGCGCCTACTTGAGCTCGTCCAGCTCTCATCCATGGGCGAGCGTCTGCCGCGACAGCTTTCCGGCGGTCAGCAGCAGCGCGTGGCTCTGGCGCGTGCGCTGGCGATAAAGCCATCCATCCTGCTGCTCGATGAACCCTTCGCGGCGCTCGACAAGAACCTGCGGCTCGACATGCAGATCGAGGTCAAGCGGCTGCAGCGTGTTTCCGGAATTACAACGCTTATCGTCACGCATGATCAGGAAGAAGCGTTATCAATGGCCGACCGCGTCGCCGTTCTGAGCCAGGGGCGGCTGGAGCAGTTCGGATCACCCTCCGACGTCTACGACCGCCCGCAGACTCTATTCGTGAACACATTTGTCGGTTCAACGAACCGCATGCCTGGCACGCTCGTGTCGGCCGACCCGACTGGCGCGAAAGTACGGCTCGACGCCGGGGCCGAGATCATCGCCCGGCCGACCTCAAAGTCCCTTGCTGAAGGCGGTCGCGTCACAGTTTGTATTCGGCCTGAGCATTTGCAGTTCGTGGCCGACGATTCCGGCTTCGCCGGCGTGGTCGGGATGGCCCTGCCCCTCGGCGCAACCGTCGTGCATGAAGTTAAGACTGCGGATGGCTCCGGTGTGAAAGTAAGCCAGGCACGCTTCGGCGAGACGCGCCTGTTGGAGAATGGCGTTGCGGTACGCGTTGCGCCGCTCGCACCAGCCCTCGCCAACGTCTTTCCTGCATCACTTTAAACGTGACGTCAGCCTACAAACGGGAGCAAAGCTTGATGATCAATCGCAGAACTCTTCTAACGACCGCATTGACACTCGGCGCCATGAAGGCGTTCCCTGGACTGAGCTACGCCCAGGCCCGCCCGCTGGTCTTTGCCACCTTCACGGGAAGCTGGGAGGAGGCGCACAAGGCGGTGCTCGTTCCGGCCTTCCGCAAAGCGAATGCCGATGCGTCGATCGTGCTCGACCCGATGCTATCCGTCGATCAGATCGCAAAGGTAAACGCGGCGCGCGCCAACCCTCCGATCGATGTGATGCTGCACGACCCCGGTCCGGCCCTCGTTGCAATCGGTCAGGATCTCGTCGAACCCTACCCGGTCGAAAAAAGCACCTATTACAAGGACCTCATTGCCGAAGCGCAGGAGCCCATGGGGCCCGCGCCGTTCTTCCAGGTCGTCGGGCTGACGTATAACCCCGACACGGTAAAGACAGCGCCGACCTCCTGGGCCGACCTTTGGAAGCCGGAATTCAAGGGGCGTGTCGGCATCACCAATCTCAATTCGACTCTCGGTACGGGATGGCTTGTCGAGGTCGCCAGGATGCATGGAGGCTCGGAAGCCAATGTCGACCCAGGCTTCAAAGCGCTGGAGGCGCTAAAGCCCAACCTGGCAGCGGTCGCGGCCAATCCAGGCGCCCTCGCAACACTGTTCCAGCAGGGGCAGATCGACATTTCGCCTGGAAATTTCAATGCCATCCAGATTCTCAAGGCGCGCGGCGTTCCCGTTGAATTCGTCGCGCCCAAGGAAGGCGCGATCGCCTTCAAGACCACGATCCATGTCGTCAAGAACTCGCCAAACCGGGATTTCGCCTTCAAACTCATCGAAGCGGCTCTTTCACCGGAGGTGCAGACGACACTGATGAATTCGCCCTATCTGATCGTGCCGACGAATTCCAAGGTTTCGATGGGAGGCGAGATCGCGCGCGTGCTGACGAAAGACACCGCGGAATTGAAGAAGAAATTCGTGTTTCAGGACTGGAAGAAGATCAACGAGCAGCGTTCGGCGTGGATCGAACGATTTAACCGCGAAATCAAGATCTAAGGACGATGATGGCTGCTGCATCGGCGCCGCGCGACGTGACGTCATACGGGATCGGGCTGGCCGCGCCGCTGGCCCTGTTCTTTCTGGCGTTCTTCGTCGCACCGCTGGTGCAGCTCTTCATTCTCTCGCTGCACAACGATGCGGCCGGTGCGATTTGGGGCATCGGCCAATACGTTCATTTCCTTACCGATCCATTCAGTCTGAGCGTGCTTGGCTCGACGCTGCTTCTGGGCGCGGAAGTGACCGCTTTGTGCCTCGTGCTGGGCTTCCCAATCGCATGGCTCTATCACCGTGTCGGATCGCGAACTCAGACGCTCATTATTCTCATCGTTCTCCTGCCACTGCTGACGAGTGTCGTCGTACGCACCTTTGCTTGGATCGTCATTCTGGGACGTCAGGGCATCATCAACTCGACGCTTCTTTCGATTGGGGCAATCGACACACCCATTCGGCTTCTTTACACTCAGTTTGGGGTGGTCGTTGCCCTCGCCCAGGTGCAAATGCCGCTCATGACATTGCCGCTCATCACGGTACTCGGTCGAATTGACATGAACCTTGAGGATGCGTCCTGTTCACTCGGCGCTGGCAGTTGGCGTACCTTCTGGAAAGTGGTCCTACCGCTATCGCTGCCTGGCGTCATCGCCGGATGCACACTTACCTATGCCGCCGCGATTACTGCCTTCATCACCCAATCCCTTGTCGGCGGCGGACAGATGCTTTTCATGCCGATGTATCTCTACCAGCAAGCCTCGACACTGCAGAATTGGCCGTTCGCCGGTGCGATCTCGATCATCTTTCTTTTCGCCGTTCTCGCCGTGGTCACGGTCTTTGGCATGCTGGGTCGGTTGTCGCGCGGTTACGGCGAAGCCTAGACATGAGCAGCCGAAAACGCACATGGGAGGCCGTTAGCTTCGAAGCCGTAATGATCGTAACAGCGATGGTTGCACTGGTAATTATCATCGCGCCATCGCTCGTCGTTCTGATCGTCTCGTTCACCAGCGGATACTCGCTCAAGTTTCCGCCGCCGGGTTATTCGGCGCGTTGGTATGTCGAGCTATGGAATGCGTGGCAATTACATTTTGCCGCACGTAACAGTTTTATCGTCGCCATGTGGTCGACGGGCCTGTCAATCGTACTCGGCGTTGCCGCCGCACTGGCGATTGCGCGCTCGCCTACGCTTTCAACGCGCGTACTCGATTCGCTGTTCATGTCGCCGCTGGTGCTTCCGGCCCTCGCGTTCGGCCTGTCGGCCTTGATGCTGTTCTCGCTGGTCGGCCTGCCAGTGTCCGCACTGACCCTGGTGATAGGCCACACGGTGGTCTGCGTGCCCTATGTGGTGCGCAACACCGTGGCGGCACTTGCCCAGCTTGAGCCGGCCTTGCTGGAAAGTTCTGCTATCCTCGGCGCCAGTCGCTCCTACACGTTCAGAAGGATCGTATTGCCGTTGATCCGTCCGGGCATCATAGCGGGCGCCTTTATTGCCTTCATGTCGTCGTTCGACAATGTGCCTGTCTCGCTGTTCTTGCGGGATGCGGCAACCGACATGCTGCCTATCCGAATGTGGCAGGACCTTGAGGGCAAACTCGACGTGACGATCGCCGCATTGTCGGGCGTCCTGATCATAGCTACGGTGGCGCTCATGGCGATCATGGAGCGCGCGACCGGTCTATCGAAACGACTGACGAGCTGACACGCCTCACGCTCCCCGAAACAGGGAATAGCCCCAGCGGGTGAATTTCATTGGCAGGTGAAAATGCTCGTCCACCTCCTCAATTTTGAAACGGAAAGGCGCGATAGAGAGGAAACTGGCGCCGGAATCTTCGGCAAAGAATTCGCCGAGGTGAAAGCGAACTTCGTACTCGCCGGCTTCGATTCCCAATCCACGTACGACTGGATGGTCGAGCTGGCCGTTCGAGCCAAGCCGGCCTTCGGCGATACGCGTGGGCACAGATTCAGTCCGCCATATCTCGACACGCAAGCCCTGGGCCGGACGCCCGCTTGCGACATCGACTGCATGAATAGATATTCCACCAGCCATTTGGCCTCCTGCCCGTTGGGTTCGGGTGCATGATACACGCACCCGCGGTGGCTCGGCCAGCACTCCTGCCGGCACTTGCGGCCATGACATGGCTGCAAGCACTCGTGGCCCTCGCTTTGTTCGCACCGGGCGCCGTAGCGCCCACCGCCAACCTCGATGTTCCCAGTCTTTCGATGTTCGCCACGGCGGTATTCGCTGTCGGCGTCCTCACATCTTTTTGGACGGGTGGCCTGATCAACCGTATCGGATCGCTGCGAATGGCAAGTCTATGCGCCGCTGCGGTCGCCGCGAGCATGGCATTTGCCGCGCTCGGATCAAGTTCGGCACTGCTCTTGGCGGGCCTTTGTCTCGGCCTCGCCTTCGGCCCCGAGACGCCTGCCAGTGCGGCACTACTGGGTAAACTTGTTACGGACGAACGGCGTGCAATGGTTTTCTCGGTGCGTCAGACCGGCAATCAAATTGGCGCCATGTTGGGCTCGCTTGTCTTGCCCGCAATAGCAATCTGGCTTGCGCCGCAGTGGTCCTATGCCGCCGTGGGCGCGTCTGCTATCTGCGGGATCATCATATTCGAGTGCATGCGACCAGCATACGCGGATCTGGTGCAGGCTCCGCGGCAACTTGGCGTGCATGCGCGATTGACGTTGGTGAGCTCCGACCGTCGCATCGCGACGCTCGCCGCCGCTTCGATGCCCTTTAGCGGAATGCAGCTCGCCCTCAACACCTATTTTGTCATGCTCGGTGTACGCGAACTCGGGCTCAGCCATATCGAAGCCGGCGCCGCACTCGCCTGTGCACAGGCTGGCGGCCTGTTGGGACGACTTGGCTGGGGCTTTCTTGCGACGCGCATCGATTCCGCGCGATTGATCCTGGTCAGCCTCGGGCTGGGCATGACACTTTGCGCAGCCACGTTCGGATTTTGGGGCGACGTCCTTGGCAAATCGGGGCAATATGCGCTCGCTGCGGCTTTCGGTCTTACGGCCAGCGGCTGGAACGGCGTATTCTTGGCGGAGATCGCCCGGCTTGCGCCACAAGACCGTATCGGCGAGACAACCGGAGCGGTGCTGACAGCTTCGTACGCAGGTCTGTTGGTGACGCCGGTTCTCATTTCGGGCTGTCGAAGGCTTAGCCGGTCTTGCCGGCGCATTCGTCGGCCTGGCAATCCTCGCTTTCTGCGGAACGGCAGCACTCATCTGGGGAAACGAGCGATGAACGTGCAGCAAATCGCCGCCGCCGTCACGGCCGGACGCGCGTCGGCCGTCGAAACCGTCCGCGATCGCTACGGAATTTCTCTTTGTCAGAATAGCGATTGCCAGCCCATGCTCGTCCTTTCCAAGCCATTTGCCGGCGGTTAGAGCAACCCACATAATTATTCTGGAGCCCGCCATGATCTCTTGCCCCCCTTGCGCTTGCCGACCATTTCGTTTCGGCCAGCTCAGCATTGCCGATTGGGGCGGGTGAAGCGCTCCAGCTTGCCTTTTTGTATCTAATTTTATCTAGCTATTTCAACTACTTAAAGTACACCGCCATATTTTGTGTTGGACGTTTTGTTGCGCGGTTCTGGCGCATGGTGCGCTCGGTGCGATTCCGCGAACGGGCGCATTAGGTCGGGACGTACGCCTCATTTCGCGATGTGCCGGCATATTTCCTGGCCGCCCCGGATTTGACCTTGAGCCGACTACACCAAAAAAAAAATCAGGCGGATCAGAAAACGTCCGGAACTCATCAGGCTCGAAGCCGTTATCATCACAGAGCAAGTATCTTTGGAAAGGAGAAATCCCCGAAAAAGAGAAAGCTCGAAAGCCCCGTCATTCATTTCGGTGGATGGCGGGGTTTTTAACGCGCCGCAAAAGGGATGCCGATTTTGCATGTGGAATTTGCGGGTGGCGAAACTGGCCCGCGGGCTTTTTAGCTATTCCTCCGGCGCCTCGATGCGAGCCCCAATGAGATCGGCGCGGCGGTACTTCCATCATCTTCGGCGAGGGGATGGCTGCGGCGCGTTGAACGCTCGCTCCGCTTCGTCCTGCAAGGCGCCGGGCCGGTCGAGATAACGCGGCGAGTGGTGCAGAAGTGTAACTCGCCGAACGTTCGACAGCCTGGCGAGTTCACCGGCGTGCCGTGCGGTCAGATGATGTCTGGCCGAAGCCTCCTTTGCGTCCGCCTCGAGGAACGTCGCCTCGATATAAAGGTGATCAGCATCGGCGCAGATGGCGCGGATCCGTTCGATGTTTTCCGGGGTGAATGCAACATCGACGACGTAGGCGATGCGCTGGCCCTTTGCGACGCGCAGCGCATGTTGTTTGAGCATTCCCAGCGGCACGCTTTCACCGCCGGATACCGCAACGGCGAGGTCGTCGGTGGCACCGCAACGGACGGCCGTCTTCGCCTGATTGAGCCAGAGTCCGGCCTGCAATCCCAGCGCGTTCAGACCTTCGGACCACACATTCACCCGCATGTTTTCCTGCAATGCAAACCCCAGCGAAGGCGTCGCATGATCCAGAATCGTTGCCTCGACACGTAGATTGTCGTTCATCAGCACCACACCCTGCGGCCATTGCTGGGTCGGTGGCGGGTCGCTGCACGCAGATGCGCGGAATGCGTCCCTGGCGCGAAATGTCGTCCATGGCCCCATGCTACCGTCCACGAACTCGGCCGCCTCGATCGCAAAGTCAGCCGAGGTTTCGTCGAGTAGATTCCAAGTATAGGCCCGAAGCTTCGCCGCCACACCACCGATGAAGCCGGCCGGCCCCACCATGCGCAGCGTGCCGGCACGGTGCAGGCGGTGGCGCAGCAGTCGGTCGAAGCCGCTGAAATGATCAATGTGCCGGTGAGAGACGAAGACATCGGTGATGCGCAGCAGTTCGCGGACCGACAACGGTCCGAGGTCCCCCATATCGAAAAGCATGGCGCGCCGGCCGAAGCGAAAATCGATGAACAGGCCGGGATCGGAGAATGGCTCGTTGACCAACCGCGTCTTAACCAACTGGCTCATGGCTTGGCTGCCCAATTGCGGCATACGATCAAAGTCGCCAGCGGAGCCGCAGTTCCATCGGCTGCCCTCGGGACGTGGTTCGCTTCGGAACGAACCGAGGACGGAAAACGTTCCCTGACACCGGAACTCTCGTTAGTGGATGTTCATCCTACCCGAAACGTCGCTGCGTCAATGCGAGACACCAAGCCGGGTGATGCATGAGTTTGCGCATGGCGAACTGAAACGCGGCCGGGGCGGCAAGGTGATACCGAACCTGGAGCCCACTTAGTCGCAGTGTTGCGCGCACCTTCGTCCGCTGAACTCAATAGAAGGCAAGCCCGATCGCGGTCATCGCGGCCAAATGCCCTTTCAGCGCCAACGAGGAATTTGCAACACAACCCGCCTCGCTGGTCGAATACAGCGCAGTGCCAAGCGACGCACAGCATAGCCAACGACGGTAGGGCTGTGATATCATTGCACAAGATGCATCGCGGTTTGCAAACTGCCATCCCGCGCAGCCTGACGGTTACGCAAGAGCTCAGCGTATAGCGGGAGCCAAAGTTCGGTCGCGGGTCTCTGTTGAACAACTAGGCGCGGACCATGGAACTTGTCGTCGCCCTTGGCCTGATCGTCCTCAAGGTCGCGTTGCTGATCGCGATCCTGTTGCTGCTGCCCTTGCCGCTGACCTGGCTGGAACGCAAGATCGCCGGGCACATCCAGCAGCGGATGGGGCCGATGCGCGTCGGGTGGCACGGGCTGCTGCAGCCGGTGGCGGACGGGATCAAACTCTTGACCAAAGAGGACCACATCCCGGCCGAGGCCGACCGCTTCTTGTTCAAAATGGCGCCAATCTTAGCGCTCGCCCCGCCCTTCGTGGTGTTCGTCGCGATCCCCTTCGGCGAGAGCGTTTCGATCCTCAACGCCGAGATCACGCTCTACGTTTCCAACATGAACGTGGCGCTCCTTTTTGTCTTCGCGGTGATGGGCATCGAAGTCTATGGCATCATCTTCGGTGGCTGGGCCGCGAACAGCAAATACGCGGTGCTGGGCAGCCTCAGGACCTGCGCGCAGATGATCAGCTACGAGATCCCTATGGGGTTTGCGGTCATCGGCGTCGTCATGCTGGCGCAATCCATGAGCCTGCTCGAGATCGTGCGAGCACAGGCCAATGTCTGGAACATCGTCTACCAACCGGTCGGGTTCTTCGTGTTCTTCGTCGCTGGGCTCGCCGAAGCGCAGCGCATTCCCTTCGACCTGGCGGAAGCGGAAGGCGATCTGGGCGCCGGGTTCCATACCGAATACAGCGGTATCCGCTTTGCATTCTTCATGGTCAGCGAATACGCCATCATGCTGCTGGTGTCGGTTCTGGCGGTGATCCTCTTCTTCGGCGGCTGGAATGGCGCACTGATCCCGCTGCCGCCGCTGCTCTGGTTCCTGCTCAAGGTCGCGTTCTTCATCTATGTCTTCATATGGTTCCGCTTCACTTTCCCGCGCTACCGCTACGACCAACTGATGGCGATCGGGTGGAAAGTCTTGCTTCCACTATCACTGGGGAACATAATTATAACTGGGGTGGCTTTCCTTTAGGGGCTACGGCGGCCCCGTAGCGAGGCGGCGATGCCGCGCGCACTGGATAGAACTGGAACATGGATCGGCTGGGCGTTCTTCGCCGATCTGGCGAGCGCCTTGGCGCTGACGTGCGGCTACATGTTCTCCAGATCCGTGACCATGCAGTATCCGGACAAGGAAAAATGGCTGCCCTATTCGCGTTACCGCGGGCATCACTTCCTGAAGCGCGACGAACAGGGCGAGATCAAGTGCGTGGCCTGCGAACTCTGCGCGCGAATTTGTCCTTGCTACTGCATTGAAGTCGTCCCCTACGAGGACGAGAAGGGCAACCGACGCCCGGCAAAATTCGAGATCGACACCGCCCGATGCCTGTTCTGCGGCCTGTGCGAGGACGCCTGCCCGGCGGACGCGATCGCGCTTGGCCAACAGTACGAATTCTCGAGTTTTTCGTCGCGTGACCTGGTGATCGGGCGCGACGATCTGCTTAGCAAACCGGGCAAGGCGACGACCGGCGGCGGCGTGGTCGCCGCGCGCCTGAACACCGAAAAGGACGTACTGGTCGAGACGAACGAGCCGCAGGGTTACAACTGGTGGCGGAATATTCGACGAAGGTGAATGCGCACCAACTGTCAAGCTGGAGCCTACGAACAGGAGGGTCAAATGTTTGTTGGCGAAATTTTGGATACCAAGACTGCCGGGGTCATCTCAGTCACTCCGGATCACACGATGGTGGAAGTCCTTCGGCTTTTTCGCGAAAGCAATATCGGCTTCGTGATCGTCAGCCGTTCGCCCGGAGAATACCTGGGCACACTGTCGGAGCGGGATTGTTGCAATGTGGTGGCTGAATACGGAGCCGAGGCGCCCATGATGCGGGTCGCCGACATCATGAACCGCTGCGTGGCGACCTGCTCGACACACGATACGCTGCCTCTGGTAATGGCGATCATGACCGAGCGACGCACACGCCATGTGCTGGTCACGGATGGCAATGCCCTTGTCGGGGTGGTCAGCATCGGCGACGTGGTCAAGCATCGGCTCGACGAATCGCTGCACACCCAGCAAATGCTGCACAATTACATTTGCGGGGTCGCCTATCAGTGACGACATCCGCTAGTACCCACTTTTCTTGGATCGTGAGTCGTGATTCAACATCGGGATGATACCCGAAGCAAGAGAAGTCCACCTTTCGCGGAAAGATCGCAAGGTGCTTGAGGCATGTTGCCGCTCGCCGATGACGTTGCAGCGCGATTTGAAGCGGGCGCGGATCGTTCTGTTGGCGGCGGCCGGGCGCAGCACCCGGTCGATTGCCAAGGAGGTCGGTGTTCAGCCGCGGATTGTCAGCCTTTGGCGGCATCGCTATGCCGACCATGGCCTTGAAGGGCTGCAGGACAAGCCGCGGCCTGGCAAGCGACCGATCTATACGAACGCCACCGACAAGCGGATTCTGAGATTACTGGACAAGCCGGCACCGGAAGGGTTTGCGCGCTGGACCGGGCCGCTGCTGGCCGAGGCGCTGGGCGATGTTGACGTCCAATATGTCTGGCGGTTCCTGCGCAACCACAAGATCGACCTCGTGGTTCGCAAGTCTTGGTGCGAGAGCAATGACCCGCACTTCACGGCCAAAGCCGCCGATGTTGTCGGCCTCTACGTCGCCCCGCCCGCGAAGGCCATTGTGCTATGCGTGGACGAAAAGCCTTCGATCCAGGCTTTGGAGCGAGCGCAGGGCTATCTGAAGTTGCCCAATGGCCGTGCCTTGACCGGTCAGAGCCACGACTACAAACGGCATGGCACGACAACGCTGTTTGCGGCACTCGAGGTTGCCACCGGAAAGATCATCGCGACGCATTCAAAACGGCGGCGGCGTGTCGAGTTCCTCGACTTCATGGACAGCGTCACCTTGGCTTTTCCGGACCGCCAGCTTCACGTCATCCTCGACAATCTCAACACCCACAAGAAGAACGAGCACTGGCTTAAGGCCCACCCCAACGTGAAATTTCATTTCACGCCGACAAGCGCATCCTGGCTCAATCAGGTCGAGGTCTGGTTCTCGATCTTGCAGGGGCAGTCGCTCAGCGGCGCGTCCTTCACCAGCCTCAAACAGCTCGAGAAACACATCGATGCCTACATCCAAGCCTATAACGACAAAGCTCAGCCCTTCGTCTGGACCAAGAAAAAGGTCCGTCAACGCCGCTTCAAAGGCCGACGTATCACTCAGCTATGATTCCGGGTACTAGCACTACTTTGGCACTTTAGGCTTCGCGATATCTGCAAGTAGCATGTCACAGTGAGGGCATCGTCGGGGTGGAGGTCTTGCGAAGAGGTCGAGGATTGCTTGCCTGATGGCCGGCATGCTTGGTTGTGGTGGCGGTCCCGAGATTCTTTTTTTTTCGTCCCGCTGCTTTAAGGCGGCGGGACTGTAGGAAGGCGTAGGCGATCATCGTCATCAAGGCATGTCGATGTAATCCGGTCCAGGATCTTCCTTCGAAGTGGTCGAGCCCAAGCTCTTCCTTGAGCTGCTGGTGGCCCTGTTCACAGACCCATCTGGCTTTGATAGTAGCCGCGAGTGTCTTGATGGTGGTATCGACCGGCAGGTTCGACACATAGTATTTTTGCTCCCCGGTCGATCGCCGCTCGCCGACGAGCCAGACCTCGTCGCCAGGCATGCACTGCACACGGTTATTGAGCATCCGGTGCTTATGGCCATCCGCAACCCGGACACGGCGGGCAGTGAAGAGACATGTCAGCCGACCTTTGGTGCCCCGCCGCCAACTGACCCTTTGCCATTTGCCTTCAGCCAATAACGCTTCAGCAGAGACCGGCGGCTGATCAGGGATGTGGTATTTGCGGGGCTTTCCGGTCTTCGCGACGGGGAAGATCAGGGCAATGTCGGCGGGATAGACGTTCTGGCGCCGCGACAGACCCACCGCCCACAGCAGACCGCGTTCGCTCAGAGCCTGACGGAAAGGCCCGCTGGAGCCGTACCCTGCATCGGCAAGCACATAGCCGAAACGCGCACCGGAGGCGATGACGCGGTCGATCTCCTCGATGGCAATCTCCGGCTTTGTCAGAGCAGTCTGTCTATCCTTCGGCACACGGGCCCGCGCCATGCGCTCAGGATCATTTGTCCAACTCTCGGGCAGGAACAGCCGCAGGCCCACCATCACCGGCACCTCCCGCGACGCCAACGTTAGCGAAACCAGAGACTGACAGTTGGCAGTCTTTCCGAGCGACGAGGCATATTGTGGCGCGACGCCAATCGAGTGACGTCCCTTCTTGGGCAACGCCGTATCATCTATGACAAGAAAACCTGCATCATCGCCAACCAATCTATCTGCCTCCTTCAGCAGGGCAGCCTCGAGTGGAGCAGTGTCCCAAACTCCGGCAGCGACGAAATGATGGAGCTGATCGTAACCGACACCGCTGGCGCGTGCTGCCATCGGCTGAACACTCTTGCGGTCTCCTGGACCAATCAAACCCGCGACATAGAGAGGGCACATCCGGGCCCGCGTCTTGTGCCGCAGCGCCGCGACAAACGGCGCAAGCCAGCGATCAAGATCAACTTGCCAGTCCACGTCCATAGATCGGCCCTCCGCCAGCCGACCTCCCATGAATCACGCAAACCTTCTCTTGGGAATCCCAAAAACTCGCCGCCGCTAAAAAATTGCCAAAGTAGTGCTAGAGCCTTTTCCGTTCTGATCGAATCAGAACGGAAAAGGCTCTAGCTTTTTGTTCTGACGCGTTTTCTTGACGCGAACCGGTATCCACTTCGCTTGAAAACGCTCTGGGGTGGAGACGCTGGGTTAGGACAAGCTGCCGAAGTGCCCGGCAATGCCTTGATCGAGAATGCCTTGGCCGAGATCGTCAGCCGCGGCTCGGGCAACAGCTCCGATCTTGAAGGCCGCGTGCGCTTGTTGAACCTCCACCGGACATGGGTATTCGCCCCGCCGCATCAGGCTGTTGAGACGCAGGTTTCTGTAGTTTTCCGGAACGAACACGAGGCCCTTGGGAAAACGCTTATTGACCTTGACCTGCGCCGTCAGTTTGCCCTGGGCGGATCGCACGACCACCTGATCGCGATCCGAAAGTCCAAGCTGCGCGGCATCCGGCGCGCTCATCTCGACATAGGGATCATCCGCGACCGTATTCAGGATCTCCGAACGTTCGGAAAGATATCCGTTGTGGAACAGGCAGTTGCCGGTCACCAGCATGAGCCCTTCGGCTGCGTCCGGGGCAGGCGGAGGGGCGAAGAACTTACCGGCCTGTGGCGTCGGAATCGCCATGGTGAATGCGCCGTCGGCGCCCAGCCCGTCCTGTGTCAGCCCCTCGTAGGCTGGAACTAGCCGCGCAATCTCGCTGAAGATTTCGCCTTGCATGGACGGCCGCAACGCGTGATCGCGGAGCGCCGCGACGAAGTCGAAGATCGCCAGATTGCCCCGCGCCTCGAAGGCGGGCTCGCGGAACTTGCAGACCTTCTGAGTCCGGCCCTCGTTGTTGGTGAACGTACCGGATTCCTCGCCATACCCCGCCGCTGGGAGGACGACATCGGCCAGGCCCACCGTATCTGTCAGGAACGTGTCTTGCACGATCAGGAGATCAGCGGCACCAAGCGCACGCTTCACAAATCCCCGGTCGGGATAGGTCATCAGCGGGTCGCTTCCAACGACATAGAACGCGCCCATCTGTCTCCGATCACAGAGCTCCAACATGGCGTCGAAATCCGCGCCCGGCTCAGCGGGGATTTCGGCACACCAGGCCCGTTCGAGTGTTGTGCGTGTCGCATCATCAGCGACCGCGCGCAGGCCCGGCAGCGCCGCCGGCAGAACGCCCATGTCCCAGGCGCCCATCTGATTGGCACGGTCGAACAGGAACTGCATCGCCACGCCCTTGTCGAGCATGCGGAGAACCTGCAACAGATTGTCGAGCTGCTGCAGCGTCGCGCGCGCTTCGGGTGATCTCAGGAGATCGACGCTGACAAGCACGGTGACGCTTCGGCCTTCCATGAGCGCGGCGGCCAGACGGTCCGATTTGTCATTGTCGGTGGTCGCGGCTCGCCCGCCGGCTGCCGCGCCGATGTTAGCAAAAATCTCGCCCTCCAAGCTCTGATCAGCCGCCGCCACCAACCCGGCCACCACCGCGGCAAGGCCCGCCGTCTCACTGCCCGGCGGAACACGAACGACAACCCGAGCATCGGCCTCCAGACGGCATGGCCGCGCCGAGAGCATCAGCAACGCGACCTGCCTCCGCCGGGCGGCGTCCCGCAGCAGGTATTCGGTGACCGGGTTCTCCTCGGTCACGTTGCCCCCGACGACAAATACGCTGTCGTTGCCAATCACCTCCTCCAGCGACGCGCGGGTGTAGCAGCGCGTCACCAATGGTCCGAGCGTATCGAAGGGCGAGGACCAGCGCGACGCGCAGTCAATGTTGTTGGTCCGGAATACCGTCCGCATCAGCTTCTGGAACTGATACAGCACCTCGTTGGGCAGGCGCGGCGAGGCCAGCCCGCCTGCGGCCTTGCTCTCGACGGCCGACAGGCGCCGGCGCAGGTAGTCCCCCGCGTCGTCCCAGGAAACCGGAACGAGGGTGCCATCACGACGGATCATCGGCCGCTTGATCCGGTCCCGGCTCCCGACGAAGTCGAGGCCGAAGCGTCCCCGCACGCAGAGCGTTTCGCGGTTGACCCCGTGCTCCCACTTCGAGCGGACCCGCATGAACTCGCCCTTGCGCGCACCGACGGTCAGCTGGCAGCCGGTGCCGCAATGCGGACAGACCGTGTCGGTTTCGACCAGATCCCAAGGGCGCGCTTTGTAGCGATAGGGGAAGCTCATCAGCGCGCCGACCGGGCAGACCTCGACGCAATTTCCGCACTGGTCACAACTCGCGAGACTGCCCTCGAAGCCAGTGACGGCTGTATCCATGCCCTTTTCGACGGTGCCCAGAGCAACCGCGCCGACGACCTCCTCGCACATCCGGACGCAGCGCTGGCACTGGATGCAGCGGTTGACGTTCATGATGATGACCGGGCTGAGACGGATGTCCTCGGAGTGGAACACTCGTTTGTCATCGCGGAACCGGCTTTCGCGGGGCCCGTATGCCATTACCATGTTCTGAAGTTCGCACTCGCCGCCCTTGTCGCAGATCGGGCAGTCGAGGGGGTGGTTGGCGAGCAGCATGTCGAGCATGGACGAGCGCGTTTCGTCGATCAGCGGCGTATTCGTCCGCACCACCATGCCGTCGGTGACGACGGTGGCGCATGAAGGCTGCAGCCGCCGCAGCCCCTCGATCTCCACCAGGCACATGCGGCAGGAGGCCAGCGCCGGCAGCCGCTTCAGATAGCAGAAGGTTGGGATGTCGATGCCCAAACGCTCGGCGGCTTGCAGCACCGTAGAGCCCGCCTCCACTTCCAACATTTGTTCATCGATCGTGATGTGAACCATGGCTTCCTCGCGACCCTGTCGCTGCGCGCTCCTCAATGAAACGGGCACCTCCGCTCCTCGATATGGGCGACGAATTCATGTTCGAAATGCGCTAGCGCCGCCTTCAGGCCCATAGCCGCGCCGTCGCCCAAAGCGCAGAATGTGTTGCCGAAGATGCCCTTGCAGAGCGCCTCAAGCTGCTCCAGATCGCCGGGCACGCCCTGCCCCGCCTCGACCCGGCGCAGCACTTTCACAACCCAGTTTAGCCCTTCGCGGCATGGGGTGCATTTGCCGCAGGACTCGTGGTGGAAGAATTCGATGATCCGGGTGGCGACCTTGACCATGCAGGTCGAGTCGTCGATCACGATCACCCCGGCCGAGCCGAGCATCGAGCCAGCGGCGGCCAGCGAGTCGAAGTCCATCCCAACGTCCAGCCCGCGCTCCGGAATCAGCGGCGCCGAGGCCCCACCGGGGATCACCGCCTTGATCCTGCGCCCCGGTGGCGGCCCGCCAGCATGGTCCTCGACCAGCTCGCGCAGCGGTATGCCCATCGGCAGCTCGTAAAGGCCCGGCTTCCGCACCTGTCCGCTGAGGCAATAGAGCTTCGGGCCGGGGCTCTTGCCCGGGCCGATGCCGCGGAACCAGCCTGGCCCCCGCGCCACAATATGCGGGACGCAGGCCAGCGTTTCGACGTTGTTGATCACGGTCGGGCTGGCGTAGAGCCCTTCGACCGCCGGAAACGGCGGTTTCAGACGCGGCTGCGCCCGCTTGCCTTCGAGCGAGTCAAGCATCGCGGTCTCCTCACCGCAAATATAGGCGCCCGCACCGCAATGGATGTGCACGACAAAACTGAAATCTGAGCCCAAAATCCGCGTTCCCAGATAACCCTTCGCATGAGCCTCGGCGATCGCCTGCTCCAGCCGCTGGATCGCCAGCACGTATTCCCCGCGGATGTAGACATAGGCGGTTTCCGCCCCGATCGCGTAGGCGCTGATCGCCATACCCTCGATCAGCTGGTGCGGGTCACGCTCCATGATGATCCGGTCCTTGAAGGTGCCCGGCTCGCCCTCATCGGCGTTGCAGCACAGGTATTTCGGCTTGCCGGCCCGCTTCGGCACGAAGCTCCACTTCGTCCCGGTTGGGAATCCAGCGCCGCCGCGACCGCGCAGGTTGGATTGCTTGACGAGGTCGATGATCTCGTCGGGCGTGTACTCGCGCAGCGCCTTCGTTAGTGCCTGGTAGCCGCCGCCGGCCTCATAGGTCGCGAGCAGATGGCCATCCGGCACGTGCATGTTCCTGAGAAGGACCGGTTCGAACATGGCGCTACTCTCCTGGCAGTCCTGCGGCGGCGAGATCAGCACCAGTCGCTTGCCCCACCACCGCGCGCAGCCTCTCCAAGAGCGCGTCCACCCGCGCGATGTCGAGGTCGCCGTGATAGTCGTCGCCAACCTGCATCACCGGGGCCATCTCGCAAGCGCCGAGGCATTCGACGGTCGAAAGCGTGAACAACCCGTCCGGGGTGGTACCGCCCTTCTTGATCCCGAGCACCGCCTCCAGATGCCTCAGCAGGTCCTCGGATCCACGCAGCATGCAGGAGACGTTGTCGCAAAGTTGCAGGTGGAACATACCCACCGGCTCGGTATGGAAGAGGGTGTAGAAGGTCGCCAGCTCGTAGACCCAGATCCGTTCGACACCGAGGATGTCGGCGACTTCTTCCAACACCGGGGCGGGCAGATGGCCATGTTCCTTCTGCGCGATCAGAAGCGCGGGCATGATCGCCGAGCGCTGGTCGGGATACCGCGCAGCCGCCGCCTCGATCTTTTCGCGCATGCTCATCGCGTCCAAATTCCCTGCTACTTGTCCACCTCTGCCATCACCGGATCGAGGCTGCCGAGCACCGCGATCATGTCCGCCAGGTAGCGCGCATTGCTGACCCCGAAGAGTGCCTGAAGGTTGACGAAGGACGGTGCCCGCACCTTCATACGGAAAGGTTTTTGTGACCCGTCGCTGATGATATAAAACCCGAGCTCGCCCTTCGGCGCCTCGATCGCCGAATAGACCTCGCCCTTCGGCACCTTGAAGCCATAGGCCGACAGGTCGAAATGCTGGATCAGCGCCTCCATCGAGCAGTGCACCCTATCCTTGTCCACCGGGAAGGCGATTGTCGGCATGTCGATCTGGAACGGCCCCTCGGGCATCTGCTCGACGCATTGTTCGATGATCCGGACGCTCTCGCGCATCTCCTCGACCCGACATCGCCAGCGCGCGTAGCAATCGCCCTCGTCGCGGGTAATGACGTTGAAAGCCAGCCGGTCGTAGATCTCATAGGGCTCGTCGCGGCGGATATCCCAGTCGACGCCCGAGGCCCGCAGGTTCGGGCCACTCAGGCCAAGATCAATGCCGTCCTCGGCAGAGATCACACCGATGCCCCGCGTGCGCTTTAGGAACACCCGGTTGTCTTCGACCAACCGTTCATAGTCGCGGATCCGGTTCGGGAAGATGTCACAGAACTCCCTGATCTTGGGGAAGAACCCGTCGGGCAGGTCCTCGCGTACACCGCCGACCCGGCAGAAGGAGGTATGCATCCGCGCCCCGCTGATCATCTCCAACAGGTCCATGATCATTTCGCGCTCGCGCATGGCGTAAACCAACGCGGTCATGGCGCCGAGGTCCATCGGCAGCGCGCCGGTGATCAGGAGATGACCGGAGATCCGCGCCAGTTCGGCCATCAGCACGCGGATATATTGCGCACGGATCGGCGCTTTGATGCCCAGGAGCTTCTCCACCGCCAGCGCGAAGGCCAGGTTGTTCGACGGCGGGCAGAGGTAGTCGAGCCGGTCGGTCAGCGGAAAAATCTGGGTGTAGGTGAAGCTCTCGGCCAGTTTTTCGGTGCCGCGATGGAGGTAGCCGATATGCGGGTCCACGCGCGCGACATATTCGCCGTCCAGCTCGAGGACGAGCCGCAGCACGCCATGCGTGCTGGGATGCTGCGGGCCGAGGTTGAGAAGCACCTCCTTGGTGTTGGGCGCTTGGCCTTCGGGCCTGCTCAGTTCCGTGACTTCGGTCATCTCAAGTCCTCGGCGTAGAATGGCCTCCCTTATGGAATGTGCTTGGTGGCAAGGTCGGGCTGCGTCGGCGGCGGGCCTTCGGCGCCGAACGGGTTCAGCTCGTCCTTATAGCCCCGGAGCGGAAAATCCTTGCGCTGCGGGAAGCCTTCGAACCCTTCCCACATGTAGATCCGGCGCAGATCGGGGTGCCCCTTGAACCTGATCCCGTACATGTCCCAAGCCTCGCGCTCATGCCAGTTCGCGGTGCGCCAGACCCCTGTCACCGACGGGACCTGCGGCGGATCGCCGAGGCGGCACTTGATCCGAACGCGCCATTTGTTCCGCAGCGAATAGAGGTGGTACACCGCCTCGTAACGCTGCGCCTCGGGGTAATGGTCGACCCCGCAGATGTCGGACAGGAAATCGAACCGCAGCGCCGGATGTTCCTTCAGGAACTGGCAGAGCTCGACGATCGTGCCCGTCGGAGCGGCGAAGGCATGCACGCCGTGCGAGAAGCCAAGATCCTCAATGGCCCCTCCGAAACGCTCCGCAATCAGGATGCGGATGAGGGAGGTCTCCACGCTCATGACGCAACGATCCGATCCAGAGGCGTCCCCGCCAGCGCCCGAGATTTTTTGATCTTCTCCTGAAGCAGCAGGAAGCCGTGCATCAGCGCCTCGGGCCGCGGCGGGCAGCCGGGCACATGCACGTCCACCGGCACGAAAGTCTCCGCCCCCTGCACTACGGCGTAGGTGTTGTAGACCCCGCCCGAGATCGCGCAGGTACCCATTGCGATGACCCAGCGCGGCTCCGGCATCTGGTCATAGAGCCGGCGGACAACAGGCGCGAATTTCCGCGTCACGGTGCCGGCGATGATCATCACGTCGGACTGGCGCGGCGAAGGCCGGAACACCACGCCGAACCTGTCGAGATCGTAGCGCGCACAACCCGCCGCGATCATCTCGATGGCGCAACAGGCTATGCCGAAGGTCTCGGGCCACAGCGCCGACTTTCGGCCCCAGTTGATCACGCTGTCGGCCGTGGTGAACAGCACGCTGTCGCGGATCGCGTTGTTTACGCTTCCCATTCTAGCGCTCCCTTCAGCCAAGCGTAGGCGAGGCCCACAAGAAGCAGCAACATGAAGACAAACATTTCGACATAGCCGACAAGCCCGATCTCTTTCAGGACGACGGCCCAGGGAAAGAGGAACATCGTCTCGACATCGAAGACCACCAACAGGATCGCCAGGATGAAGAACTGCACCCTGAAGCGTCCCCCAGCGGCCTCGCCGACCGGGTCCATGCCGCATTCATAGGGCATGTTCTTCGCGGGATAGGGATTGGACGGGCGCAGGAGCGAGGAAACAAAAAGAGTCGCGCCCGTCACCAGAACAATTCCGGCGACCATGAAAAGAACCGGCAGAAACTCCAATCCAGCCATGTCGTATGGCCCCGGTCACCCACCGTGGGCTTTGCTCAGGCCGTGACCGAACCCTTCGGGACGGCGACGCAGGCCTTCGGGAAGCGACTTGGGCACCCCTTTCTCGCACTACCGATAGTATTCCGTCAGCCGGATCATTGCAAATTCAATCGATCAGCCGCCGAGCGCGGAATGTTGAGCAAGCCTCAGAAACCACGCAGGAAATAGGCCGATGCCGATGGTGCCGGCCGCGGCGAACACGAGCGTGGCGCGGACTGACGGCGTCAGCGCCGGGTCGAACGCGCCCTTCGGTTCGCGCATGTAAATCACCATGACGATGCGGATGTAGAAGTAAGCGGCGACGGCGCTCAGCAGGACTGCGATCACCGCCAGCATGACGAAACCCCGCTCGATGAGCGCGACCAGCACGTAGAACTTGGCGAAGAATCCTGCGGTCGGCGGAATGCCGGCCAGCGAGAACAGATAAAGCAGCATCAGAAGCGCCAGCCCGCGGTGCGACTTGGCGAAACCCGCGTAATCCTCGATGACTTCGCCCGAGAAATCGCCGTTCCGCATCATGATGACGATCCCGAAGATGCCGAGGTTCATGAACACGTAGATCAGCAGGTAGAGCATCACGCTGGCGATCCCATCCACACCGCCGGCCACCACGCCGAACATGGCGAACCCGGCATGGGCGATGCTGGAATAGGCCAAGAGGCGCTTGAAATTGTCCTGCACCAGCGCCACGAAACTGCCGAGCGCCATCGTCACAACTGCAATGACCGCGACGATGATCCAGGCATCCGAAGCTGCGACCAGCGGGTTGAGGAACACCCGCAGAATCACCGCGAACCCCGCCGCCTTGGGACCCACCGACATGAAAGCGGTGATTGTCGTCGGCGCGCCTTCATAGACGTCCGGCACCCACATATGGAACGGCACGGCGCCGACCTTGAAGACCAGCCCCGCGACGATAAAGACCACCGCCAGCAGCAATCCGGGATCGAGCTGATCGCCGGTCACCGCCGCAGCCATCCCGTCCAGTTGCGTCGTGCCGGTGAGCCCGTAGACCAGGGAAACGCCGTAAAGGAAAATGCCGGTCGAGACCGCGCCAAGGATGACATATTTCAGCGCCGCTTCGTTCGACCGCCGCTGCTGTCGCAGGAAGCCGGTCAGCACATAAGTGCAGAGCACCATCAGTTCGAGGCCCACATAGATCGACAGGAGGTCGGTCGCCGAGGCGATGATCATCATTCCAGAAAGCGCGAAGAGCAACAGGACATAATATTCGCTGCTCCCGATCCCTTCGATTTCGGCGTATTTTCGCGAAAGAAGGAATGTGAGAACGGTGGCTAGGTAGAACACGACCTTGAAGAAGACCGCAAAACGGTCAGCGACGAACATGCCCGTGTAGGCCGGCCTCACTTCGCCCGCCAGCATGAGTGAACTCGTCGCAGCAATCAGCACGATCGCGACCGAACTCCAGACAAGGAAATGTCCCTGCCCCTTCCGCACAAGCTGTCCCACAATCAGCAGGATACAGGCCCCCGTGACCACCACGATCTCGGGCAGGCTTGCAAGGATCGACTGGAACAGCGCGGTGGTGGTCACGGGCCGCCCCCCTTACCGTGCACCTGCGCCAGCAGATGCTTCACCGACACGTCGACGATACCGAGAAAGGGTTTCGGATAGAGCCCGACCCAGAGCACCAAGATGGCGAGTGGAAGGATCGCCGCCAGTTCGCGCGCATTCACGTCGTAGATCTTGAACTGCGTGCCCACGCGAGCCGGACCGAGCGCGACTTTTCTGTACATACCGAGCAGATAGGCCGCGCCCAGCAATGCCCCCAGAACGGCGGCCGCGCCAACAGCCAGGTTGGCCGCAAACCCGCCCGACAGCACCAGCAGCTCGCCCACGAACGAATTCGTACCCGGCAGCGCCATCGACGACAGGGTGAACAGCGCGAGAAACGTTGTGTAGACCGGCGCCGCCTTCATCAGCCCGCCATAATCCGCGATGCTGCGGCTATGGGTCCGCTCGTAGATCAGGCCCACGAACAGGAACAGTGCGCCCGTCGTCACACCATGATTGAACATTTGCAGGATGGCGCCCTCGAGCCCGCGGAGGTTCAGCGCGAAGATCCCCAGCGTCACGAAACCCATGTGGCTGATGCTGGAATAGGCCACCAGCTTCTTCAGGTCATCCTGCGCCAGGGCAAGCAACCCTCCATAAACGATGGCAAGCGCCGAAAGGACAAGCATCAGCGTCGAATAATACGCCGACGCCTCCGGCAGCATCGGCAGCGAGAACCGCAGGAATCCGTAGGCGCCCATCTTCAGGAGGACGGCGGCAAGAACGATGCTACCCGCCGTCGGCGCCTGCACATGGGCGTCGGGCAGCCATGTATGGACCGGGACCATCGGCACCTTGACGGCGAAGGCGATGAGGAAAGCGAAGAACAGCCAGGACTGGACGTGGAACGGCAAATGCTGTGCCGTCAGGGCGAGGATGTCGAAGGTCCCGCCGTGCAAATAGAGCACGATCACGCCGATCAGGAACAGAACGCTGCCCGCCAGCGTGTAGAGGAAGAACTTGAACGCTGCATAGACCCGGCCGTCGCCGCCCCAGACGCCGATGATCACGTACATCGGGATCAGCATCGCCTCCCAGAAGACGTAGAACAAGAACAGGTTGAGCGCGCAGAACACCCCCAGCATCAGCGCCTGCATAACCAGCAGACTGATCATGAACTCCTTCACCTTGCGGTCGATCGCAACCCACGAGGCGAGCACACAGATCCAGCCCAGCAGCGCCGTCAGGAATACAAAGAGCGCACTGATCCCGTCGACGCCAAGCGTGTAAGTGATCCCGAGCGCCGGCACCCACGGTCGCGCCTCGGTGAACTGCATCTCGTGCGTGATGGTGTCAAAGCCGACCAGCATCACGATGCAGAGAGCGAAGTCGAGGACGGTGACCCCCAGCGCCGTCCACCGCACCGTATCGTCGTTGCGGAGAAACATCAGCACTGCAGCCCCGACAACGGGCACGAACACGATGAGGCTCAGCAGCGGGAACGCCATTGCCCCCCCTACCGCCACACCACGGCGAAGACGGCGGTGGCCGCGATCACACCGGCAATCATCGCCAGCGCGTAATGGGTCACGACGCCGGTCTGGAGCCGGCGCAACGCCTCGCCGCCGCCCAGGATCGCATGGGCGACGCCGTTCACGACGGCGTCCACACCGTTGAGATCGAGCCGCAGTCCGGCCCTTGCCGTCCGGTGCAGGAAGGGCAGCGCCGCGGTCTCGGACACGTTGCTCACCGCCTTCTCGTAGCTCGCCAGCGGTTTTTCGGCGAGCCACATGAAGTGCCGCGCGCCCTTGCGGTAAAACCAGTCGGTATCGATGCTGATCGTTTGCTCGGGGTCGAGCGCCTTGAGGAACAGCACGAATCCCAATGCGGTGAACATCAGCACGCCGAGGCTCTCGGTGACATGGACGCCGGTATACGGTTCGAAGTCGACCGGATAGGGCAGAAGTGCGTAAAGCGGCTGGGGGAACATCCCGATCGCGATGCACAGCATCGCCGCCATGCCCATCGCAGCCAGCATGTTGCCGGGCGGCTCGCGCGCCTCCAGCCCCCGGTCGGTGCCGAAGAACATGTAGTACGGGAGCTTGAGCCCGGTGTGCAGGAATGTCCCCGATGACGCCATCGTCAGCGCCAGCACCACCAGCGCGCGGTGATCGTGTCCGGCGGCGGCCACCACCATCGACTTGGTGACGAAGCCCGAGAAGAACGGAAATGCCGAGATCGCGAAGGCGCCGACCATGTAGAGCGCCACGGTCAACGGCATGGTCCGATAGAGTCCGCCGAGTTCGGTGAGCTTGCGACGCCCGGTGACGTAGATCACCGCGCCGGCACCCATGAAGAGAAGCGCCTTGTAGAGGATATGTGCGAAGGCGTGGCTGGCTGCTCCGTTCACCGCCATCTCGGTCCCGATGCCAACGCCCGCCACCATGTAGCCTACCTGGCTGACAATGTGATAGGCCAACAGCCTCCGACAGTCGTTCTCCAGCACCGCGTAGACGACGCCGTAGAGCGCCATCACGGCGCCAAACCAGACCAGAAGCTCGGTCCCCGGAAATGCCCGCGCCAGCACATAGACGGCGGTCTTGGTGGTAAAGGCGCTCATGAACACCGCCCCGGTGACGGTCGCCTCCGGGTAGGCGTCGGTCAACCAGGCGTTGAGCGGTGGCACCGCGGCGTTGAGCATGAACCCGGCAAGGATCAGGTAGGCGGCGACGCCCATCCCCTCGATCGGGCCGAACTGCAGCGAGCCAGTGGTGAGCCCGTGGAGAATGATGCCGGCGAGCAGGACGACGCCGCCGGTGATATGGACCATGAGATACCGGAAACCGGCGCGGATCGCCGGTCCGCCGCGCTGGGCGAAGACCAGATAGGCCGAGGCAAACGCCATGCTTTCCCAGAACAGGAAGAGAGTCAGGTAGTCGCCGGCGAACACCACGCCGAGCGCGCTGCCGACGTAGACGAACGCCGCCACATGCTGGCCGGCATGCGTGAGGTGCAGTGCGTAGACTACGCCGATCAGCGCCATGATGGTGAAAACGATGGCAAAGACGATGCTCAGCTTGTCGACTTTCGCAATCAGGATGTCCTGTCCGATGAACCGCGCCGCGCCGTAGCTGCCCAACTGCATCGTCAGCACGGCCAGGATCGCCAGCGCCGGAATCAGCAGCAGATAAGCCTTTCGGATTGATCCTTTCAGAAAAGGGATCGGCAGGGCGCCGAGAATGAACAGCATGGCGGGATGGACGAAGTCAGTCATAATAGTCCTCGCGCCGCATCAACCCGCCCTGATGGCCGAGGAACTTGGAAACGAAGATCAGCAACACGCAGGAGCCCAAGCCGTAGACGGCAGACCAGCCCGGCAGGCGGTCCCACAGGTATTCGGCGTGTCCGCGGAAGACCAGAAAGTCGGCGATGACGATCAGAACGAGCACCAGATAGAACAGCCAGCGGCGCTGCGTCGCATGTTGTGCGTCACCAAAGAAATCGACGACGCGCTTGATCATCTGACCACTCCTTCCGCAAGGGCGAGGAAATAGTTGGGGAAGATGCCCGTCAACACCGACAGGATAGCGGTCGCGACCAGCGGGATCGTCATCATCGGAATTTCACGGACCGTCGCAGAGCTCTCCGCCTCCGTCCCGAAAAACGCGAGATAGCTGACCGGCAGGAAATAGGCGGCATTCAAGACCGAACTCACCAAGAGCACGATCGTGAACGCGATCTCCCCCGCCTCCACCGAGCCCAGCGCCAGATACCACTTGCTGACGAAGCCGGCGGTCGGCGGCGTCCCGATCATGCTGAGCGAGGCGACGAAAAACGCCCCCATCGTCCAGGGCAGCCGGCGGCCGATGCCGGCCATGTCGCTGATATTCCGCTTGCCAGACGCGCAATAGATCGACCCGGCGCAGAAAAAGAGCGTGATCTTGGAGAACGCATGCGCCGCAATATGGAGGATTCCGCCAACCATCGCGATCGGCGACACCAGAACCGCACCCAGCACGATGTAAGAGAGCTGGCTGACCGTCGAATAGGCGAGCCTCGCTTTCAAGTCGTCCCGGGTCAGGGCGTAGACGGACGCCATCAGGATCGTAAACGAAACCAGATAGGCCGTGGAGATGCCGAGCCCCAGCCGGTCCACCAGCCCCGTGCCGAAAATGTGGAACACCACACGAAGCACGCAGAACACACCCATCTTGACCACGGCCACCGCGTGCAGGAGCGCGCTGACCGGAGTGGGCGCCACCATCGCGGCAGGCAGCCAGGCGTGCATCGGCATCACGGCAGCCTTGGCGAAGCCAAAGAGGTAGCAGAAATAGACGACCGTCAGCAGCGCCGCCGAGGCATCTACCCCTGCCAGCAGCCCTCCCGCCACAAAGTCGAGCGACCCCGCAATGTGGTAGGTCAGTGCCAGCGCAGCGAGCAGCACGCTTTTCGACGCGCCCATCAAATAGACGAGGTACTTGCGGCTGCCCGTCCATGCTTCTTCGTCCTCGTGGTGATAGACGAGCGGATAGGTCACGAGGCTGAGTACCTCGTAGAAGATCACCAGCGTGAACAGATTGGCGGCGAAGGCGCCCCCGACGGCCGCCGCAAGGCTCGTGGCAAAGCAGGCGAAGAACCGGGTCTGCGCGTGCTCGTTCAAGTGCCGCATGTAGCCGATGGAATAGATCGCCGCCACGATCCACAGCAGCGACGAGACCGTGGCAAACACCATGCCGAGCGCATCGGCCCGGAAAGCAAAGTCGATCCCCGGTAGAATCTCGAACAGGCGCAAGTCGACCGTCCCGCCCGCCAGCACCGTGGGCGCCATCGAGGCGACAATTGCGAACAAAGCGAACGCCGCCACCGGCGAGACGACATCGCGGAGTTTCTCGCGGTGGTTCAGAAGCAGAACCGCAAGTGCCGCCAGACCCGCGACTGCGACGGCGAGCAGCGGCCGGATCGACATCACGAAGTCCAAACCGCTATCCTTTCATCATGGCCACGTCGTCGACCTTGAGGGTAGACTTGTTCCTCACGAGGGCGACCAGGATGCCGAGGGCGATGGCAACCTCCGCCGCGGTAATCGCGATGACGAAGATCGCGAAAATCTGCC
Source organism: Nitrobacteraceae bacterium AZCC 2146 (assembly GCA_036924855.1). Taxonomy (NCBI): domain Bacteria; kingdom Pseudomonadati; phylum Pseudomonadota; class Alphaproteobacteria; order Hyphomicrobiales; family Nitrobacteraceae; species Nitrobacteraceae bacterium AZCC 2146. The sequence continues at coordinate 1,841,466 of JBAGRP010000001.1, forward strand.
CGCGGAAGTCGTCGTAGTAACGCCCGAATGCGATGAAATTGATGTTGACCGAGTTGAGCAGCAGCTCCAGCGACATCAGCACGACCAGGATGTTGCGCCTCAGCAGCACGCCCGCCGCTCCGATCACAAAGAGGACCACGCCGAGCGCGATATACCACCAGAGCGGCACCATCACCCCGGCTCCTTCCGCGCCAGCACGATGGCGCCGACCACCGCTGCCAGCAGGATGAGGGAAGCGACTTCAAATGGAAGGAGATAGTCGGCGAACAGCGTCGTGCTGAGCTGCCTGATCTGATCGCCGCTGCGCGTGCCGATGGGCTCCGCGAGCGAAAACCGGTCGCTCCACAGCACCAGTGCAAGCATCTCGACCCCAAGCAGGACCACCAGCACCAGAGCCGACAGGTTGCCGCCCGGCAAGAACCGCTGCAATACCGCTTCGCGCACATCGATCATCATGATCACGAAGAGGAACAGGACCATGATCGCGCCGACATAGACGAAGATCTGGATGACCGCGAGCAGCGGCGCCTCGAGCAGGACGAAGATTGCCGAGATTTGCAGGAAACACGCCATCAGCGCCAATGCGCTGTGAACCGGATTCCGCGCCAGGACCACAGCCAGGGCGGTGATCACGGAGGCCGCAGCGAACACAAGGAAGAATCCCTGAGCCATCGACGCCGACCCTCCGAACGCGAACTTCAGTCCGGCGCGACACGACCGGACTTGAGCTGCGCACTTCAGTTCACAAATTGTGCCCTAGTTTCGGATTTTTCTCAAGACTATCGCGGCTTGGCGCTACGCTGCCCTTTCTCTCTGATCCACGGCGCATTGTTCAGAAGGATCTCGACATCGCCGAATACACCGATCCCGTCAACAATCCCATGATTCCGCACGTGATTGTGTTGGAGCACGGTCTTGTCATTCACAAGATCTACAATGGCTACTGGTTCTTCGGACGACCCACGATGGAAGATCTTCGCCAGGACCTGCGTGCTGTCAGCAGGAAATGCAGGCCGGACTGGGACATCACAACGCCCGAACTTAAAGCTGCCTGGCAAGAGGGCCGCAAGGAGTCGTTTTATCCGTACGGCAAGACCTATGTTCAAACTCTTGGCGAACGGGATTAGGAGCGCACGCTGAATCCGCTCCAGTCTGCTGCTGGCTTCCGCCGGGCTCTGGACTAACGGACAGCGCGCGGAAGGCAAAGGAAGGCGAGTTTTCCCCTGACCTCTTTGCCTTTCTCACCTGCGAGCCGAACGCGAAGGTCGCCACTTTCACTCTTGCGGTTCCGCGCCGTTGAGTTCAGCTCATCTGACCCGGGCAATAAATCCAGGCACGCCGGTCTCCGCGGAACGTGGCGGGAGAAAAAACCCTCATTGCCGCCGTCGTCCCTCACACAACAGACTTCAGCGAGTCAGCATTGATCGAATATTGCGGCAGGACGCTGCAAAAGCGCGAGATTCCCGAAATCATCCAGGTCTTCGGCGAAATCCCGAAGACTATCTCCGAAAAGCCAATCGAACGAGCCTGTATCGAGCGACTGCGTGAGGATGGCCTGCTGGACGGAATTTAGTGGGATTCCGGCGGGCTGAACTGATAGTTCGATGTACGACAGCATCGGTCAACCGCCCTTGCTAGATTGGAGCGGAATCGCGTTCGGCCATGCGCTCGTCGGGGAGTTCGGCACCGTCTTTTCAGGCCCATCCTCGCCGCGGCGCCGTGCTGTTCATCACAGCGATGCGCATTCCAACTACAGATTTCGCCTCCGGCTTCCCATCATGAACTTCACATTTTGGAGCATATCGTTGTTGGAGATCGCCTCGCGACGATCCCTCCGAAATTTGGCCGATTGGCACGCACTCAGTTCGCGAAATTGAGACCCCGCATTGCTGCCGGGCCTTTCTTGTTGATGCGCTCAGAAGCGTTGGACTTAGAAGTCCATGCCGCCCATGCCGCCGCCGCCCGGGGGCATGCCGCCGCCGGCGCCGCCCTTCTTGGGCAGTTCGGCGACCATGGCTTCCGTGGTGATCAGCAAGCCCGCAACCGAAGCTGCGTTCTGGATCGCGGCGCGGACCACCTTGGTCGGGTCGATGATGCCCTTCTTGACGAGGTCGCCGTAGGCGCCGGTCTGCGAGTCGAAGCCGAAGGCGTAGGTCGCATTTTCCAGAACCTTGCCGACGATGACCGAACCGTCTTCGCCTGCGTTGATGGCGATCTGGCGAGCCGGAGCCGACAGCGCCTTGCGGACGATCTCGACGCCGGTCTTCTGATCGTCGTTATGGGTCTTAACGCGCTTCAGCTGCTCGGAAGCGCGCAGCAGAGCGACGCCGCCGCCGGGGACGATGCCTTCTTCAACCGCAGCGCGGGTCGCATGCATCGCGTCATCAACGCGGTCCTTGCGCTCCTTGACTTCGATTTCCGTCGCGCCGCCGACGCGGATCACCGCGACGCCGCCAGCGAGCTTGGCCAGACGCTCCTGCAGCTTCTCACGGTCGTAGTCCGAAGTGGTCTCTTCGATCTGTGCCTTGATCTGGGCAACGCGGGCTTCGATGTCGGCCTTCTTGCCGGCGCCGTTGACGATGGTGGTGTTCTCCTTGTCGATCATCACCTTCTTGGCGCGACCGAGCATGGCGAGGGTGACGTTCTCGAGCTTGATGCCGAGATCTTCCGAGATCGCCTGGCCGCCGGTCAGGATCGCGATGTCCTGCAGCATGGCCTTGCGGCGATCGCCGAAGCCCGGAGCCTTCACAGCCGCAACCTTGAGGCCGCCACGCAGGCGGTTGACGACGAGGGTGGCGAGAGCTTCGCCTTCAACGTCTTCCGCGACGATGACGAGCGGCTTGCCGGTCTGCACGACGGCTTCCAGCAGCGGAAGCATTTCGTTCAGGCTGGAGAGCTTCTTCTCGTTGATCAGGATGTAGGCGTCGTCGAACTCGACGCGCATCTTGTCGGCGTTGGTGACGAAGTAGGGCGAGATGTAGCCGCGGTCGAACTGCATGCCTTCGACGACGTCGAGTTCGGTCTCGAGCGACTTGGCTTCTTCAACCGTGATGACGCCCTCGTTGCCGACCTTCTTCATGGCGTCGGCGAGGAACTTGCCGATTTCCGCGTCGCCGTTGGCGGAGATGGTGCCGACCTGGGCGATCTCGTCGTTCGACGTGACCTTCTTGGAGTTCTTGACGAGGTCGGCGACCACGGCTTCCACAGCCAGGTCGATGCCGCGCTTCAGGTCCATCGGGTTCATGCCGGCGGCAACCGACTTGGCCCCTTCCCTGATGATGGCCGCGGCCAGCACGGTGGCGGTGGTGGTGCCATCGCCGGCCGCATCGGCCGACTTGGAGGCCACTTCGCGGACCATCTGGGCACCCATGTTCTCGAACTTGTCGTCGAGCTCGATTTCCTTGGCGACGGTAACGCCGTCCTTGGTGATGCGGGGGGCGCCATAGGATTTGTCGAGCACGACGTTGCGGCCCTTCGGGCCGAGCGTCACCTTGACGGCGTTATTGAGAATGTCGACGCCGCGCAGCATCTTGTCGCGGGCATCAACGCCGAATTTGACTTCTTTAGCTGACATGATTGATCTCCCTCTGGGATTAGTCTTCACCAGCCTCCCGCGAGCGGGGACTTGATGGATGAATCGGGCTTGGCTCTGGGCTTGGAAATCATCCCTAGACGCTGGCGGCGCCAACTCAACGGGATGAGAAAGAAATTGGGCGGCGCTTAAGCGGCCTTCTTCTTGGCGGTGGGCAGGTCGGTGAGGACGCCCATGATGTCGCTTTCCTTCATGATCAGGACTTCGACGCCATCGATTTTAACTTCAGTGCCGGACCACTTGCCGAACAGCACGCGGTCGCCAACCTTGAGATCGATCGGGATCAGCTTGCCGGCTTCGTCACGGCCGCCCGGGCCGACGGAGACGATCTCGCCCTGCGAGGGTTTCTCTTTGGCGTTGTCCGGAATGATGATGCCGCCAGCGGACTTCTCGTCGGCGTCGATGCGCTTGACCGATACACGGTCGTGAAGCGGACGAAATTTCATGGCGTCCTCCCGGGCTTGGTTTTGTTTGAAATTGGCACTCAGGGTTGGCGAGTGCTTGCCACCGCTGCACATAAGCCAGCGTTGCGCAGGCACAAGGCCTCTAGGAAAATACTGCAGCCTCATGGCCACGCCTGATTGTCGCGACCCCAACCCTTCGGGCGTTGCGTGCTGCTAGCAGAAGCGACTCGATGCTGCTAGCACCTTGTTTACATGGACATTTTTAACTTCCCTCTCGGTTATGAGTTTGCAATCATGCGATACGTTTCAAGCTCGGCTGGGAGGTTGCCATGGTCTCGATACATGAAGTCTCGATGGATTTCAGAAAGCAGGTCCTGGGTTACGGCCTGACAACAGCGGAAATTGTTTATCGCCGTCCGGATCACCACTGGTTGCTGCAGACCTACGTCTGGCAGGACTACGACATGTTTCCGAGTTTCCCGGCGTTGAAGGATTTTCTCACCTTCTGGGAAAAATCAATCGAAGGCCCGCTGTTCGCTGTTACCGTTGCTCACTCAAAACTGATCAAGCCTGCCGAACTGAACGCCGTCGATGGCGTGTTCCGATTGCACTAAGCGAATACGGCAAATCCTATCCTGCTTGTTGAGCCGACTAGACGTCCATAGTCGTTTCAACAGAAGGTGCTCTCCCTTTCACGGCGGAGAGGAGAGCTGGATCGCGCTAGCGCTACATGTGGGCTTTTGAAAACAATGATCGCACAACACGAAGATCCGGCATGAGGAATGTAACTTACAGCTGCGCCACAACAGTTTTTTACATTTAACAGGAATTATTTCATGCCTTTGACACCCAGCACGAACCCTCAGGTTATTTCCGATATGGGCACGTTCAGCTTTCCTATGATGGACGGAGAGACCATGATTTCGGTCCGGGTTACCGACGATACATTGCAGGACATCGCTTCCCGCGATCACACACATCTCGACGAACCTGCGGATCTGTTCGACCAGTACCGCGGAGAGGTTGAAGCTGCCGCGAGCGCCAAGTACGACAAGGGCCACGAACCAGGGCAGGCAGTGATCGTCACCCTGGATGACCTGTAGCGAGGTGGCCTGTTTCCTGCACGAGGCCAACCGTCACTGCGATACGGTCGAATTGTTCTGACTTCAGAGCCCCAGCCTGGGGCTCTCTTCTTGTCAATTTCGGAAATCGCCTTCGATCGTATTCGGCCCCATAGCCATTGGACCTGGATACATCGGCGCCGCTCGAAACCGCGAAGCAATTTCGCCATGGGCAAGGTCTTTCCACCGCTCGGCTTCACCAATCCATTTCCAACTGTGTGCCCGATCAACGACAGCGCGTTGGCGGCACAACAATTCCATATCACGACAGCCTATTAGGTCGTTCATGGCCACCTCCCGACTTGGTTGTCTTCAAGTTACGCCCTCTCTCGCAACAACCTCATTAACAATGTGTGACCCTTTCGAGTTCGCAATGCGTTTTCGCGACGAAGGGACAGTGCAATTGACAGATGTTTCGCGCAGTTACGCGTTGTCGAATTGCTCGCGCCGACCACTTCCGATCTAGCCCGATAAGATGGGGTAATCGGCCGGCCCAGCTTGTGGATAGCTGAAGATTTTTGGGTGCTGCGCTTCAGGCTGATGGTGAAACGAGGTCCGTTGGTACGGCCTCAAGCATCAGAAGGAGAAGCGCAGCATGGACCATTTTGCCGGATTAGACGTGTCGGTCAAGGAGACGAGTGTCTGCATTGTGGATGAGACAGGCAGGATCGTGCGGGAAGTGAAGGTAGCAAGCGAACCTGAAGCTCTGCTGCCGGTGCTGACGAACCCCGCCTACCACTTCAAGCGGATCGGACTGGAAGCCGGGCCGCTATCGCAATGGCTTTTCAGCGCGCTTGCCGAAGTAGGCATGCCGGTGATCTGTGTCGAGACGCGGCACATGCGGGCGGTGTTGCAGGCGCAGATCAACAAGACCGACCGCAACGATGCGCGCGGTATGACCGGCGCCTGATGACGGTGCCTGGTGTCGGCGCGACAACTTCATAATGCTCACTATCAGTTGCGTGAGACGATTATCCGTTACCGATTTCATCCCCGTTACGGGCAAACGGTCATCGTGACCAGTCGCCATCGCCGTGGTAACGACGTCGCTGTGACCATCCGTCAGCCCGATGGCACACTGGCGCAGCTGCCGATCTGGATGACGGAGGATTCGGCGGAGGCGATGGTGGTGACGGAGATTCCACTTCTGCCGCTGGCGCATCTGCGTGAGCTCCGTCTCGAGCTCGATACCTGCCTAAGCTTGTTGCACGACGATTCCCGTCGTGAAGGAGACAAGCATGACGCGTCGGCAACAATATCAGCGCCAATCCGACCTCTTCGTGCCCAAGACGCCACTGGTACCGATGACAGCGTCCGAGCGGGCGAAGCTATTGCCACTGGTGAGCGCGCTTTTGTCGGAAATACTCAGTGTCGTCGCAGTGACGGAGGCAGGTGATGAAGATCACGCCTGATCATCTGGCGCGGGGCGCCTTCATCTACATTCGGCAATCCACCGTCGACCAGCTTGCCAACAATCATGAGAGCCGACGGCGTCAATATGGCCTTGCTGATCGTGCTCGAGCTCTCGGCTGGACGGATGTGACAGTCATTGATGACGATCTTGGTCGCTCGGGTTCGGGCGTCAGCCGTCCGGGATTCGAGAGGCTGCTTGCAGCGATCTGTGAAGGCCGCGTTGGTGCCGTGTTTTCGATCGAGGCGTCGCGCCTGGCGCGCAACGGACGCGACTGGCACACTCTGATCGAATTTTGCGGCTTGGTCGGCACGGTGATCGTCGATGAGGATGGAACGTATGAACCACGCCATCCGAACGACCGGCTATTGCTGGGCATGAAGGGGACGATGAGCGAGCTCGAACTGTCGCTCCTGCGGGCCCGTTCGATGGAAGCCCTGAAGCAGAAGGCACGACGGGGCGAGCTGTTCTTCTCGGTAGCCGTTGGCTATGTAAAAGTAGGCCGCGACAAAATCGAAATGGATCCCGACCTGCGCGTGCGTGAGGCGATTGGGCTGGTCTTCGCCCGGTTTGCCGAGATGCAAAGCATCCGCCAAGTGTTTTTGTCGCTTCGAGGTGACCAGATCGCGCTGCCGTATATCGACCCCAAAGTCTCGGGACAACATCAGGTGATGTGGAAGCTACCGGTCTACACGTCGGTGAGCAATCTTCTCACCAATCCTGTTTATGCTGGTGCTTACGCCTTTGGCCGAACCGGAAGTCGGATGACAATCGAAAATGGCCGCAAGCGAATCGTTCGCGGCCGCCGCAAAGATCGCTCAGATTGGGCGGTCTTGCTCGTCGAGCATCACGAGGGCTATTTGTCCTGGGCAGACTTTGAAAGGAATCAACGGCTGATCGCTGACAACGCCAATGGTAAGGGCATGATGGTGCGCGGACCGGTGCGCAAGGGGGAGGCTTTGCTCGCCGGCCTGCTGCGCTGTGGTCATTGCGGCCGCCGGCTGCTTGTTAGCTACAATGGCACCAAGGGCGATGTCGGCCGCTATAATTGTGACGCGACCCGGAGCAATCCCGGTGCTGGTCCCTGTATCTCATTCGGCGCTTTGCGGGTCGATGAGGCGGTGGGAGCCGAGATTGTGCGGTTGCTGCAGCCGCTCGGTGTTGAAGCAGCCATCCAAGCGATCACACAATGCGAGCACCAGTCTGGCGAAAAACAACGCCAGATCGAGTTGGCGCTCGAGCAGGCGCGATACGAGGCAACCAGGGCACGCCGACAGTATGACACGGTCGACCCTGATAATCGTCTGGTCGCTGGCGAACTCGAGCGGCGGTGGAATGCCGCCCTTGCGGCCGTACGCGCACTCGAGGAGGAAATGGAGGCGCTGCTTCGACAGCGGCCGGCGACCTTGAGTGCAGAGGAGCGCAAGCGTCTGCTGCAAATGGGGGCTGACCTGGAGGCTGCTTGGCATCATCCGGCGGCCACTGCCGTCACGCGTAAGCGTATCATCCGAGTCGTGTTGCGTGAGGTGGTAGCCTGCGTCGAGGATGACCAGGTTCATTTATTGTTGCATTGGCAGGGCGGCGATCATACCCGCCTGATGGTGAGAAAGAACCGGAGGGGACAAACACGGTGGGCCGTCGACCCCGAGACGGTGGAATTGATCCGCGCCTGCGCGCGATTGATGCCTGACAAAGCCATTGCCGGCATGCTCAACCGGACAGGTAAGCGAACAGGCCGATTGAATGGATGGACACAGTCGCGTGTGCGGGGCTTCCGCAACACGCACGGCATCTCGGTCTACAGGGATGGCGAATGGGCCGAGCGCGGCGAAGTCACGTTGCCTGAAGCAGCCAGGATGCTCAATCTGAGCCCCCTGACGGTGCTACGCCAGATACGCGCCGGCGTCATTCCCGCCAAGCAATATTGTGCAGGCGCACCCTGGGTAATCAAACGACGGGATATCGAAGATCAGCATGTGATCGAGCGCGTCAGGGCGTGCTGCAAAAGCCCGTCATCATCAAATCCAAATCAAAAGACCTTTGTCTTTCAATAACGTAGTGAGATGGGCAATATGACGTGGGATCAGGCCCTATGGTGGCGCTGACCTATCGTGCATCCGTCGACGTGCCGGCCCGCTTCCGAAACTCCAAGGCAGTCGGGGCGGTGTTTGGACTGACGCCTTCCAGATATCAATCAGGCGAGATCAACCGAACCGGCGCTATATCAAAATGCGGGGACGAGATGATGCGGGTGATGCTCTACGAAGCAGCTCAGATCATGCTGGTGCGTTCGGCGAAGTGGTCCTGGCTCAAGGCCTGGGCCATGAAGATCGCCAGGCAGCGCGGGATGAAGAAGGCGATCGTGGCACTGGCGCGCCGGTTGGCGGTGATCATGCACCGCATCTGGGTTGACGGCACCGAGTTCCGGTGGACCCGAGAAGTTACAGCAGCGTGAGAGCCGCGCAGAATTAAACGCGATAGGAGGAAAATCGAGCTCCACCGAGCGGTGGAATGATGTCCTTCGCGGGATGATGGATGAGGTGAGTTCGTCTGTCTGCTTGGACCTACTGTCTGTAAGACGGTAAGGCCGCCGATAAGATTGTTCCACCTCGTCTTCGAATCCCATGGTGGAAGGGCCCTGGTGCCGATTCCGAAGAGAAGCACGAGCCCGTGAGCGACATCGACACTGCAATGGTGGTGGATAGTCTGAAAGTGCTTGACCCCAAACGGCCGATTAGAGAAGCAGACAATTTCAGAGCCGTTCGGCACTTCGCAAAATTGACAGAAGCAGACTCATATAATGCAGCATTAGAGCTGTCTTCGTGGCAAGATGAGCCAGCAATTCATAGACTGCCTTAACGCCATTTGTACTCTCATTGAACTGAGATCTTCTTTTATGCATTTACCTGATTACTTGTACCTGCTCATAACAATCCGACGCTGCGATTTTTCATGTGCATGGGGTGAACCGAAGCGACGATGTGTCAAACTTACTGTCCATTTTCCGGGAAAAAATGAAAAGACCGCCTCGATTTAATAACGCTGTCGTCAAACTAAGCGTAGCATTCGGGCAAGAAAATCAAGGGAGATGGCAATGCAGGACCTCATACGCTGCCGTCATATGGAGCTGCTCTGCCGTCAACGTGCCACGTTCTTCCCGGAAGAAAGTTGGAAGTGGCTCGGCGAGGCTGAACGCTGGCAACACCTCGCGCACGAGGAAAGCGCCACGCAGGCTAAGCCGTGCGCCGACCCGAAGGTGATGGGGCCGAACACGATTGACGGCGATTTGCGTATTCAGAACGCACCACGACGAAAACGACGGGTGGCGTAAATCTGCCGCTGCTCCCCGCGATTTTCCTGATGGCATCGCGCCAATCGTCCGGACGAGCGATGGCGAGCGTGAATTGGTGCTCGCGACTGTCAGAGCATCTTGCCTACAATCGTGGTCATATCGGCTGCCGAAAAAGCTCGCAACGACTCGGTGCGGACGTTACCCAAGGCACTAAGGTTCAAGTTGAGCGCCGTGGCGGAAAACTCATCCGGCGCGTCGAGGATTGTCACAACATCATACCGTCCCTGCGTCCAGAAGAGCTCCTTCACAGTCACTCCAAACGTCTCGGCCATTTTTCTGAAAGCTTCTGCTCGCTTCGGTGAGTCCTTGGCGCTACGGACACCCTGGTCGGTGAAGTTGGCAAGCACGACATAAGTTACCATCGTCGCTCTCCCGGATTGTCAGCTTTAGTAGATCCTTCAAATATTCTAGCCGATTGTTCGGCGGCATTGATAGATCAAGGCTCTTGACGCTTCGGGGGACGCCAGAGGCGAACGTTGGGAACAACCGGTCTATCGAAACTCTGACTCGACGGCATACCAGCAGACGAGCTCATTGAACTTTTCAACAAACTCGGTCAGAAAGGTGAGTTCCGACCTCGTCGATTGGGGGTCTCTACCTAGCACTACTTTGGCACTTTAGGCTTCGCGATATCTGCAAGTAGCATGTCACAGTGAGGGCATCGTCGGGGTGGAGGTCTTGCGAAGAGGTCGAGGATTGCTTGCCTGATGGCCGGCATGCTTGGTTGTGGTGGCGGTCCCGAGATTCTTTTTTTTTCGTCCCGCTGCTTTAAGGCGGCGGGACTGTAGGAAGGCGTAGGCGATCATCGTCATCAAGGCATGTCGATGTAATCCGGTCCAGGATCTTCCTTCGAAGTGGTCGAGCCCAAGCTCTTCCTTGAGCTGCTGGTGGCCCTGTTCACAGACCCATCTGGCTTTGATAGTAGCCGCGAGTGTCTTGATGGTGGTATCGACCGGCAGGTTCGACACATAGTATTTTTGCTCCCCGGTCGATCGCCGCTCGCCGACGAGCCAGACCTCGTCGCCAGGCATGCACTGCACACGGTTATTGAGCATCCGGTGCTTATGGCCATCCGCAACCCGGACACGGCGGGCAGTGAAGAGACATGTCAGCCGACCTTTGGTGCCCCGCCGCCAACTGACCCTTTGCCATTTGCCTTCAGCCAATAACGCTTCAGCAGAGACCGGCGGCTGATCAGGGATGTGGTATTTGCGGGGCTTTCCGGTCTTCGCGACGGGGAAGATCAGGGCAATGTCGGCGGGATAGACGTTCTGGCGCCGCGACAGACCCACCGCCCACAGCAGACCGCGTTCGCTCAGAGCCTGACGGAAAGGCCCGCTGGAGCCGTACCCTGCATCGGCAAGCACATAGCCGAAACGCGCACCGGAGGCGATGACGCGGTCGATCTCCTCGATGGCAATCTCCGGCTTTGTCAGAGCAGTCTGTCTATCCTTCGGCACACGGGCCCGCGCCATGCGCTCAGGATCATTTGTCCAACTCTCGGGCAGGAACAGCCGCAGGCCCACCATCACCGGCACCTCCCGCGACGCCAACGTTAGCGAAACCAGCGACTGACAGTTGGCAGTCTTTCCGAGCGACGAGGCATATTGTGGCGCGACGCCAATCGAGTGACGTCCCTTCTTGGGCAACGCCGTATCATCTATGACAAGAAAACCTGCATCATCGCCAACCAATCTATCTGCCTCCTTCAGCAGGGCAGCCTCGAGTGGAGCAGTGTCCCAAACTCCGGCAGCGACGAAATGATGGAGCTGATCGTAACCGACACCGCTGGCGCGTGCTGCCATCGGCTGAACACTCTTGCGGTCTCCTGGACCAATCAAACCCGCGACATAGAGAGGGCACATCCGGGCCCGCGTCTTGTGCCGCAGCGCCGCGACAAACGGCGCAAGCCAGCGATCAAGATCAACTTGCCAGTCCACGTCCATAGATCGGCCCTCCGCCAGCCGACCTCCCATGAATCACGCAAACCTTCTCTTGGGAATCCCAAAAACTCGCCGCCGCTAAAAAATTGCCAAAGTAGTGCTAGTGGAGCGACTCTAACGCTTGTTTCCCACGTTTGACGGCGGCGAGGACGCGCTTTGGGTCGGCGGTCCAGACGAATGGTTTGGGGTGGGCGTTTGTCTCTGCGACGAAGTGGTTGATGGCAATTTGCAGGTCAACGACGGATCGGAACACGCCTCGCTTCAGGCGACGGCGTGTGAGCTTGGCGAAGAAGCCTTCAACCGCATTGAGCCACGATGCGGAGGTCGGGGTGAAGTGGAACGTCCAACGGGGATGCCGGGCCAGCCATTGGCGTACCTTCGGATGCTTGTGGGTCGCATAGTTGTCGACGATGGCGTGGATGACTTTCCCTGCCGGGACCTGTTCCTCGATCGTGTTGAGGAATCGGATGAACTCCTGGTGGCGATGGCGCTGCATATTGCGGCCGATGACGGTGCCGTCGAGGATGTTGAGGGCAGCGAACAGCGTGGTGGTGCCATGGCGTTTGTAGTCGTGGGTCATCGTGCCGGCACGACCCGGCTTCATCGGCAACCCTGGCTGGGTGCGATCGAGCGCCTGGATCTGGCTCTTTTCGTCGACTGAGAGGACGACCGCATGGGCAGGAGGATCGACGTAAAGGCCGACGACGTCTTTGAGTTTCTCGGCGAACTTCGGATCGTTCGACAGCTTGAACGTGCGGATGCGATGCGGCGCGAGTTGATGGGCCTCAAGGATACGTTGCACCGAGCGCAGGCTCACCCCGGCGGCCTTCGCCAGCATCCGGCCGGTCCAGTGGGTTTCTTGTCCCGGCGGCGGCCCGAGCGCCAGGTCGACCACTCTCTGGACCGTGCTGGCCGGCAGGGGCTGCTTGCCGGGCTTGCGCGTTTTGTCGCGTGTCAGCCCGTCGACCCCCTCCGCCATGAACCGCGCCTGCCATCGCCACACCACGGGCTTGGATTTGCCCGAGCGGCGCATGATCTCGGCGGTACCACAGCCTTCGGCAGTGGCAAGAATGATGTTGGCCCGCCACACGTACTTTTGCGCCGCGCTGCGATCCGAGACGATCGCCTCAAGTCGATGGCGGTCCGCTCGAGTGACGTTCACGACAATTCCTGCTCTCATGCAGAGAGATTGAACTGCTTCGCTCAATTTGGGAATCGTCTGAATGAATCAGACCACTAGGTCATCTTGACTTAGCGCATGTCGCATTTCGCCCTCACTTGCCTACCAAGATCATCGCGGGCCGCAAGCTACAGTTGATGCTATCTCTTCAGCGGTCGGACAGACTCTTCGCCGAGATCACATTATCTTTGCTCGACCGTGATCGTCGGTTCGCGGGACAATGAATGATGATGCGGACACCTCGATATTTGATGGTACTGGCCGTTCTTGCCAGCCTTCCGCAGGCCGGGCGGGCGCAGGACGCGTCCCATATGGATGGACGATCAGATAATGCGCCGAGCCGCCCCGGCAACAGACCTCCGGCCAATCCACGAGAAGGTAATAGCGCGGGAGCGGGCGTCCTGAGCCTTCTGCCCGCGGATTCGACAGTCGAGCATTCCCTAAACATCGACGGAAAGCCGCTTCCCTACAAGGCCACGGCCGGAACGCTCAACCTGTTCGGTCAAGACGGCGAACGATCCGCGGCAATGTTCTATACGAGTTATGTTGTCGAGCATCCCGCAGCCGATCGCCCGGTGACATTCGTGTTCAATGGCGGCCCCGGCGCAGCTTCGGCATTCCTCCATCTCGGACTGGTCGGCCCAAGGATTCTGGATTTCGGCCCGAAGGAGCGCGACGGTGCCGGTGCCAGGTTGGTCGATAATCCGCAATCGTGGCTCACCTTTACCGATCTTGTGCTGATCGATCCGATCGGTACCGGCTGGAGCCGCACCACAAAACCGGACAATGCCAAGGATTTCTACGGGGTGCAGCAGGATGCGCAGGCGATCGCCAAGGCGATCGCGCTCTATCTGGCGCATACCGGGCGGATGTCCTCGCCAAAATATTTGCTCGGGGAGAGTTACGGCGGCCTTCGCGCCGTCAAGGTCGCGAACGTGCTGCAACAGGACCAGGGGATCGTCACGTCAGGGATCGTGATGCTTTCCCCACTGCTTGAAGCCCGCCTGCTTTTCGGCGCCGACCGGTTCGCCCTGGGCGCCGCATTGCAGTTTCCGTCCCTGGCGGCGGCAGAGCTTGAGCGCAAGAATACCTTCTCGAAGGATGCGGTCCGATCTGCAGAACAATTTGCAATGGGCGAGTTTCTTACGACCTTGGCCGGCCCGGCTCCCACCGGCACCAAAGCGGACGAGTTTTTTCTTCGCGTCGCGCAGCAGACGGGATTGCCAATCGAGACCGTCCGCAGAACGCGCGGATTCGTCCGCGACGAGTTCATCAAGCATCTGCGCGAAGACACCCAGGACGTCATAAGCCGATACGATGCAGCATTCGCCGCTCCCGATCCGTTCCCGGAGTCGAACGCGCCTCGAAACGACGATCCGGTGCTGGATGGATTCACGCGCGCCTATGGCGGAGCCTTCGCGTCTTACGCACGCGACGAGCTCGGGTTCAGGACCGAGATGACCTACACGCTGCTGGCCGGCGATATCAACGGAAAATGGGACTGGGGACGCGGCGGCCGCTCGCAAGCGAGCGCAACCGACGATCTCCGCCAGCTTCTCGCGATCAATCCGTCGTTTCGTGTGATGATCGCCCAAGGCTACAGCGATCTCGTGACGCCCTATGCCGTCAGCAAATATGTGGTCGACCATCTGCCCGAGGCCATCCGTGATCGGGTCTCACTCAAACTCTATCGTGGAGGCCACATGCTTTATACCAAGCGATCCTCTGGCATCGCCTTTAGCGAAGATGCCAAAGCGTTTTACGCAAACCATGCTTCGCCGGTCACGCAGAGTGATTAAATTTCAGCGCACCATCGCACTGTTCGTCGCTGACGATGCGGAGGGCTTGGACACGAGCTTAGTGGCCTAAGGACGTGAACCCATAAATTCAGAGTGGTCGGTAACGTCCGCTTTGCTGCGCATAGCGGACTCAAGTTGGACATCGCGCCATGTCCGAAAAGGTGCCACGAGCGGACATCGCGCCTAAAGTCTCTGCGCGGCGAAAAACATCTCGCCGAGCCATGTAGAAGGAATCCCTACTTGGCCCGATATGGTCTCTTGGTATCTTTGGCTGCGGTGAGCCTTACATCTTCAATGGGCGCGCACACCGATGGGTCTCGTCCGCTTCCGTCGTTTGCCGTGCGCCGGAAATTGGAACCCAGCGTTCCGCACTACTACGGTGTTACCCATGCGCATTTTGTTGTTGCGTCCGGCAACCCATTTGCATCTAACTCTTCACGATGCTGCGAGCAGAAATCCACTTCGTGGCCGAGCGTTTGGAGTTTTGTTGTTGAGAGTGAAAGCGTCCCTAAGTGAGTTTGATCTCGGAGCGCGTAGAGCGAGCAGATTTAAACGTATGTTAAGACCGGCGTTCCGCGACGCTCCAAATGGAGAAGGCCGCGAATACCTCATCGCGGGCTCCCTTCAGTGAGGCCTCCCGGCGGAATTGGTAACCGCCTTCTTGCAGCACTGCCGTCATCGGACCTCGATCTGCTGGGGCCCGAGTTAGAGATGGTCGCGCTCGATCCAGACGCGGTCCTTTCGCGAGCGGGTGACCAGATCGAGCATGTCTTCTTCCCTCATAGCGGCGCCATCTCGCTGATGATCGACATGGCGGACGGACAGACGGTTGCCACCGCCGCAGTCGGGCGCGAGGGGGCAGTAGGCATTCTTTCAGTGCTCGGGCCGTCACCTTCAGCCATTACCGCGGTCGTTCGTGCGGCGGGCACCGCCTTGCGGATTCCTGCATCGCGCTTTCACGCCGCTTTCAACCGGAGTCCGGCGATCCGGCACCTGGTCCAGAATCACGTCAGGGCGATGCTGATACAGTTCCAACTCGGCTCAGCCTGCAATGCGCTGCACCCGGTCGAAGCCCGCATGGCTCGCTGGCTGCTCCAGTTTCGCGACCGCATCGACCACGACGTAGTCCCGCTCACCCAGCAGGCGTTGTCGCAAATACTCGGTGTGCGACGAACGACGGTGACGCTCCTGATGCGCAATCTGCGCGCCTCCGGAGCTATCAGGTCTGATCGACGAGGCCGGATCGAGATCGACCGATCGCGGCTCGCGGCGGCAGCGTGCGAATGCCACGACACCATGCGTCTCGAAGTCGACGAGATCTTCTCGTTGAACACGGCCCGATCTCGCGCGGCGGTTCCGCCCGTTAATGTGCGCATCTCGGAAATTGACTCGGGCGATGCTGTGTGAGCGCGCGTCCGCGCGACCGCCTACCCATCCGCGCTGCAACTGACCGTTGCGTTGTTTCGGGAAAACCCCATCGTCCCCTTCAATGAAGCCGGCGAAGACGGTGCTGAACTCAAACCCGGCTGCGCCGGGCGGGAATAGCGGATTCTCCGCCCATCAGGTTCTCTGCCGCCAATCAAGGTCCAGAGCGGATACAGACTTCGCCTCGAGCTTCGCAAGCTCGCGCAGCACCTTCGCCGTCTGACGCAGCTCGTTGCGCGCAGAGCCCGGCTTTAGCCGTCGTGCTTCTTCAAGAAAGTCCTTGGCCTGCAGCAGCCAGGTGGACGTTTCAGTTGAGATTTCCATGCGCGCCATGGTGTCCCCCATCGCGATCATCGATGATCTGCGTCGACGGTCAGGCCGGGGAGCCCGCGCCGCGACGCCGCGTCCGGACGCTCGGCTCGTGGACCCAGGCTTCCCGCGCGAACCAAGCGTGATCGGTGCAGCAGGTCGGGCAATGGGTGCGCGAGAAGAACACCGCGCTGCGTCTAAAGCTCTCGCGATCTGTCTTGATGCCGGTGGGGATCGCGCGTCCGCTTTGCGGACATTTGACCATGACCATACCCATGTGACCCTCCCTTGAAATGGTACTTGCTGTTTTTTGCGGCAAAGCACCGGCCGGTTGGATTGCGCCTCTTGTCGGTGCGGTTACTTGGGGGCATCGCGCACCTGCGCCTTTGTTTGATCGAGCATAGGGTAGCATGCTCGTTGCTGGGCTTATTCCAACCGACCGGATCCCTCCTGAACGAATCCTCGACGTGAATTGGGCGCCGCTTTTTAGCTGGCTTTGTGGAGAACCTTGGCGAAGTGATCTCTGATCGGCTCACCCGTTTCCGTGGCAAGCTTCTGGGCAATGGCCCACAATTCCTTGTTCTGGTCGGATGCGATGTCGAATGTCTTGCGCGCTTGCGACGCGGATAAGGTAAAGACATCCGCAACTGACTTGCTGCCCAAGAGATGGACGAAGAAATCGATCGCGGAGGCGGCATTGGCGTTTGAGATTTCGAGCACCTTGAGCCCGTAGTCGGTCGTGCTTCTGGCGTTGCTCGAATACGTCTCGCGCAGCGCTTCCGTCATCGCCTCTGACGCGACCTTCATCTTCTCGCAGCCTTCCCGTGCGCGGGCGAAGCCCTGCTCGGCAAGCTCGAAGCTCACGCCAGGCAACGCGATCTTCGGGAATCCCAACAGCGGCATCCCGAATACATTCGTTTCGTTCAGTGCGACTTTCATTTCGCTTTCACTCACGGCGTCATCACCTTTCTCAAGCGAAAGCCATTTCGCGAGACGCTCGCTTGCGTCACGAGAGCTTACGCTGCGTGTTCGATCTGCTTTTGGATGAGCTTTAATCCAGCCCCGGCACCACTGTGCCCTGCGAAAACGGGGCTGTCGGTCCCATTTGCGACTCTCGATCGAAATTTCTTCGACGATGTCAATACAAACCATCGTATATTATAATATTACCAACGGGAATGATGCTGTGCGGCGGTCGCGCTTGCGCGCGGCATGCTCAACGATCCGCGCCGGCCGTGGCACGCCGCAGCCCAGCTCGGCGCGTCAACCGTCGCGCCGCCGCAATACTGGCGCTCGCAACCAGCCATGGAGAAAGCGCTGCTTGGGGCAACCGTGTCCGGCGTGTTGAAGATTTTACGGCTTCCTGTCAGCGTTTTGACACTCAATGCGGTCTGCTTTCGCCGGCAAGTCGCGTCGATCACCGGCTTTATTCGTCATTGTGCATGCCTGGCCCGGATATCTGGCCTCAAAAAACGTTTGCATCTGGCCCTGAAGTCATTGGAACCAAACGCCGGGACCTTGCATTGTGAGTCAAGACTTGGAACCTGGGCTTATCGCCTTGTGCCGGGGGCGGTGCGTGGCTCTCTTCGACGCGTGCGGGGGAAGCAGATGGCGCAAAAAAATACGGAGGCGCAGGCCCCGGACAAAATTTCAGTAGCATTGGTCGTCAACGGCACGGAAAAGCAATTCACAGTTGCGCCCTGGACGACTTTGCTTGACGCGCTGCGTGACCATCTCGACCTAACCGGCACGAAAAAGGGCTGCGATCACGGCCAGTGCGGCGCATGCACCGTGCTGGTTGATGGTCGCCGCGTCAATTCATGCCTGACGCTGATGGTCATGAAGGACGGCGCCGAAGTGACCACGATCGAAGGCCTTGCGACCCGCGATGCCCTGCATCCGCTGCAACAGGCCTTCATCGACCACGACGCCTTCCAGTGCGGCTATTGCACACCGGGACAGATTTGCTCGGCGGCAGGGCTGATCGCCGAAGGCAAGGCGAAGACCGACGACGAAATCCGCGAGCTGATGAGCGGCAACCTCTGCCGCTGTGCCGCCTATCCCAACATTGTTGCAGCGATCAAGCAGGCAATGACCGTGATGGGGGGTAAGTCATGATCAATTTCCAGTATTCGCGCGCAAACGACGTTGCCGACGCGGTGCGGCAGATCGGCGCCGACCCGGCCGCCAAATTTATCGCGGGCGGCACCAACCTGCTCGACCTGATGAAAGAGGATGTCGAGCGCCCGACCCGGCTGATCGACATCACACGCCTGCCGCTCAAGACCGTTGAGGAAACAGCCGGCGGCGGTGTGCGCATCGGCGCGCTCGTGCCGAACAGCGACCTCTCCTACCACCCGCTGATCGAGCAGCGCTATCCGGTCGTTTCCAGCGCAATCCGGGCCGGTGCCTCGCAACAATTGCGCAACATGGCCTCGACCGGTGGAAATCTGCTGCAACGGACGCGCTGTGCTTACTTCTATGACACGGTGACGCCGTGCAACAAGCGTGTACCCGGCAGCGGCTGCTCCGCCATCAATGGCATCAACCGGGGGCATGCGATCCTCGGCACGAGCGAGGCCTGCATCGCCACGCACCCATCCGACATGTGCGTGGCGCTGGCGGCCCTGGAGGCGACGGTTCATGTTGCGGGGCCCACCGGTGAACGCGCGATTGCCATTGCGGACTTCCACCGGCTCCCCGGCGACACACCGCAGCGCGACACTAATCTGGACCGCGATGAAATCATCACCGCGATCGAACTGCCCGCGCAAGGCTTCATCAAGAACTACACTTACCTCAAAATCCGCGACCGCCTCTCCTACGCCTTCGCGCTGGTGTCGGTCGCGGTCGGACTTGAGATGGATGGCCGCACCATTCGCCAAGCGAGGTTCGCACTCGGCGGCGTCGCGCACAAGCCGTGGCGAGATTCCGCAGCCGAAGCGGCCTTGAATGGTCAGGCTGCAAGCCCCGAGACTTTCAGGCGCGCCGCGGATGTGCTGCTGCGTGACGCCAAGGGCTTTGCCCACAACACCTTCAAGATCGAACTGGCGCGCCGCGCTGCAGTGCGCGCGCTGACGCAAGCCGCGAATGGCACGCCGCAGTCGCAATCCAGCAAGAAGATCGTGTGAGGGCGCGATGGCCCAATTCAGAGTTCTCCCGACCCTCCGCGTGCAGGCGACATCAGCCGCCGCAGCGTCCTGCAGGGCGCTGTTGCGCTTGGAGCGCTCGGACACGGCCGAGGCGCAGACGCCGCGCCGCTTGCCGCCATCGCAGCCGAACAAAAGAGCCAAGTGAGCAAGCCAATGACGCCTTACATCGGTACCGCGACCTCCCGCATCGATGGACATGCCAAGGTGACCGGCGGGGCGAAATACGCCGCCGAATTCAACGTGCCAGGCCTCGTCCACGCTTTCGTCGTCGAATCGACCATCGCCAAAGGACGCATCGCGCGTATCGATGCGAGCGAGGCGCTGCGCGTCGAGGGCGTAATCGATGTGCTGACGCACGAAAAACGTCCGCGCATGGCCGATACTGATCACGCCTACAAAGACGATGTGGCGCCAGAGGGCACGCCGTTCCGGCCGCTTTATGACGGCAGGATCATATTCAGCGGACAACCGGTTGCGCTTGTGCTCGCGGAGGAGTGGGAGATCGCGCGCTTCGCCGCCTCGCTGGTGCGCGTGGAATACGAACAGGAAGCGCACGTCACGGACCTGTATCGTCAGCGTGAAGCGGCCTTCGCATTGCCGGAGCCGGCGAAACCGCGGGGCAATGCAGCAAAGGCCTTTGCCGCGGCCGATGTGCGCCACCAAGGCGAGTATTACGTCCCGATCGAGCATCACAATCCCATGGAACCGTTTGCTTCGACAGTGACGTGGGACGGCGGCGGCAAGCTGACGGTCTATGACAAGACCCAGGGCGTGCAGAACGTGCAGCGCTATGTGTGCAGCATATTCGACATGAAGCCGGACGATGTGCGCGTCATGTCGCCCTTTGTTGGCGGGGCATTCGGCTCAGGGCTGCGTCCGCAATATCAAGTGGTCCTGGCCGTGCTGGCGGCACGCGCGCTGGAGCGCTCAGTCCGTCTCGTTTTGACGCGTCAGCAGATGTATTCGCTTGGCTACCGGCCCGCCATGATCCAACGGATCGAGCTGGGCGCGACTGCTGGTGGAATGCTCGATACGATCACGCACGAAGCGATCACGGTGACGTCGCAATACGAAGACTTCTATCGGAATGAGACCACGTGGTCCGGCTTGCTCTACAAATCCGCCAACGCGAAGTACACGCACAAGCTCGCGCGGCTCGATCTTCCGACATCGTGCGACATGCGCGGTCCCAGCGCTACGACTGGTGTCTATGCGCTCGAATCCGCGATGGACGAACTCGCGGTTGCACTCAAGATCGACCCGCTGGAACTGCGTCTGCAGTGTTACTCGGATCGCGACCAGAACAACGGCGACTTGCCGTTCAGCAGCAAGAATTTGCGCGAATGCTACCGCCAAGGCGCGGAAATGTTTGGTTGGGATAAGCGCAACCACGAGCCCCGCTCGATGCGCGACGGCAGCGAGCTGGTCGGCTGGGGCATGGCGACGGGCGTCTGGGAAGCGTTGCAGGTGCCGATCACCGTCCGGATCGTGCTGACCGCGAACGGTCACGCTGAGGTGGCATGCGCGACGTCGGATATCGGCACGGGCACCTACACCATCATGGCGCAGGTCGCGGCCGACGCGCTCGGACTGCCGCTCGACAACATCAGCATCAAGCTTGGCGACTCGACATTGCCGCAATCGCCAGTGGAAGGTGGATCATGGATCGCCGCCTCAGTGTCGAACGGGATCGTGACGACATGCAACGCAATCCGCGAGGAATTGCTGCGTCTGGCGAAGAGAGTGCCGGGTTCGCCGCTCGCGAATGCAACACGCGACGAGGTCGCGCTTGCGGACGGCAGGCTTGTGAGCCGGCAAGATGCTTCGCGCGCGATATCGATCGCAGATGTGATGCGGCACGGCGCAGTCGACCGAATCGAACAGGAAAAATCCACCAACTTTGCCAATGACGGCAAGCATGCGCACAACACGCATTCGGCGCTCTTCGCCGAAGTGAAGGTGGACGAACAGCTCGGCGTCATCCGCGTCACCCGCATCGTCAGCGCGGTCGCAGCCGGGCGTATCCTGAACACCAAGACCGCGCACAGCCAGGTCATGGGCGGCGTGGTGTGGGGTATCGGAGTGGCGCTGCACGAGGAGACGCTGATCGATCACAAGTTCGGCCGCATCATGAACGCCAACATCGCCGAATACCATGTCCCGGTAAATGCCGACGTCCACGACATCAAGGTGATCTTCGTCGAGGAGCAGGATAACATCGTCAATCCGCTCGGCATCAAGGGTTTGGGTGAGATTGGTCTCGTCGGCGTCGCCGCGGCGATCGCCAATGCGATCTACCACGCGACCGGAAAACGCGTGCGCGATCTGCCAATTACACTAGACAAGTTGCAGCGCTGATTCCTGCGGAGCTCGTCCGACTACTTTCCCACCGAATACATGCCCAGCGCCGCCTCACCGCGCCGGCGTGGCCAGAAGAACCACATGTTCAAGGTCGGATAGATGGACACCCGGGCCTCGCGTTGCGCGATCTGCAAGCTTCACGCGCCGCCCTCTCGGTACCAAGAAGTCAATCCCCAGCAAAGGAAAGGCGGCTATCCTGCTCCCCATCGGGTGACATTTCGAACTGGCGCAAATCGTGACTTCTCTAATTGGCGGCGACATCCTACGAGTTCGCTGCGCCCCGGTCGTCACATAACGTGGACTTCAGCGCCTCGTCATCATTGATCACGCCGACGTCATTGATCCGGACGATTGCCGAGCAGCTTTGGGAGATAAGACGCTATGCGCGCCCTCTCAATCCTTAGTTGCTGCGCTGAAATCGCGTGCCGTCATCTTTGTGTTAACCGACGGCGATCGGCGGTGATTGCGCAAGAACGGAAGCGAAAGAGCGGTAGAGGTTGGTGCAGTGAACTGATCGCAGGCATCACGGCGACAACGTCGTCCCCGGGACTGATAACACTGGCAAAAATTGGAACGGTGTTCAGCCTGATTGTCGGAATGATTGTCAGAATGAAATCGGAAAATCCGTGCTAAGCCATTGAAATTGCTTGGAGCGGGTGGAGGGAATCGAACCCTCGTATTCAGCTTGGAAGGCTGCTGCTCTACCATTGAGCTACACCCGCGCTGGCGATCAGGTATCACGTCGCGGGATGGGCCTCAACCTCATCCGGCGCGACATCCCCTGCCCGATGGCGGACGTCCCACCGGAATATTCCGGAACGCATTCGCCGATTAGAAAATCGGCACTAAAATCAATATTCTCCTGCTATTTCAATTAGATACGCGCACCGCTTGGATTATCGCCCTCACCAGGCCGGCAGCACTGCGCCCTTGAATTTGGTCGTGATAAAATCGCGGATTTCCGGAGACTGGTAGCTCTCCACGAGGATCTTGACCCAGGGCTTGTCCTTGTCGGCGGAGCGCACCGCGATGACATTGGCATAGGGCCCCTTGGGATCCTCGCGCAGGATCGCGTCCTTGACCGGATCGAGGCCGGCTTGCGTGGCGTAATTGGTGTTGACCGCGGCGGCATCGACATCGTCGAGGGTGCGCGGGGTCTGGGCGGCGTCGATCTCGACGATCTTCAGCTTCTTGGTGTTCTCGGTGATATCCGCGATGCTCGGCTTGAAGCCGACACCGTCCTTCAGCTTCAGCACGCCCTTGTCGCGCAGCAACAGCAGCACGCGGCCGCCATTGGTGGGATCGTTGGGGATCGACAGCGAGGCGCCCGCGGGAATCGCATCCCAGGACTTGTATTTCTTCGAATAGACGCCCATCGGGAAATTCACGGTGCTGCCGACGGACTCGATCTTGAACTTGCGGTCGGCGACCTGGTTGTCGAGATAAGGCTGGTGCTGGAACGAATTGGCCTGCAGATCGCCGGCTTCCAGCGCCGCGTTGGGCACCACATAGTCGGAGAATTCGACTATCTGGATGTCGAGGCCCTTCTTCGCGGCGATCGGCTTCACGGCCTCCATGACCTGCGCATGCGGCCCCGGGGTGACGCCGACCTTGATGGTCTCGGCGTGGGCAGTGCCGGCGAGAGCGAGCACCGCGAAGGCGGATAGAGCGAGATGACGTAGCGACATGATCGATTCCTGAAATGAGTGAGTCTGGTTTGTTGCGAGCGGAGGCCGCTCACGAATGGCGGTTGCGTTTGTCGAGACGGCGCGAGATGACGTCGCCGATGGTCTGCACGCCCTGCACCAGCACGATCAGCACGATGACGACGGTGGCCATCACCTCCGGCATGAAGCGCTGGTAGCCGTAGCGGATGCCGAGATCGCCGAGCCCGCCGCCGCCGACCGCGCCGACCATGGCTGAATAGCCGATCAGGCTGACGGTCGCGAGCGTCAAGGCCAGCGTCACCGCCGGCAACGCTTCGGGCAGCAGCACCTTCTGCACGATCTGCAAGGGGCTGGCGCCAAAGGCGCGTGCGGCTTCCACCAGACCCTGATCGACTTCGCGGATCGCGCCTTCGATGACCCTGGCGATGAACGGGATCGCCGCGATGGTCAAAGGCACCACGGCGGCGCGGGTGCCGATCGAAGTGCCCGCGATCAGGCGCGTCAGCGGCACGATGGCGACGACGAGGATGATGAACGGCGTCGAGCGCGTGGCATTGACGACGAGGCCAAGCAGACGATTCGCGGTCGGCGCCGGAAACAATTCATTGGCGCGGCTGGTGGCCAGGAAAATTCCGAGCGGCAGGCCGAACAGCGTTCCGAACACGCCGGCCAGCGCCACCATGGTGAGGGTATCGAGTGTCGACCAGGCGATCAACTGCAAGAGTTCAGGCGTCATAGCCGAGATGCTCCACGGTGTTGCGGCTCGCGGTCAATTCGCCGATCAGTTTGCCGAGCAGATCCGGATCGGCTGCGACCGAGACGATCAGCGTGCCAAACGGATGCCCGGCGACGGTCTCGACCTGGCCGTGCAGGATATTGAAATCGACGCCGTAGCCGCGCGTCAGCCGCGACAGCACCGGTTGATCGGCATCGGCGCCGGTGAAGGCGATGCGCAGCACTGCGCTGCGCCCGGGCTGATAGTCAGGCTTCAGCTTGTCGCGCAGCCAGTCCGGCACATTGCCGCCGGTGACCGAACCGACGAACTTCTTCGTGGTCTCGTGGCGCGGGTTGGCGAAGATCTCGTAGGTGGTGCCCTGCTCGACGATGCGGCCGCCTTCCATCACGGCGACGCGATCGGCGAGCTTTTTCACCACCGACATTTCGTGTGTGATGAACAGGATAGTCAGATTGAGTTCGGCATTGATCTGCTTCAGCAGCGTCAGGATCTGGCTGGTGGTTTCCGGATCGAGCGCCGAAGTGGCTTCATCGGACAGCAGCACTTTTGGCTTGGTGGCGAGCGCACGCGCGATGCCGACGCGCTGCTTCTGGCCGCCGGACAATTCAGCCGGGTAGCGATCGCGCTTGTCGGAGAGTCCCACCATCGCCAGCAGCGGCTCGACGATCCCCGGAATGTCCTTGCGGGCGGTGCCGGCGATTTCCAGAGGCAGCGCGATGTTGTCGAAGGCGGTGCGCGACGACAGCAGATTGAAATGCTGGAAGATCATGCCGATCGAACGGCGCGCCTGCCGCAGGGCGCGCTCATCGAGCGCGCCGATGTCGAGGCCATCGACGTGGACATGGCCTGTGGTCGGCTGCTCCAGCCCGTTGATCAGCCGGATAAGAGTCGACTTGCCTGCGCCGCTCTTGCCGATCACGCCGACGATGGCGCCTTCGGGGACCTTGAGGTCAATGTTATCGACTGCGACAACCTCAGCGGATTCGCTGCGCGACGGGAAAATCTTGCTGACGCCATCGAAGGAAATGATGGCACGCCCCTGCGGATCGATGGATGGCACGGGCGCTCCGGTCGGCTTGGGCACGGGAGCGTTCATAGGATGATATTTCTGCGCAGATGTGAAGAACGGGGCCGGCCTGCGTCGAGGCCGGCGCCGCGAGGGGCAACCTACTGATTTTGCCGGACATTTCAACCGCACTGCACAAAAGAAGAAATTCATGCGCTGGCGGCGCCCTGGAGGGGACAAGAGCACCGAAAGAGGCGGTATTGCAGCGTTAATCGCCTCCCGCCGGGCTCGTTACCATCTCCGCCTTCGAGGCGATCAGCGCACGAACGCGGTCGGCATCGGAACTCGTCGCGGGGTTGTAGACGGTCATGCTGAGGTCGGGGCGACCATCGACGGCGAAGGCCGAGTATTCCATCGCGATCGGACCCAGCACGGGATGCCGGAGATTCTTCACCCCCTCGCCGTGCGCATGCACGTCGTTGTCGCGCCACAGCGCTTCGAATTCCGGGCTGAGCTTGCAGAGCTCGTCCACGAGCTGGCTGACTTCGGACACGGCGCCGGCACGCGCCGCATCGGCCCGGAATGCGCCGACCACGAAACGGGTCACGCTTTCCCAATCCTGCTGCGCGGCGCGGACCCGCGGATTGCCGAACATGAGGCGCAAGATATTACGCTGCTCCGGCGGCAGCGCGCCGTAGTCAGTCAACACCACCGCCGCCGCGCGATTCCATGCGACGACGTCCCAGGTGGCTGTCCTGATCAAAGCGGGGCTGACCTCGAACGCATCGAGCAGGCGCTGCAGACGCGGCGTGACGCCTTCGGCGGGCTTGTAACGAACCTCGGGTGGGTGCCCCAGCGCCAGCATGAACATGTGCTGGCGTTCGGGCTCGGTCAGCATCAAACCGGCGGCGATCCGGTTCAACACATCCGCCGAGGGCGCGCCGCCCCGTCCCTGTTCGAGCCACGTGTACCAGGTGGGGCTGATGTTGGAGCGCTGGGCGACCTCCTCCCGGCGCAGCCCCGGCGTCCGTCGGCGCCCCGCCGGAAAACCGAAAGCGGCCGGATCAAGCCGGCTGCGGCGATCCTTCAAATAATTTCCCAGCAGATTGTGGTCGGTCGGCATGGCGATCCTGTTGGTCATTATACCATGATAAAGTCACTACTTTAATAGGATGAAAGCATAGCCGATATCGGTGTCCAGACAACACTGGAGACTTCCCATGCGCGTATTCGTCACCGGCGCCACCGGCTTCATCGGTTCAGCCATCGTCCCGGAACTCATCAATGCCGGCCACCAGGTCATCGGCCTGACGCGGTCGGATGCAGGAGCCCAATCCCTCATCAGCGCCGGCGCCGAACCGCATCACGGGACTCTTGAACACCCCGACAGCCTGCGCAGCGGCGCAGAAAAAGCAGACGGCGTGATCCACTGCGCCTTCGACCACGACTTCTCGAATTTCGTGGCGAATTGCGAGAAGGATCGGCGCGTCATCGAGGCCATGGGCGCCGCGCTCGCCGGATCGGACCGCCCGCTGGTCATCACATCCGGCACCGGAATCGGGAGCACCGTGCCGGGCCAACTTGCAACCGAAGACGTCTTCAATGCCGATCATCCGCATCCGCGGAAGGCCTCGGAACTGGCAGGAATTGCGGTGGCAGCAACTGGTGTCAACGTGTCGGTGGTTCGCCTTCCCCAGGTCCACAACACGCTCAGGCAAGGCTTCGTCAGCCCGTTGGTCGACATCGCGCGCGCCAAAGGCGCGTCCGCCTATGTAGGCGACGGCGTCAACCGCTGGCCCGCGGGACACGTCATCGATGTCGCCCGTCTGTATCGGCTGGCACTGGAGAAGCGCGAAGCCGGCGCAAGGTATAACGCCGTCGCTGAAGAAGGCATCCCGGCGCGGGATATTGCCGAGGTCATCGGCCGAGGCCTGAAGGTACCGGTGGTCGCCATGTCTCCCGACGAGGCGGCCGGTCATTTCGGGTGGCTCGCACCGTTCATCGCTCTGGACATGCCGGCTTCAAGTGCGCAAACGCAGAGGAAGCTCGGATGGCATCCGACCGGACCCGGCCTGATCGCTGATCTCGAACAGATGCGCTACTGACGCACGGTTGGCACGCGTGCTGTCGTCCCCGTTGTCGCAGGGACGACAGCCGCGCATCAAGATCCCGGCGTCCAGGTCCAGACGATGTCCTTCACCTGGATCGGCTTCGGGATCAGGCCGAGCTTGAAGAAGCGGTCGGCCGTCGCCTGCTGGGTGGCCACCACCTTGTCGGTCACCGGCGTCACCAGAAACAGCGAACGGTTCACCGCCCGCGTCAGCGCTTCGCTGTCCACGCCCGTCGCCTCATGCAGGCTCTGCACAATCTCGGGGCGATGCTCGCTCGCCCATTTCGATTCCTGCGCAAAAGTCTGGTTCAGCAGTGCGACGATGTCGGCATGCTTGCCGGTGAAATCGCGGTTGGCGAGGAAGAACGCGTTGGCTTCATGCACGTCCTTGGCGGACGCAATCACGCGGACCTTGCCCTTTTCAGCCAGCGCCAGATAGGGATCCCAGATCGTCCAGGCGTCGAGATTTCCGCCGGCGAAAGCCACGACCGCGTCGGCAGGACCGAGGGTCACCGGCGTGATGTCGGCGTAGGCAATCCCCGCCTTTTCCAAAGCCGCCACCGTCGTATTGTGCGCGCTCGATCCCTTGGCGAAGCCGATCTTCTTGCCCTTGAGGTCGGCAAGCGTCTTGATCGGCGAATTTTCCGGCACGATGATTGCTTCGTTGGCGCCGGCGGACGGCAGCGCCGCGACATACAGAAGATTTGCGCGCGCGGCCTGCGCGAAGATCGGCGGCGCGTCGCCGGTGTAACCGAAGTCGACATTGCCGGTGTTGATCGCTTCCAGGATCGGCGGACCGAACTGGAACTCGACCCACTTCACCTCGATGCCGCGCGCCTTCAACGCATTCTCCAGGGTGCGGCGCTGCTTGACGGCGGGAAAGATGCCGGCCTTCTGGAATCCAATACGGACTTCCTTCAACTCCTGCGCATCGACTGGCGATGCAGCGATGCCGGCCGAGATCAGCAACGCTGCTGACAGGCAGGCGAGGATATTGCGTCGGGATTGAGACATGGTGTCTTGCTCCGTGAATGATGGCCAACGCAGCGCAATGGCTGCAACAGAGCAAACGCTACGCCCGATCCGCAAGATTGTGCTTTCAAAGGCGACGGCACCTCCGCAACGTTTTCGATCTACAGCTTGCCTGCGGGAGCAACTTCATCTCCTGAATATTTGCGCGCGGCATCAGCGCGCCGGGCGACGCTTATTTCGCCGGAGAATGTTTCGGCTGCGCGACCGGCGTCTTGCAGCAGGCTTGCATTGTCCTAACAGCAACTACGGTTAGCCGTTCCATTGACTGCAACACGCCGGAGGCTAGCTTCTGAACATCTGCAAATTCGGATATCGCTGCCGATTTTCGTGCGCGAAGTTAATTCACCCGTCCGGAATCACCTTCATGTTCAAGCGTCTCGCCGCTCTTCAACTCGCTGCCATGGCATCCATCCTGTCGATCCATTTCGCCTGCGCGCAGACGCCGGGGGCAAACGACACGATCCGGATCGGCTACCAGAAATCCTCGACGCTCACCGCCGTGCTGAAGACCAACGGCGAATTGGAGAAGGCACTGGCGCCGCTCGGCGTTCGCGTCAGCTGGCACGAATTCTCAAGCGGCCTGCCGCTGCTCGAGGCCATCAACACCGGCAATGTCGATTTCGGCGCCGATGTCGCCGACACCGTGCCGCTGTTCGCGCAGGCCGCCGGCGCGAAGCTCGCTTATATCGCCGAGGAGTCGGCCTCGCCCTCGGCGCAGGCGATTCTGGTTTCGGCGGAATCGCCGATCAAGACGGTCGCCGATCTCAAGGGCAAGAAGGTCGCGGTCACCAAGGGCGCCGGCAGCCATTTCCTGCTGCTCGCCGCGCTCGGCAAGGCCGGCCTCAGCTTCAAGGATATTTCGCCGGCCTATCTGCCGCCCGCCGACGGCCGCATCGCCTTTGTCGGCGGCAATGTCGATGCCTGGGTGGCGTGGGACCCGTTCCTCACCAGCGCACAGCGCGCATCCAATGCCCGCGTGCTGACCGACGGCGGCAACGGGCTCGCCAGCTACAAGCGATATTATTTGTCGTCGGCCGCGTTCGCCGACCGCCGTGGCGACGTGCTGAACGTGATCTACCGAAAACTCGACGAGACCGGCAAATGGGTCAAGGCGCATCCGAAGGACGCTGCGACGTTGCTGGCGGGCCTGTGGGGCATCGAAGCCGCCACCGTCGAGGAGGCCAACAGCCACCGTTCCTATCAGGTCGGCGCCGTGACTACGCAAGGCCTGTCCGAGCAGCAGCGCATCGCCAACGCGTTTTTTGCCGAAGGCCTGATCCCGGTCAAAGTCGATGCCGCGGATGCCAAGATCTGGGCGCCGAAATAAGCACGGCCTGTTCAACTAACTACCCCTGAAAGATAAATAAAATGAAGAACGCCCTCCCCGTCATCGCCGCGGCCTTTTTGGCGTTGGTCGCTCTCGGCAGTAAAGATGCAAACGCACAGACCGCGCCGAAAACCGAGATCAAGATCGGTTTCGTGCCCGGGCCCTACATCGACGGCTTCAAGGCCGGCGTCGAACCGGAGCTGAAGAAGAAAGGCTACACGGTCAAATACTTCGAGTTCAGCACCGGACTTGAAGCCAATACTGCGGTGTTCCGCAACGACATCGATGCCAACGTCATGCAGCACACGGTGTTTCTGAATGCCTACAACGAACGCCAGAAGACCGACCTTGCCGGCATCATCGCGGTGCCGACGCCGCCAATGGGGCTGTATTCAAAGAAGCATGCCAAGGCTTCGGCGGTGAAGGCGGGCATGACGGTGGTGGTGCCGAACGATCCGGTCAATCTGCAGCGGGCGCTGAAGATCCTGCGCGACCTCGGCTGGATCGACATCAAGGACAGCAACCCGGTGGACGTCACCGAACTCGACGTGGTCAAGAATCCGAGCGGCATCAAGATCGTCCCGCTGGAGAACGCGCAGGCGCCGCGCGCGCTGGACGATGTGGATTTTGCCGCCGTGCAGGGCAATTTCGCGATCTACAGCGGGCTGAAGCTGACCGAAGCCTTTGCGCTAGAGAAGATGACGACGCCTTACAGCAACGTCGTCGCGGTCAAGCGCGGCAACGTTGACGCGCCGTGGGCCAAGGACATCGCCGACGCCTACAAGTCGGACACGTTCAAGAACGCGATCCGCAACGACAAGTTCTATGCCGGCTTCGTGCTGCCCGACTATTTCAACTGACAGAGGACTACGCGTGCAGGTTGCACCCGATCGGAGGAGTATGGGACGGCGCCGCGTGCTTTGACTTCGGGAAAAGCTAAGCTAGGCTGCTGAAAGCGTGACGCCACGCTTTCGGATCGAGGAGCATGAACTTCCGCGTCGTCCTGGCTCTGCTGCTGACGTGCGCTGCCGGCCCGCTGGCGGCGCAGACGCCGTCCAGCTTTGAGGCTGCCGCCCGCGCGCGCGGAACGCCCGATATTCCCGGTCTCAACATCGTCTGGCTGACGCCCTGGGGCGATCTCGCGCTGGCCCGCGAATGGCGCAATATCGTCGTGCACCAGAGCGAAGGCTCGGCCGGCTCGGCCTATCGCGGCGCGCTGGCGCAAATGGAGCGGCCGAACCGCCGCGGCACCACCATCTGGGTCGAGACCGACGGCACGGTGTATTGGGCAGTGGCCGAATTCGCCGTGCCCAACCACCTGCGCGACGGCAACCGCAACGACAACAAGTTCATCGACAATTCATCGACATTCCAGCAAGTCGATAACGACAGTTCGATCGGCGTGGAATTCGTCGGCAACTATCCCAATGTGCGGCGGCCGGTGACCGAGGCGCAGATCGCCGCATGGCGCATTCTGGTCCGTGTGCTGCAGGTCCGCTACGACATCCCCAATGAGCGCGTCTTTGCCCACAACTGGATCGACTTCAAGGATTCCCGTTATTGCGAAGGCTGCGACCTGGCCAAGCTGGCGCGCACCCAAGGCATCGAGACCGCGCAGCGCATCGACCGGGACAGGTAAGTTCCTGACGCCGCTTACTTCACGCCGATACGCAACTCGCCCTGCTTGGTCGCCGGCGGCGACAGCACCACGGTCTTGCCGTCGCGCAGCTGGAACACCGGCGGTGAATAGGAATCCGCCTGGCCGCTGGCATTGAACTTGATCGGGCCGAAAAAGGTCCGGACACTCAGCTTCGCCAGGGCATCGCGGACCTTTTCCTTGTCCAGCGTTCCCGCGCTCTCGATCGCCATCTGCATGGTAACCGCCGCGACGGTGTAGGAGGCGCTGCCGTAGTCCGGGTTGTGGCCGAACTTGTCCTTGAAGGCTTTCAGATAACCTTCGCTGGATCCGAACACGTCGTCAGAAGGATAGCGCGATGCGGCATCCCACCAGGCCGCGCCGGTGATGTTTTCCGAACCGGCAATGCCGACAGCCTCGACGAATTCCGGAAACGATGGTCCGGTCAGCATCGTCACCACCGGGGCTTCGATCCGCTGATCGATCATCTGCTTGCGGATCAGGATGTTGTCGTTGCTGTAGCCGGCGATGAAGATCCAGTCTGGCGCGAGACTCTTCATGACCGACAATGCGGAGGCGTGGTCGAGCGCATTGATGGAGAATTTCTCGTTGGAGACGATCTCCATGCCGTTGGCCTTGGCGACCTGCTCCATTTCCTGGGCGAGCGCCAACGGAAACAAGTCGTTGCGCGCGTAGATTGCAACCTTCTTCACCGAGGCGGCTTTGTCCCGGACCACCTTGAACAGCGGCTCCAGCAACGTCGCGTTCGGCGTGTAGGTGCCGAACAGATAGCGCGGCTTCTGATCAAACACCTGAGGCGATGACGCGGTCGCGGCCACGGTCGGGATCTTGTATTTTTCCGAGACGATGCTCGCTGCCTTGGCAGCACCCGAACCGTGCGGCGAAAACAGAAAGTCGACCTTCTCCTGCGTGATCAAGCCCTCGGCGGCCTGCACCGCCCGCGGCGTGTTCGACTGATAGTCGACATAGACCATCTCGATCCTGAGCTTGCGGTCACCGACCTTGATGCCACCTGACTTGTTGACCTGCTCGGCCCAGACCTCATAGCCCTGCTGAGCCTTCAGCGCTTCCGGCGCGAGGCCGCCGGTGAGCGGCAGCGGCGCGCCGAAGCGGATGACGTCCTGAGCCTGTGCCGCGGCCAAAGACGGTGCCAGCGCGATCCCCGCCGCCGTGGCGGCGACAAGCAAATTCCTGAAGACCGAACGCGACATCAACTGGCTTGGCATGCTCATGCTTCCTTCGTTTGATCTGTTCAGGTGAGTTTCGTCGGCGCTGCCGTTCAGGTGCCGACGCGCAGCGCCGCATGCTGCTTGCGCAGATAGGCGATGACGGACAGCGCGGTGATCCGCCCGGTCTTGGGATTCTCCGACGGGATATTCTCGATGGTCATCGAGAAGCGCGCGGAATCGGACTCCACCTCGACGCGATGCACATTGCGTGTCAGCGCGGGATCGGCCCAGATTTGCAGCTTGGTCTGGTCCGCCCCGGCGCCGGCCAGCGACAGCGCCACGGCGACGTTGAGATTGGCCGGGAAGCCCTTGGCGGCCTCGCGCGCGGTGCCGTCGAAAATCTTCAGCGGCTCGGTAATACTCTCGATGTCGATGTTGTTCTCGACAATGTAGGGCGCGCCGGCGAGGCCGTTGACCGGCTTGCGCGTCACCATGCGCACCGAATGGATCTTGCCTTCCGCCGCTGCGGTCATCGCATCCAGGCCGATCAGCGCGCCGGTTGGCACCACGATCTGACCGCTATGCTGTCGGGCAAGCTCGATCAGCTCTTCATGCTCCAGCAGTGCGCCTGCGCTGAGAACGATCGCCGTCTTTCCCTGGCTGACGAAGGGCGCCACGATCGATGGCAGCAGCTTGCTCGGCGCGCATTCGATGACGATGTCGGCAATATCGGAAAGACCATCGATCGGCAGGATCGCAGGTGCGGTGCTGAGCTTGGCCAGAAAAGCCTGATGCTTCTCCGGATTTTGCACCGAGACCGCCACCAGAACCATGCCCGCAATGCCCTGGTCCAGCGCCTCGACGACCTTGGTGCCGATCGGCCCTAAGCCAACGACGGCAACGCGCGCCGGGGTTCGTGTCGTGGTCGATATCGTGCTCATCGATTGGCTTTCCGTCTTGGGGTGGCAGCAGGACGCTAAGGTGGCGGAGCGCAAGCCGACAAACGACTAAAATGCGCATACACATTACTTTTTCTCATATATGAAGGGGCCGCTCAAGCCAGATACCGGATACGCGATGAAAGAGGCCCTGAAACGCAAGCTGCCGCCGATGACCAGCCTGCGCGGCTTCGAGGCGGCGGCGCGGCACATGTCGTTCAGCGAAGCGGCAAAGGAGCTGCAGCTGACGCAAGGCGCCATCAGCCGGCAGATCAAGAGCCTCGAGGCCTATCTGAAATTCCCGTTATTCGTGCGTCGGACGCGGCAGATCGCGCTGACACCGGCCGGCGACGAGCTGTTTCAGGTGGTGCGCGACGTGCTCGACCAGATCGAGCGCGCGACGTCGCAGCTGCAGCAGAAATCCAAATCGAAAACGCTGGTGATCTCGGTGCTCCCCACCCTGGCCTCGACGTGGATCATGTCGCGGCTGCATGCCTTCACCGAGGCGCGCAGCGATATCGATCTGCGGATCGTCACCTCGATCGAACCGGTCGATCTCGCCAATGACAGGATCGACATCGCGCTGCGGGTCGGCCGCCTGCCCGGCCGCACCTACGACAAGAAGCAGCCCCGCATCGAACTGGAAATGGTCACCGGCTGGGACGGCGTCGGCGCCGACGAATTGTTTCCGGACGTTCTCGTTCCCGTCTGCTCACCCGCGCTGCT